>JALYMU010000420.1 GCA_030773595.1 Actinomycetota bacterium | reverse complement strand
GCCCGACACACGTGTACGTGTGTCGGGCCGCTTTACCGGTCCCGCGATCCGGTCAGAGGTTCGACTTGTACAGCAGGCGGTTGACCGTGCCGGTCGGGTTGCTCTTAATCACGCCGGTCGTGGCGTTGTTGACGATCCAGCTGTTGACCGTTGAGGACGCCGCGTCGCCGTACGTGCCCTTGTAGAGCGCCATGACACCGGCGACGTGCGGGCTCGCCATGGAGGTGCCGCTGATCGTGTTCGTGCCGCCGTTGAGCCAGGTGGAGGTCACCCCGACGCCCGGCGCGTAGGTGTCGACGCACGATCCGTAGTTGCTGAACGAGGCGCGCGTGTCGGTGCGGTCCGACGCTGCGACCGTGACCGCGTTGCTCGCCGAGGCGGGCGAGACGTTGCACGCGTTGGCGTTTTCGTTGCCCGCGGCGACGGCGATGGCGACGCCGGCGTTGGCGAGGTTGTTCACCGCGGTGTTCAGGGTGGAGGAGTACCCGCCGCCGAGCGACATGTTCGCCACGGCCGGCTTGATGTGGTTGGTGCGGACCCAGTCCACCGCGGCGATGATGCCCGAGGTCGAGCCGGAGCCGTCGCAGCCGAGAACGCGCACTCCGCGCAACAGCGAGGCCTTCGCGACGCCATAGGTCGACGCGCCGATCGTACCGGCGACGTGCGTCCCGTGGCCGTTGCAGTCCTGGCCGTTCCCGCCGAGCGCGTCGTAGACGTTCATCGCGCGGCCGCCGAACTGCGTGTGGCTGGTGGCGATGCCGGTGTCGATGACGTACGCGCGGACCGAGGAAGCGGTGGTGTTGTAGGTGTATGTGCCCGAGAGCGGGAGGTTGCGCTGGTCGATGCGGTCGAGTCCGTAGAGACCGCCGGTGGTGGACACCGTCTGGGTGGCCATCGCCTTGACCGGCGCGCTCTCGCGGCTGGCGGTGACGACCGAGTCCTGCTCGATGCGGGTGACCGAGGCCGACCGCTGCAGGGCGCGGACCTGGCCCGACGTGAGCCGTGCCGCGAATCCTGTGACGGCGGAGCTGTAGACGTAGGTCGGGCGGATCTGCAGTGCCTTTGCGAAGCCGCGGGTCGCGACGCCGTCCTTCAGGGTGACGATGTACTGGCCGGGGATTGCCCGACCCGACGCACTCACGACCGGGTGCGAAGGTGTCGCGCCCGCCGCTGGTGCTGCCGGGAAGGTCATCCCCACAGCGACGGCGGCGAGTGGAGCGAGCAGAGCGGTACGGTTCACGGTTGCCCTCTCTTCGGGGATAGCCGTGCGCGAGCCACGCACGACGTGATGCACGCGCCGACCGCTGCGCGATTCGACACCACCTCACCGGGCCCGCGGGACGGTCGGGGCGCGAGGTGCCGCATCGAGTTACGGTCAGGCGGTGAACGGTCCCCCCGTTTCCGCGGTAGCGGGAACGTAACTAGTCACTTCGGGTGCGTCAATAGTTCACGGGAAGGTCCGTTGTGGTGCATTTTACGCGCCCGACTTTGGTGGATCCGCGGGCGGTCCGGTCCGGTCAGCACCATGCAGTGGTGCACGGTAAAGGGCGTCCGCACGCGTGGCCGTCGTACGGAGGCCGGTCAACCGCCCCAGGTCGCATCCGGCCGCTGTAGCGGAGCGGTGACTGGCCGTCCCGGACGTCCCCCATCAGGGCCTGTGCCCCCTGTCGTCCCCTTCGGTATCGTTCGCCCGCGGGAAGCGCCGGGGTGGACGCCTCCCGATGGACGGGGAGGAACCTTGGGGGCACAGGGAGCGCTCGCTGCCGCGCTCACACTCACCGCATGCGCACAGGACGGCGGCTCGACCGCCTTGCCGACCTTCGACCCGGCCGGAGTAGCACGCCGAGTCCAAGTCCGAGCCGCAGTGGCGCGTCGTCGACCGCGACGGCCGAGGCGACGCCCCTCGCCGGTGTCGTCGGCGCGTCCAGCGAGTCCGCACAGGACTCGGGGATGCCGAGTCGGGCGTGGGCGCTGATCGGCCTGCTGACGGTCCTCGTCCTCGGGCTCCTCGGAGCGCTAGCCCTGCTGTCGAAGCGGGTCGCCGGCCTCGGCCCAGGCGCGGGTGGCGGTCCGGGCGCACCGGGTCCGGGAGCGTAGCCGCACCCGCCGCCCCGCAGGGACGCCGGCCCCCCGGGGTCGCCGCGCATACTGTCGTCGCGTGACGGCCTACGACGCGGTGGTCCTCGCCGGGGGCGAGGCGCGGAGGCTGGCCGGAGCCGACAAGGCCCTGATCGACCTCGGCGGCCGCACGGCGCTGGACCGTGTCCTGGACAGCGTCGCCGACGCCGCGTCGGTCGTCGCCGTGGGACCTCCCCGGCCGGGCACCCGCCCCGGCCTCGAGTGGTGCCGCGAGGATCCTCCCGGCGGCGGGCCGGCCCGGGCGCTCGCCGCGGCGGTGGAGCGACTGCGCCAGCCCTCCGTCGTGGTGCTCGGCGTGGACTGCCCGCTGGTGACGCGGGGGACGGTGCGGAGGCTGCTCATCTCGCTGGGGTCGGGCGCGCCCACGCCGCCCGCCGCGTGCACCGCCGGCGCCGGGCCGGACGCCGTGGTCCTCGTGGACGCGCAGGGGCGCGACCAGCCGCTCGTCGCGGCGTACCGGCTCGAGGCGCTGCGCCGGTCCGGCGGGCACCGGTCCATGCGGAGTCTGCTCGCCGGCCTGCGCGTGCTCCGGCTGCCCGACGACGAGGGCGTGACACTGGACTGCGACACCTGGGCCGACGTCGAGGCCGTACGACGGCGGCTCGCGACGGAGGAGGGCTCGTGCTCGACGAGTGGATGACCCAGCTCGCTCGCGAGCTCGGGGTCCCCTACGACGTGGGCAACGCCCTGCTGCTCGACGTTGCCCGGGACGCGGCGCACCAGGTCGTACGACCCGCCGCACCGCTCACGACGTTCCTCGTCGGCTACGCCGCCGGCCTGCGCGGCGGCGGCCCCGACGCGGTGCGGGAGGCAGCCGACATCGCGACGCGCCTCGCGGCCGAGTGGGGCGCCCGCACGGGCATCGACCCCGGGTAGGCGTCAGGCGCCGGAGCCGGGGCGCTGCTGGTGGGCGGGGTACGAGAGACGGCTGAGCTCGGTCAGGGCCGCGGACGCGATGTGCGCGCCGGTCGACGTGGCGTCGTCGTCCCAGTCGTCCCAGCCACCGGACACCGCCGCCACGGGCACGGCGGGCGTCGCCTCTACGGCGGGCTGCGCGACGGCGGGCGGATAAGGCGGGAAGACCCCGGGCGCGATCGCACCGGTGTCGAGGACCGGACCGGCCAGGGCGGGACCCTGCTCGTACGACGCGACCGGCGCCGCAGCGCCGAGCTCGACGGGCGCGGCGGGGGCGAACGGGGATGTCGACGCGGCGAACGGCGCAGGAGCGTCGTACGCCCGCGAGTGAGCGTCGTACGCCGCAGCCAGAGCCGGCTCGGAGGGCGCGGGCATGGGAGCGGGCACCGGACGGGCGGGGATTGCGGCGCTGGACTTGCGGCGACGGCGCGAAGCACTGTGGTCCGGGAGGATGTCCACGGCCGCCGCGCCGGCGGCGAGCAACGGCGACCCCGCGGCGGCGCTGGACGTGGTCTCGGGATGCCAGCCGCCGAGATCCGCCACCGGCGGCTGCGCCTCGGCGGGCGACGTCGCGCCACGGGAGCGGAGCTTGGCGAGGATGCCGAGGTTGCGGAGCATCGAACCACCTTCGAGACGAGCCGGCGGTCGGGGAGATTCCCTGACCGATGTGGTGTCGGCAGCCTCGGCGCCGGACTTGAGCGTTGCGACCGGTCCTCGTGCCGGCCGAAGCGGGCGCCGCTGTCGGTCGGACTGGTTACCTTGACGACCATGCGCGCGATCACGATCCGGAAGCCCGGCGGCCCCGACGTGCTGGAGGAGGCCGACGTCCCCGACGTCGGCGCCGGACCGGGCGAGGTCGTCATCGAGGTGGCGGCAAGCGGGGTCAACCGGGCGGACATCCTGCAGCGCCAAGGCCACTACCCACCGCCTCCGGGTGCTGCGGCCTACCCGGGTCTGGAGTGCTCGGGGCACGTCATCGAGGTGGGCGAGGGGGTCGAGGGCTGGGCCGTCGGTGACGCCGTCTGCGCGCTGTTGTCCGGTGGTGGCTACGCCGAGCGGGTCGCCGTGCCCGCGGGCCAGGTGCTCCCCGTGCCGGCCGGCGTGGACCTCGTCGACGCCGCCGCCCTGCCCGAGGTCGTCGCCACGGTGTGGTCCAACGTCTTCATGCTCGCCGGCCTGCGGCCCGGCGAAACGCTGCTCGTCCACGGCGGCGCCTCCGGCGTCGGGACCATGGCGATCCAGCTGGCCCGCGCCGTGGGGGCACGCGTCTGCGTCACGGCGAGCGCGGCCAAACTGCCACGGTGCGCCGAGTTGGGCGCCGAGGTCCTCGTCGACTACCGCACGGCGGACTTCGTCGAGGAGGTCCGCCGGGCCACCGGCGGGTCGGGGGCCGATGTGGTCCTCGACAACATGGGCGCGACCTACCTCGGGCGCAACGTCGAGGTCCTCGCCACCAACGGCCGGCTCGTCGTGATCGGGCTGCAGGGCGGGACCCGCGGCGAGCTCGACCTGGCGCGGCTGCTGGCCAAGCGCGCCGCAGTTCTCGCCACGTCACTGCGGGCGCGACCGGCCGAGGAGAAGGCGGCCATCGTGGCCTCCGTTCGCCAGCACGTGTGGCCGCTGCTGCAGGACAGCCGCGTCCGCCCCGTCGTCGACCGCCGGCTGCCCATGTCGCAGGCCGCGCAGGCCCACCGCGTCGTGGAGGCCGGGGAGCACGTGGGCAAGGTCGTGCTCGAGGCGCGGCGCTGAGCGCTACACCTGCGAGAACGGCAGCTCGTAGGGCCACCCGGCGTACTGCTCGCCCTCGGGCGCCTGCGGGTCCACCGCCGCAGGCCAGCACTCGAACCGGAAGCTCGACGACTCCTTGTCCACCCGGAGGATGCCGTAGCCGTCGGCCTTGAGGTCCGGGTCGCCGACCCGCTGGTCGTTGCCCTGGACGGCGACGACGTCGGCGAAAGCGACCTTGGGGTTGGCGACGGCGAGCACGTGGACCTGATTGCCGAAGCCGTCGACGTAGTCGCCGGTGTGCGGCCCGTGCGCGTTCGCGAGCGGCAGGAACGGCTGGAACCACCGCTGCCACATCGTCCCCGCGGCGGGCGCGGTGAACTGCACCGGCCCGTCGGTGAAGCTCTCGATCCCGTGGCGCACGAGGGTCGCAAGGTGCTGGTCGCCGGAGAGGACGACCGCGCCCGCCTTCTTGAGGATCCGCAGCGCCGTCTGGCGCCCGGAGAGGGGCGTGCCGTTGGAGTCGGAGTCCGCGATGGCCTTGCCGTCGGGGGTCGTCTGCAGCGAGGCGAACGCCGTCTGGGTGAGACACACCTTCGGCGAGCCGGGGTGCATCTTTCCCCACTCGCGCAGGAACCGCTCCTGCCGGGCGCCGAGCAGGTCGCGCTCCTCGGGCAGCGGCCGGCCCTTCCCGTCGATCCCCGGCTGGTTGGTGTTCTTGAACTTGCGGTCCTCGAGGACGGCGAAGCTGACCCCGCCGTAGCGGAAGGCGCAGTAGTAGACGGAGATGCCCTGCTCCACCGGCTTGGGCCCGAACGGGTCGGGGTTGTGGCCGCACTGGACGCGCTGGACGAGGTTCACCCACTCCGCCGGCATCGCGTAGCCGCCGAGCGAGCGGTCGCCGTTCGGCGCCGGGCGTCCTGCCCAGCCCCACAGGTTGCCCTGGTAGACGTCGTGGTCGTCGACGAGGCAGATCGTCGGGGTACGCCGGGTCAGCTCGCCGAAGGACCACAGCCACAGGTAGTAGCGGGAGAGCATGTCGTAGACCGGCCGTCCCTCGCGGTCGGTGCGGGTCGGCCGGTCCTCGTAGAACTGGTCACCCAGCGCGACGAGCAGGTCGGGCTCGTGGCGGTCGAGGCCGGCGACCAGCCGGTCGTAGGGGAAGTAGAGGTTGCGCCGGGTGTAGAGGCCGCGCGGCTTCTCGCCGGGCAGTGTCGGAGCACCGCTCGTCCTGCCGTCGAGCGGGCGGAAGGTGTGGCTGGTGCAGTTGACCATCCCGATCGTCAGGGCGGCGGCGTCGGCGGGCTCCCGGCGTACGACTCCGGCGTAGTGCGCCTCCTGCGGCGTGCCCGCGGCATAGCTCACCCGGATCGCGGTGTCCTCGTCGGCCGGCCAGCGCTCGACGCGGAACTGCGCGGTGTGGCCAGGTCCGATCGGGGCGCGGGCGACCGGCCGCCAGCTCCCTGCCCCGGTCGACGCCTCCAGCACCGCCTCCTGCGGATCGTCGTCCCCGACCGGGAGGAACTGCGCCGACAGCTTCAGGACGCCGTCGGCGAGGGAGTAGAGGATCCCGAGCACCGGTCCGGCACGGCGGTCCCGCTCGGGGAACCGCTCGCCGCCGGCGCGCAGGTCGGCGAACCAGTGCCGCCCGCCCTTGCCGCCTCCCGGCACGGCGGAGATCAGAGACAGGCCCCCCGCGAGCCGCTCGTCCGGCACGCCGGTGAGGGTGGCGGAGGACAGCACCTTCCCCCCGGCCGTGGTCGACGCCGTGAGGTACAGGTCGCACGTCCCGTCCCCGCGGGCCTGCACGTCGAGGCGGAGTGTGACGTCCTCGCCGAGCCTGCGCGCAGTCGCCGGACCGCGCCGCTCGGCGGCGGGAAGCTCGGCGTAGTCCCACACGTTCGTCTCGTCGGTGTGGTCGCGGAAGCTGACCTTGCCGTCGCCGTCGTAGACCGCGAGCAGCCCGCCGCCCTCGCCCGACGGGCCCATGACGAGTGCCGCAGCCCGCCAGTCGAGGTCCCCGCCGCCGGCGCCGACGACGAAGCCGCTGAATCCCGGCCCCTTGCCGAGCAGACCGGTGCGCACCGACACCGAGCCGGACGTCGCCCCACCGTCGACCTCACGGGCGAGGACGGCGACCGTGCGGCCGCCGACGCCGCTGACCCGGGCCTCGATGCGGCCCTTCGCCAGCCGCCAGTCACCGAGCCGGTTGGCCCAGTACGTCGGGCCGATCCAGGTCCGCGTCCGGTCTGCCGGCAGCGTCCCGACCGGGGCGAGCTGCGTGCCGACCAGGCGGTTGGCCGGCACGTCCGAGCGTCGCAGGCTGATCCACCCGGCCACGGCAGCCGCCGCGGCGGCGGGGCCGCCGGCCGCCAGGGCGAGGAAGGTCCGTCGCCTCATGCGCGTGCCCCGCCGTACTGCTGCCCTGCCATGGTCCCCCTCCGCGCCGGTGCCCCCGACCTCCAGGATGCGGCATCCCCGCGACGGCCGCGTCACTGCATACCCGGTATTGCGCGGTTGGCCCATACCCGGTATACATACGCGGTATGTCGATCCGTCAGGGCTTGCTGGCCCTCCTCGAGCAGGCGCCGATGTACGGCTACCAGCTCCGCACCGAGTTCGAGTCCCGGACCGGCGCGACGTGGCCGCTCAACGTCGGGCAGGTCTATACGACGCTGTCCCGGCTCGAGCGGGACGGGCTGGTCGAGCCGCAGGGTGACGACGGTGAGGGGCACGTCGTCTACCGCATCACCGAGGCAGGGCGCGAGGCGGTCCGCGAGTGGTTCGCGACGCCGGTGACCCGGACGACGCCACCCCGTGACGAGCTGGCGATCAAGCTCGCCGTCGCGGTGACCCTGCCGGGGGTGGACGTCCGCTCCGTCGTGCAGCGCCAGCGCACGGCCACGGTGCGGGCCCTGCAGGACTACACCCGGCTGAAGCACCGCGCGACCGAGGCCGGGGGGATCTCGGGCGCCGACCTCGCCTGGCTGCTCGTCCTGGACGCGCTCGTGTTCCAGGCCGAGGCGGAGGTCCGCTGGCTCGACCACTGCGAGGCCCGGCTGGCGCGCGCCGCCGCCGA
>JALYMU010000419.1 GCA_030773595.1 Actinomycetota bacterium | reverse complement strand
GGACTGGTCGGCGCGGCGGTGCACCCGCTGGTCGGCGGCGACGGGCGCTCGCCGGCCCCGGCCGCCTCAGCCTCTCCTCCAACCTCTCCCGCGCCCGGCACCGATGTCGGCCCGGCCCGGGGCGCTGCGGGACCGCCTGCCCGGGACGCCTCGGGACCTCCCACGAGGGACGCGATGGCGTCGCAAGGTCACCCGGCGCGGGCACTGCGAGATGTGCCGACGCCGGAGTTCGCGCCGGAAGATCGTGCGCTGCTCACCACCGCGGACGGCGTGGTCCAGGTCTCGCTGCGCGCCCGGCGCGTCCGGCCGCTTACCGCAGGGTGGCACGGACTCGCCGTACTCCCGGGCGGCCTCGTTCCCGGACGACGTACGGACGTCGTCGTCTTCGCGTTCCCCGACGGGAACTACCCCGGCTACGACGCCACTGCCTACGCCATCACCCGGACCGGTTCCAAGGCCCGCGTGAGCCATCTCGGCTGGGGCTCGCGCGTGGTGCGGGCCGCGCACGGCGGCTTCTGGCTCGACCGGGACGAGGAGGGGCCGCGGCGGGTCGTCGTACGCCGGGCTTCCGACGGCACCCCTTCGGGCGCACGGCTGAGTCTGCGCGACGACCAGCAGCTGATCGCGGACGCCGCCGACGTCGGCTTGCTCGTCGGCCCTCGCTACAACCATCTCGGTACGGCGGGTGAAATCGCGCTGCTCGACCGCGACACCAGCCGGCTGCTGCACCGGGTGACCTCGGCCGGTCTGGTGCTCGACGCGCGCGGGGACCGGCTGGTGTGGGTGCCCTGCGCCGGCTGTGCCCCTCAGGCGACGTGGGTGGACCGGGACGGGTCCACCCGGCGGCGCCGGGACGCCGCGCTGCACCTGGGCGGGCTGGGCGTCCCCGTCGCGGCGCGGGTGGCACCCAACGAGGCGCACGTCGCGCTCGTCGTCCCCGGCTATGCGGAGGGCACCTGGGACGTCGCGGTCGGACACCTCCCGGACTCCCCCGACGCCCGGACGGTGACCGTGGCGTTGCGCGGGCTGGCGATGGCCGGCACCGGACGGCCACCGTCGGTGTCGTGGACGCCGTCGGGGCGGCTGCTCGTCTCCGACGGGACGCGGCTCTACGTCGTGGACCGCGCGGGTCGGAGTGTGCATGCCGTCGACGTGGACGTGCCGAGACATCGGGAGATGGCGGCGGGATAGTGCTCCGGCGGGACCTCTGGGGCTCGGCGCGAGTGGCACGGAGCCGGCACCGGACGCCGTCCCGGCGTACTCCTCAGGCGTCGATGGCGTCGCGGTCCACCCGACGCGCGCCCTCGACGATGAAGTCTCGCCGCGGCGCGACCTCGTTGCCCATCAGCAGCTCGAACGCCCGCTCCGCGGCCTCAAGGTCGGCGACGTTCACGCGTCGCAGCGTGCGCGTGCGCGGGTCCATCGTCGTCTCCGCGAGCTGGTCGGCGTCCATCTCGCCGAGACCCTTGTACCGCTGGATCGGGTCCTTGATGGTCTTGTTGCGCCGCTGCAGGTCCGCGACGACCTTGCGCATCTCGGCGTCGGAGTAGGTGTAGATGTAGTCGTTGTCCTTGCCGCGCTGGACGACCTCGATGCGGTGCAGCGGGGGTACGGCGGCGAAGACGCGCCCGGCCTCCACCAGCGGCCGCATGTGGCGGTAGAACAGCGTCAGCAGCAGGCACCGGATGTGCGCGCCGTCGACGTCGGCGTCCGTCGTGATGATCACCTTGCCGTAGCGGGCGGCCTCGAGGTCGAAGGTGCGACCCGAGCCCGCGCCGATCACCTGGATGATCGAGGCGCACTCGGCGTTCTTGAGCATGTCCGAGACCGACGCCTTCTGGACGTTGAGGATCTTGCCCCGGATCGGCAGCAGCGCCTGGAACTCGGAGTCACGCGCCAGCTTCGCCGTACCCAGTGCGGAGTCGCCCTCGACGATGAACAGCTCGCTGCGGTCGACGCCCTCGGCCCGGCAGTCGGCGAGCTTCGCCGGCAGGGACGAGGTCTCCAGCGCGTTCTTGCGGCGCTGGAGCTCCTTGTGGTGGCGGGCCGCGATGCGGGTCCGCGCCGCTGAGGCGACCTTCTCCAGGATCGCCTTGGCCGCAGCCTTCTCCTGGCGCTTCGGGCTCTTGAGCAGCGCGCCGAGCTCGCGGGAGACGACGTGGGCGACGATTCGACCGGCCGCCGAGGTGCCGAGCACCTCCTTGGTCTGACCCTCGAACTGCGGCTCGGCCAGGCGCACCGTCACGACCGCGGTGAGGCCCTCGAGCGCGTCCTCCTTGAGCACGTCGGGCTCGGCGGCGCGCAGGACCTTGGCCGCGCGAAGCCCCTCGTTGACCGTCTTCGTCAGGCCGCGCTCGAAGCCGACGACGTGGGTGCCGCCCTTGGGGGTGGCGATGATGTTGACGAAGGACCGGACGACGGTGTCGTAGCCGGTCCCCCACCGCAGCGCGATGTCGACGCCGAGCTCGCGCTCGACCTCCGTCGGCGTCATGTGCCCCTGCTCGTCCAGCATGGGCACGGTCTCCTTGAAGTGGCCGGTCCCGTGCAGGCGCAGCGTGTCGCTCACCGGCTGGTCCGGCGCCAGGAACTCGCAGAACTCGCTGATGCCGCCGTCGAAGCGGAACGTGTCCTCGACCGCCTCGGCCGCGCCCCGCCGCTCGTCCCGGACGCGGATCGTCAGACCCGGCACGAGGAAGGCCGTCTGCCGCGCACGATTGTGCAGCTCGTCGATCGAGAGTGTGGCGTCGGGCAGGAAGGTCTGACGGTCCGCCCAGTAGCGCACCCGGGTGCCGGTCACCGTGCGCTTGACCTTGCCGACGACGTCCACGCCCGAGCGGGTCTGGAACGCCGCCCTCGGCCCGTCGCCGACGAAGACGCCCGGGACCCCGCGCCGGAAGCTGATCCGGTGGACCTTGCCGCCGCGGTCGACCTCGACGTCGAGCCGCGCGGCCAGGGCGTTGACGACCGAGGCGCCCACGCCGTGCAGGCCGCCGGAGGCGCTGTAGGACCCGCCGCCGAACTTGCCCCCCGCGTGCAGCTTGGTCATGACGACCTCGACGCCGGCCAGGCCGGTCTTGGGCTCGACGTCGACCGGGATGCCGCGCCCGTCGTCGCGGACCTCGACGGAGCCGTCGGCGTGGAGGAGGACGTCGATGTGCGTGCAGTGACCGCCGAGCGCCTCGTCGACCGCGTTGTCGATGATCTCCCAGAGGCAGTGCATCAGCCCGCGGCTGTCCGTGGACCCGATGTACATCCCCGGGCGCTTGCGCACCGCCTCCAGCCCCTCGAGGACGAGGAGGTTCCGCGAGGTGTAGGCATCCGGCTGGAACTCGCCGTCGCTACGGGCGGACAGGGTCTGGGCGGTCACGCGGTCGGGCTCCCGGCATCTCGACGAGGTCTCAATCAGGCTACCGGTGCGGCCCGTCGGCGTGTCGCAGCGGCGCGCCCGCCGTACGGTGGCACACCGGCGGGCCTCGCCCGCACGACGACGGAGACCCGACAGCCGGCCGGCGTCACGTGCCGGCGTTGCGGGGGTGTGAGGAGTGATGACACGCGGAAGGCTTCAGGTCCGGCGGGGTCCAGCCGATGGATCGGCACAGTGGTCCTCCACGAGGGCCCCGCTACGCGGAAAGCGAACCAGTCCGACTACAGCCGCGGGAACGAAGCACTGCTGGTTGGATGTTGTTCTGGGTACATCACCTCGATCGACGGGAGAGAGGAACGTGACCACAGCGCTAGCCCCCGCCAGCCCGCTGACGGCCGCTGACCGCTGCGACCGGTGCGGAGCGCAGGCCTACCTGCGGGTCCGGCTGTCCACGGGCGGGGAGCTGCTGTTCTGCGCTCACCACGGCCGCGAGCACGAGGAGAAGCTGCGTGCCGCGGGCGCAAAGATCCAGGACGAGACGCGTCGCCTGCACTCGACGCCGGCCACCGCGCCGGCGGACGAGCGCTGAGCTCGCACTCGCACAGCGGCACCACAGGGCACGACCGAAATCGACTTCCCTCGCCGGCTGCGGTGGCCGGCAGGACCTCATAGCGACACCCACGCAACGCCAGTACGGCGGCGGC
>JALYMU010000418.1 GCA_030773595.1 Actinomycetota bacterium | reverse complement strand
GCTGTCCGCCGTACGCCGGACAGCCGGCGGCGGGGGTCAGTCGAGCGCCCCTGCTCGCGACGTTGACCGCGGACCGCCGGTGCGCTTGGCAACTCCTGCCGGTGCCGCCGCAGGAGACCCGAGGCTTCCATGAACGCCATGACGGCGCACGGGGACTCGGGCCCGCGGACCGACGCTGCCATGAACGCCATGACTGGGCAGCCGACCACCGGTGACCGGCCGCATCGCATCCGCATCGGGATCGACACGGGGGGAACCTTCACCGATGTCGTGGCAGTCGATGAGGACAGTGGCGCTCTGGCCACCACCAAGACGCCCTCCACCCCCGCGGACCCGTCCGACGGCTTCCTCGCCGGCATCCGCAAGTTGCTCAACGAGCTCGGCCTCGACCACGACTCGGTCGCCGCGGTGAGCCACGGCACGACCGTCGCCACGAACAAGCTGCTCGAGGGCAAGGTCGACAACCTCGGGTTCGTCACGACCGAGGGCTACGAGCACATGCTCGAGATCGCCCGGCAGTCGGTCCCCGACGGCTACGGCAACAGCTACTTCTGGGTGAAGCCGCCGCGCATCGTCCCCGCCGACCGAGTCCGGGCCGTCAACGGCAGGCTCGCCGTCGACGGCAGCGAGGTGCGCCCCCTCGACGAGGTCAGCGCCGTCGCCGCGGCGCGCTTCTTCCGGGACCGCGGGATCTCCACCATCGCGGTCTGCTTTCTCCACTCCTACGCGGACCCGGACCACGAGCGGCGGATGCGCGAGGTTCTCCGGCGTGAGCACCCTGACGCGATCGTCTCGATCAGCAGCGACGTCCTGCGCGAGTACCGCGAGTACGAGCGAAGCGTCACCACACTCGTCGACGCGGCGGTCAAGCCCGACATCCGTCGGTACGTCGAGAACATCAGCCGCAGGCTCGACGACTTGGCCGGACCGGCGGGGCAGCGCCGCCGCGTCCCCTTCTACGTGATGAAGTCCAACGGCGGCGTCCTGTCCGCCGAGGAGGTCGTCCACCAGCCGATCACGACAGTGCTGTCCGGACCGGCGGCCGGCGCTCTCGGAGCAGCCGTCGTGGCCAACCGTGCAGGTGTGTCTCGGGTCCTGACGCTCGACGGCGGTGGTACGTCGACCGACGTCACCGTCGTCGTCGACGGACGGCCTGCGCTGACCACCGAGGGGTCGGTGGGAGCCTTTCCGGTCAAGATTCCGATGATCGACGTCGTGACGGTCGGCGCGGGCGGCGGTTCGATAGCGTGGATCAGCCCCGAGGGCACGCTGAAGGTCGGACCGCACTCCACGGGCGCCGACCCCGGGCCATTGTGCTACCGGCGGGGTGGCACGGAGCCGACGATCACCGATGCTCACGTCATCCTCGGCCGCATCCCGCCTCATCTGCTCGGCGGTGAGATTCCACTCGACGCCGACGCGGCCGCCCAGGGCATCGACCAGCTCGCCGGCAAGCTGGGTCTCTCTCGCGAGGACTGCGCCGTCGGCATCCTCGAGATCTCCGCGTGGAACCAGGCCAACGCGCTCCGGCAGATCAGCGTGCAGCGCGGCCTCGACGTCCGGGACTTCACCCTCGTCACCTTCGGTGGGTCGGGCTCCCTGCTCGCGTGCCGTTTGGCCGACGTCCTCGGCATTCCCACGGTCCTCGTGCCCCGCAACCCCGGGAACCTCTCGGCGTACGGCCTGCTCACCGTCGACGTCCGCAACGACTACGTGCGTACGGCGGTCAGCCGCCATCATTCTCTGGACCCGGCAGCCGTCGCGGACGTCATCCACGCGCTTCGCGCCGAGGCCGATGCTGCGCTCGCCCGCGAGGGCTTCGCCGAGCCGGACCGCCGATTCGTCCGTACGGCGGACCTGCGCTACTACGGCCAGGCCTACGAGGTCCGCGTCGACGTGCCGGACGGCCCCGTCACGGCCGAGCTGCTCGACGCCGTCGCCGACCGGTTCCACGACGAGCACAGGGCGCTGTACGGCTACGACTTTCGCGACCGGGTCCGCGCGCACCACGAGGGCCGGCCACGCCAGGAGGTGGAGTGGGTCAACTTCCGCGTCACCGGCGTGGGGCCGATTCGGAAGCCGGAACTCCAGGAGGCTCCCGCGGGCACCGGCGCGGACGCCGCCAGGACCGGCACCCGCCTGGTCTACTTCGACGACTGGCTCCAAACACCCGTGTTTGACCGGGCAACGCTGGGGTCAGGCGACGTCGTGGTCGGACCGGCCGTCCTCGAGGAATTCAGCTCGACGGTCCCGGTGCATCCCGGCTTTCGCGCCGAGGTCGACCGGCACGGCAACCTGGTGATGTCGCGCGTCGGCACGGCGGCGGGGGAGGACCTCACGTGACGTCGAGCGGCACGCCGTACCGCCTGACCGAGGGCGCCGTCGCGGACCCGGTCGTCGTCGAGATCGTCGAGGGCTATCTCGCGTCGGTGGAGAAGGAGGTCGAGACGGCCATCGGGCGCACCAGCCGCTCCCCGATGATCCGCGACGCGCACGACTATCGCGCCGGCATCCACGACCGGCACCTGCGCAAGCTCACCGGCCGGTCCTACTCGGCGCTCGTGCACCCCGTCGCGCGGGACTACCCGCTCGAGACCATGAGACCGGGCGACGTCTTCTTCCACAACGACGTCTACCTCTCCGAGGGCGGCATCGGGCACCTGCCCGACCTCTGCGTCACCGCACCGGTGTTCCACGACAGCGGCAACGGGCCCGAGGTCGTCGCCTTCGTGCAGGCGTTCGGCCACCACGACGACATCGGTGGCGCATGTCCCGGCTCGATGCCCTCCGGTGCCCGCAGCGTCTTCGAGGAAGGGCTGATGGTCCCCCCCATCCGCTTGTGGGACGCCGGCGTCCCGAACGAGGCGGCGCTGAAGATCCTGACGCGCAACTCGCGGATGCCGGAGTCGCTCGCGGCCGACCTCGACGCGGAGTGCTCGGCGTGCGTCATGGGAGCGCGGCGAGTGGCCGAGCTCTTCGAGCGCTACGGCAAGGACACCGTCGAGGCGAGCTTCGACGCCATCCTCGACAAGACCACGGACACCTTCCGCCGCGAGATCCTCGCCAAGATTCCCGACGGCGACTACGTCTGGGAGGACTACGCAGAGCACGACGGCGTGGACGAGCCGAGGCTGCACACCCAGCGCATCACGCTGACGAAGACGAGCGAGGACGGCGGCCGACTCGTCATCGACTTCACAGGCACCTCACCGCAGGCTAAAGGGCCGATCAACCACTGCGGCGACTACGCCGACGGCAACTTCCTGAAGAAGTGGCTCGCGCCCATCCTCCGCAACCTCGCAGACACACCCGAGCGGATGGCCGCGCTCGACGTCAACGAGGGCGTCGTCCCATTGATCGAGATGCGCTTTCCGCCGAAAGGCACCCTGCTCAGCCCGGTCTTCCCGGCGCCCACCAACGCTCGCACGTTCGTCATCCTGCGGCTGCTCGGTGTCCTCGCCGGCGTGGTCGCCAAGGCGGTCGAGGGACGCATGCCGGCCGACCAGGAGACCATCCGCTATACAGGAGTGTACGGCGAGGACGCGAACGGCGAGAGCTACCTCATGCGCGAGGTGCTCGGGGGCGGGTCCGGCGGGCGCTACTACGCCGACGGCGAGGACACCATCCACGTCGTGCCGGACTCGCGCAACCTGCCGTCGGAGTTCACGGAGGCGCGCTTCCCCTTCCGCGTCGAGCGACTCGGCCTCGCGGTGGACTCCGGCGGCCCCGGGCGACACCGCGGCGGGCTCGGCTACGACAAGCACATCCGCATGCTCCGCGACGGGCACTTCATGTCCATCGCGGACCGCTCGATCCTCTCGTGCTGGGGCGTGAACGGCGGCCGCGCCGGACGGCCGTTCCAGGTGACGGCCGACCCCGGCGGCCCGCACGAGCGTGAGATCGACGCCCTCGCCGACGCGGAACCCGTCCGCGCCGGAGAGGTCATCCGCATCCGTACGACGGGCGGCGGCGGCTGGGGAGACCCGCTGGACCGCCCGTACGACGAGGTGGAGCGCGACATCCGGTGGCGCAAGGTGTCCTTCGCAGGCGCGCGCGAGGACTACGGCGTCGTGGTGACGGGAACCTCCGACGACCCGACCGTCGACGCGGCGGCATCCGACACCCTGCGGGCCGGTATGCGCGCCGCCCGGTCGGGCGACGAGCCGTTCTTCGACCGGGGGCCGGGCTACGCCCGGCTCTCCGGCGGTTCGACGTTCGCCGAGGTTGACGTGCTCCGAAGCCACGTCCGGCGAAGCGATGAGTTCCCCCCCGGTCGCGCGTCTACTTCATGACAACAGGTCGGACGCCGCAGCGCAGGCGCGGGACGGTGAGCCGGCGTGCACGGTGGCCCGATCGAGGCGTTGCAGGGTGACCGGCTGCCGGGTCACGAGGTGGGCTGCGGCCCGCGGCTGGGGCGGCTCGCTGCGCCCGGCGTGCGGGGAGGACGGTGGTGTCGAGGCTTTGGTGGGTCGTGCGGCGTCATGGCTGGACTCCCTTCCGTGGGCGGTGAGTCGGGCCGTGCGTCGACAGGGTGCCCCGGCGGCTTGACACCGCCATGGAGGCGGCCGGCACACGGAGCGTGACGAAGGGGGCCATTTGGACGAGAAAGAACGTCTCAATCGCCAGCAAGGTCCTGTTCCGAGCGAAGGCCCGTTAGCCTTTGTCAGCGCCTTGCGAGCAGGTCGAGGCGCTGACGACTATGTGGGCGGACACTTGCCCCCGCCTGACAGGATGGAGTCAACTGGGCCTGATCGACCGACTCCGTCATTTGGGCATACTCGTGGACATTCCGAGGGGATTGCCCGAGACAAAGCCACTCAGCGGTTGGAGATGGCCACCCAGCCACACCACCGTTCCTGATGCTAACGGGTAGCCAGGACACTGTCGTGCCACGGGAGATTCAAGCCCCATGGCTGAGCCGCTCGCCCGAAGGTTGACCGCATTCGCGGACAACGCCACTTCTGGGAGAGCTCGGAGGTGACGCGCAAGATTCGCTCTTGGATCAGGAAGCGCGAAGTGGAATAGGAACTGGCACCCTTCAAGCCTCGCCTGCACTCTCCTTGGATTGAGGGTTGAACTCGTGCCCATCCGTTACATGTCAGCAAGGCTGAGCCTCGTTGCCGCGGTTGCAGCCATAAACCTGGTCGGCGTCACGCTCTTCTACGCCGTGTCGCACGGCGTCGACGCGAATAAAGACCCGGGTAAGCACAGCGCTTTCACCCGGGAGCAACTTCGCACCACCTGGGCAGGCGCCAAACGCTTTCCCCTCGTGGTGCCGGCGCGTATGCCCGCAGGTGCTGAATCGGACCCCGAGATCGGGTTCTCGCTCGACAACGTGGTGACGGACCCGGCGCACCACCTGTCCAGGCGCGTGTGGGTTTCGTACTACGAAAGCGACGTGCTCGGCGGACGCGGAACTTCGTTCCGGATATTCCAGCGAGACCGTCAGGTACCCAGCCGGAAACCGTGCGGCCCGGTTGCGAAGCAGCAATTCGTCCAGCGTCACGTCGCCAATGCCGTTGTCACCATCTGCTCGTCCGCGCTTTCCCGTGGGTCTTCCGCCCGTGAGTACTGGGAGAGCGTGCCCTTCACCAGCGACTACGAACGAGTGGACTGGCTCGAGGGCGACCTGTCCGTCAACCGCTGAGGGTCTGTGGCAGGCGGGCCGCTCCGCCGTACAGCGCTGTAGCGTTGCACCGGTGGAGCGACTGCGGCAGAGGCTGCTCGCCGGCCTTGAAACCGCAGCAGCGTGGGCGGCGGTCGCCGCCGCCGGGGGCCTCGTGGCTGAGCAGCCTCCGCGCGACGTGGTCATCAGGGCCGTGCTCATCGGGTGCGGAGCGGCTGTCGGCGGCATCCTCGGTCACGAGCTGAGGTCGCACCCTCGCCGGGCACCAGGACGAGCCGCACGGCGACGGTCGAGGGGTCAGCGGCTCGACGCGTAGGCCGCGTCGAAGAAGGCGACCTCGAGCTGCATGGCACGCCGGTAGGTCCCGCGCACCTCGGGGCTGTCGGGCGCGTAGCCGTCGAGCAGCCGCTCCAACGTCGCGGCCAGCCCCTCGAACCCGGGGTCGGCGTACGTCGTGACCCACTCGGCATAGGTGTCGGCGTGCCCGCCGGCGAGCGACTGCCCGAGGTGCGCGTAGAGACGCATGCACGGGGTCATCGCCGCGCAGGTCCGGCCGACCCCACCCGTGGCCGCGGTCGCGAACAGGAAGTCGGTGTAGGCCAGCGTCGCCGCACGGGGCGTGACCGCCCGCAGGTCGATGTCCCACCGCTGCGCGTACGACCCGTGCAGCCGCAACTCCTCGCGCACGCCGGCCAGCAGGTCGGCGAACGCCTCGACGCCGGCGCGGTCCGGGCTGGTGGCCAGGGCCAGCGCGTAGGCCCGCGCGAAGGCCTCCAAAAAGTACGCGTCCTGCGCGACGTAGCCGGCGAACACCTGCCGCGGAAGCGTGCCGTCGGCGAGCCCGCGGACGAACGGGTGGGTGAGGGCGGCGTCGGCGAGGTCGCCGTTCGCCTCCCACATCGCACGGGCGAGGCTCACCGCGAGCCCTCCGTCCAGGCCATGTCCCAGAACGCGGCCTCCGCATCGAGGACCCGGCCCACCGCCGACTCCACGGCGTCGGCGTCCGCTCCCGCCTCCGCGACGGCCCCGTCCGCTGCGGTCGCCAGCCCGTGGACGTACGCCGCGAACTCCGGCCTCGTCCAGTGCTCCACGAACTCGCGGTACTGCGGGGCACCGGGCAGCGCGGAGGTCCACGCGTCGAGGTACACCCGCTCGACCGCCCACAGCGCCGCGAGCGCGACGGGCACCGGCGCGCGGTCGAGCTCGTCCATCAACGCGGCGTACGCCGCGGTCGCCGGCAGTGGCGCAGCGCCGAGGTCCAGCCTCCGCGTCCCGGCATGCTGCTCGAACCACCCGAGCTCCTCGACGAGCGCCACCAGCCCGCCGGCCAGCACGGGCGCAGCCGCCCTCGGTGCGCGCGCGAGCAGCCGCGCCTGGAAGGCCAGCAGGTCGCGGACGAAGCGGTAGTCCTGCGCCAGCCACGCGTCGAACGCCGGGGTCGGCAGCGTGCCGTCGCGTACGGCGGACAGGAACGGGTGGGTGGTCGCGCGCGACCACGGGGCGGGCAGTCGCTTCGGAAGATCGGCAACGGACACGGTGGCGACTGTATCGACGCATGACGTACTGTCGGCCCGCAGTGTGCGGGAGCTCGGACGAGACCGGGCTGAGAGGGTGGCTGCCACGTGCCGCCGACCGCTGGAACCTGACCGGGTAATGCCGGCGTAGGGAGCGCGGGTATGACCACGTCCTTGACCGTCGACCGGCCGACCGCGACGCCGGACGCGCCGATCACCCTTGTCGAGGCGCCGGCGAGAACGCTCGGCCTGCGCGAAAGCCTCGGCCTGTGGGGCAACCTCGGCATCAGGCTGCTGCTGCCCGTGGCGACCACCTTCGTCGTGCTCGCGGGACGGCCGCTGACCACGACGCTTCTGGCCATCGTCGTCGGTGCCCTGATCGGGTCCGTCCTGCTCGGCCTCGGTGCGGCCGCGGGAGCGCGCGAGGGCGTCCCGGCGATGGTGCTGCTGCGCGGGCTGCTGGGCGTCCGGGTGTCCTACCTCCCCACCGCCTTCAACATCGTCCAGTGCGTCGGCTGGGCGACGTTCGAGATCGTCGTCATTGCCGAGGCGGCGTCCCGGGCCCTCGACGCCCCCCGCTGGCCCTTCGTCCTGGCGGCCGGCGTTCTGGCGACGGCGATGGCGCTGCGCCCGCTCGGCGCGGTGCGCGTGCCCGCCCGCTACGCCGTGTGGGCCGCCCTCGCGGCGGTGGTCTACCTGTTCGTCCAGGTCCTCACCCAGCCGCTGCCGCCGGTGACCGAGGGCGGCGCCTTGTCGTTCTGGACCGCAACCGACATCGTCATCGCGCTGCCCGTGTCGTGGTTCCCCCTCGCCGCCGACTACACCCGCCACGTCCGCGGCGCGCGGCCCGCCTTCGTCGGCGCCGCGGTCGGGTACGGCGCTGCCACCGTCGCCTTCTTCAGCCTCGGCGTGCTGGCTCTCGCGGCGTACGGCGCGGTCGGCCTCGACGTGATCGACGCGCTGCTCGCCGTCCCCTTCGGGCTCGTCGCGATCCTCGTGCTGCTCGTCGTCGAGGTCGACGAGGCCTTCGCCAACATCTACTCCACCGCCGTCTCGACCCAGAATCTCGCTGCACGGCTGGACCGGCGGCTGCTCGCGGTCCTGGTGGGCGGCGTCGCGACGCTGCTTGCGCTGACCTTCGACATCGCGGCGTACGAGCCGTTCCTGTTCCTCATCGGAGCGGTGTTCGTCCCACTCATCGGCGTGTTCGTCGTCGCCTACTACCTGATGCCGCGCGACGCCTGGGACACCTCCGACACCGCACCCGCACGCCCCGCTCTGCTGCTGCCGTGGGCCGCCGGGTTCGTCGCCTACCAGCTCACCCTGCCGACCTCCTTCTTCGGCACCGGCAAGGGCTGGACGCAGTGGTGGTCCGAGCGCCAGGCAGATCTCGGGATCGACCCGGCCAACGGATTCTCCGCGTCGCTGGTGAGCCTCGCCGTCGCCGGCCTCCTCGCCGCGGTGGTGTGCCTCCCGGCGGCCCGGCGCGCTCGACCGGGGCGCGTGTCGGCATGATGGCGGTCCTGGGACGCCTGCACGTCCTGACCGACGCCCGCGACGGCCGGGACGCCATCGGGGTGCTCTCCGCCGCGCTGGACGCGGGCGCACCCGTCGTACAGGTCCGGGTGAAGGGCTGCAGCGACCGGGCGCTGCACGACTTCGCCCGCCGCGTCGTCGAGCTGTGTCGGCCACACGGCGCAGCGTGCATCATCAACGACCGCGTGGACATCGCCCTCGCCGTGGGCGCCACCGGGACCCACCTCGGCGCCGACGACCTGCCCCTTGCGGCCGTACGACGGGTGGCCGGCCCGGAGCATCTCGTCGGCGGCACCGCCCGCGACGCTGCCCGCGCCGCTCAGCTCGTGGCGGAGGGGGCCGACTACCTCGGCGTCGGCCCGGCGTACTCCACCACCACGAAGGACGGACTGCCGGACGCACTCGGCCCACAGGGGGTTGCGGCCGTGGCTCAGTCGGTCGACGTCCCGGTCGTCGCCATCGGCGGGGTTACCGCCGCACGGGTCCCGGAGCTGCTCGGCGCCGGAGCCCACGGTGTCGCGGTCGTCGGGGCCGTCTTCGACGCCGACGATCCGGGCGTGGCCACGCGGGAGCTGCTGCGCGCGCTGGACGCGGCGCGATGACCGCTGCCGTGTCCGACGTCGCGGTCGCCGGTGGCGGTCTGATCGGCCTTGCGGTGGCGTGGCGGTCGGCGCAGCGGGGGCTGTCGGTGACGGTGGTCGACCCCTCGCCGGGCAGCGGCGCGTCGCAGGCCGCCGCGGGAATGCTGGCCCCCGTCACCGAGGCGTCGTACGGCGAGGCGCGCCTGCTGGAGCTGTGCCGCGACTCGCTGCGGCGCTTCCCGGCGTTCGTTGCGGAGGTGGAGCAAGCGAGCGGCGTCGACGTCGGGCTGCGTACGGCGGGAACGCTCGCGGTGGGCTTCGACGCGGACGACATGCGGGCGCTGGACGAGCTGCACCGCTTCCAGTGCGAGCTCGGCCTCGAGGCGGCGCGGCTGACCGCACGCGAGACGCGCCGGCTCGAGCCGTCCCTGACGCCGCGGCTGCGCGGCGGACTCCACGTCCCCGGCGACCACTCCGTCGACGGGCGCGCGCTGCACGCCGCGCTGGCGACCGCGTGTGAGGCCGCCGGGGTCCGCACCGTGCGGGCCGGGGTGGCGGCCGTGCACGTCGAGTCCGGGCGCGCGAACGGTGTCGACCTCACCGACGGGACCACGCTCGAGGCCGCCACCACGGTCCTGGCGCTCGGGGCGTGGAGCGCGTCGGTGCCCGGCGTACCCGACCTACCGGTGCGGCCGGTGAAGGGCCAGATCCTGCGGCTGCGTGCGGCGCTGGGGCTGCTCCAACACACGGTCCGTGCACTGGTTCGTGGTCAGCACGTCTATCTCGTGCCCTATGCCGAGGACGGCCTCGTCGTCGGAGCCACCGTCGAGGACAAGGGCTTCGACGCCGCGGTCACGGCAGGCGGTGTGCACGACCTGCTGCGGGACGCCATCGAGGTCGTGCCCGCCATCACGGAGCTGGAGCTCGTGGAGACACTCGCCCGCTGGCGCCCCGGCACCCCCGACAACGCTCCCATCCTGGGACCGTCCGCGCTGCCCGGCCTGGTGCTCGCGACCGGGCACTACCGCAACGGCGTGCTGCTGACACCGGTGACCGCCGACGCCGTCGCCGACGTCCTCACCCAGGGCGAACTCCCGGACGTCGCGCAGCCCTTCTCCGCAGACCGGTTCCGGAGGTGAGGACGTGCACGTGACGGTCAACGGCACGGACGAGGACGTGGAGACCGGCATCACGGTCGCCGCGCTGGTCCGGGCGCGCACCGAGGAACAGCGGCGCGTGGCCGTCGCCCTCAACGGCGACGTCGTGCCGCGCAGCGCGTGGGACGCGACCCACCTTTCCGAGGGCGACAGGGTCGAGGTCCTCGTCCCGGTGGCAGGAGGTTGATGCTCATGACGGCACAGGACGTGATCCCCGCCCTCGAGCGGGAGGAGGCCGGCGACCCGTTCGTGCTGGCGGGGGAGCGGCTGACGTCGCGGCTGCTCCTCGGTACGGGCGGGGTCCCCAGCCTGGAGGCGCTCGAGCGCGCCGTCGTGGCGTCGGGCACCCAGCTGGTCACTGTCGCGCTGCGCCGGGTGGAGGCGTCGGCGGGCGGCTCGATCGTCGACGTCCTGGACCGGTGCGGGGTCCGGCTGCTGCCCAACACGGCCGGCTGCCGGACCGCCCACGAGGCCGTGCAGACCGCCCGGCTGGCGCGCGAGGCGTTCGACACGAGCTGGGTGAAGCTCGAGGTCATCGGGGACGAGCACACCCTGCTACCGGACGCGGTCGAGCTGGTCGACGCCGCCGAGCAGCTCGTCATGGACGGCTTCACCGTCCTTCCCTACACCAATGACGACCCGATCGTCGCTCGTCGGCTGGCCGACGCCGGGTGTGCGGCGGTCATGCCGCTCGGGTCCCCGATCGGCAGCGGCCTGGGGATCCGCAACCCGCACAACATCGCGCTGATCCGCGAGTCGGTCGACGTACCCGTGATCCTCGACGCCGGCATCGGCACCGCCTCCGACGCCGCGCTCGCGATGGAGCTCGGCTGCGACGCCGTACTGCTCGCGTCCGCGGTCACGCGCGCCCGCGAGGTGGAGCAGATGGCGCTCGCCATGCGCCACGCCGTGGAGGCCGGCCGGCTGGCCCGCGGCGCGGGGCGCATCCCGCGGCGCTGGCATGCCGAGGCGTCCACGCAGATGGAGGGCCTGCCGGACCTGTGACGCTCCCATCCCTGCTCGTCCTCACCGACGCCGCACAGTGCACCGGTGCACTGACCGACACCGTCGCGGCCGCCGTACGCCACGGTGCGCGCGCGGTCGTCCTGCGGGAGAAGCACCTGCCGGCGTCGGAGCGGTCCGAGCTCGCCCGAGCCCTGCGAACGGAGCTCGAGCTCGTGGGCGGGATGCTGATCGTCGCCGGTGCGGCCGACGGCGTGGCGGAGGCGTACGGCGACGGCGTGCACCTCGCGTCGGCGGAGGCGATGCCGGCCCGGCGACCCGCCGTCGTCGGCCGGTCCTGCCACTGCGCCGCCGAGGTGCGCCGCGCCGTCCACGGGGGCTGCGACTACGTCACGCTGTCCCCGGTGTTCCCCACACCGTCCAAGCCGGGGTACGGGCCGGTGTTGGGCCTCGACGGGTTCGACGCGCTGGCGCGGAGCGCGCCGCCCGCCTACGCGCTCGGCGGCGTGACGCCGGCCGAGGTCCCCGCCTGCCGCAGCGCCGGGGCTGCCGGCGTCGCCGCCATGGGCGCCGTCATGCGCGACCCATCCACCGTCGCAACGTTTCTCGACGCCCTTCAGGAGGTATCCCCGTGACCCCGCCCGTCGCCCTCACCATCGCCGGGTCCGACTCCAGCGGCGGCGCCGGCATCCAGGCCGACCTGCGGACCTTCGCCGCGCTGCGGGTCTTCGGCGCCTCGGCCGTCACCGCGCTCACCGCGCAGAACACCTGCGGCGTCCGCGGCGTCCATGCCGTCCCGGCCGACTTCGTCGTCGCCCAGGTCCTGGCCGTGCTCGACGACCTCGACGTCGCGGCGGTGAAGACGGGGATGCTGGCGACCGCGGAGATCGTGGGCGCGGTGGCCCGTCTCGCCGCGGACGGCCGCCTGCCGCACCTCGTCGTCGACCCCGTCATGGTCGCCTCCAGCGGCGACCGCCTGCTCGAGCCGGAGGCCGAACGCGCCTACGTCGAGGCGCTGCTGCCCCACGCCATGCTCGTGACGCCGAACCGCCGCGAGGCCGAGGTCCTGCTCGGCTCGCGCATCGACACCCTCGCCGACCAGCACGAGGCCGCGCGCGCGCTCGGCAAGCTGGGCCCCGCTGCCGTCGTCAAGGGCGGGCACGCTGTGGCGGACTCCGGCGACGAGGCGGTCGACGTGGTGTGGGACGGCACCGGGACCTACGAGCTGCGCGCGGCGCGGGTCGACACGCCGAACAACCACGGCACCGGCTGCTCGTTCGCCTCCGCCGTCGCCGCCGGGCTGGCGAAGGGCTCCGATGTCACCACTGCGCTGCACGACGCCAAGTCCTTCGTGAGCGCCGCCGTGGCCGGCGGCGCGTCCTGGCGGCTGGGCGGCGGGCATGGGCCGCTCGACCACTTCGGCTGGTCTGCCGCCCGCGACTGACCGCGCCGCCGTACATCAATGCATGGTGCACCGGCCCGGCGAGCCGCGTTGACGGCAGCCGCCCCGGCGCTCGACGCTGAGGCGGCTGCCGGACACCGCGTCGACGGGCAGCTGAGGAGGTCTGCGTGTCCGCTCCGTCCGAGAACGGCGGTACGGCGCCGTCGCGCGCCGTCCGCCCACTGGCCGGAGTCGTGGTCGTCGACCTCTCCCGCGCGCTCGCCGGGCCGCACGCGGCGATGATGCTCGCCGACCTCGGTGCGCGCGTCATCAAGGTGGAGACGCCGGGCACGGGCGACGACACGCGTGGCTGGGGACCGCCGTTCGTCGGCCCCGAGGACGCCCGGGAGTCGACGTACTTCCTGTCCTGCAACCGCGGCAAGGAGTCGGTGACGCTCGACCTCAAGAGCGCCGAGGGGTGTGACGTCCTGACCCGGCTGGCCAGCCGCGCCGACGTCCTCGTCGAGAACTTCCGCCCCGGTGTGCTGGACCGGCTGGGCTTCTCCGTCGAGCGGCTGCACGAGATCAACCCTCGACTCGTCGTGCTGTCGATCAGCGGCTTCGGCCGCGACGGTCCCGAGGGCGGGCGACCCGGCTACGACCAGATCGCGCAGGGTGAAGCCGGGCTGATGTCGTTGACCGGTCCGGGGCCGGACGAGCCGACTCGCGTGGGGGTGCCGATCGGAGACCTGCTCGCCGGGATGTACGGCGCGTACGGCGTCGTGAGCGCGTTGTACGAGCGGGCGCGCACCGGCCGCGGCCGCGTCGTGCGGACGAGCCTGCTCGCCGCGATCGTCGGCGTCCACGCGTTCCAGGGCACCCGCTGGACCGTCGCGCACGAGGTCCCGACCGCGACCGGAAACCACCACCCCTCGATAACGCCGTACGGCCTGTTCCGGTGCGCCGACGGACTGGTGCAGATCGCCGTCGGCAGCGAGGGGCTGTGGCAGCGGTTCGCGCCCGCGTTCGGCATCGCGCCCGATACGCCGGGCTTCGCCACGAACGCGGAGCGGGTCGGCAACCGCGACGC
>JALYMU010000417.1 GCA_030773595.1 Actinomycetota bacterium | reverse complement strand
GCCGGTGCCGCTCTGCACGCCCTCGCCGGACGCATCGCCTCGGCCGGACGCCCGCTGCTGGCGAGCGACGTCGCCGCGGCGGTGCCCGCGGCGGTCCGGCACGTCCTCCTCGCCGCCGGACGCGTTCCCTGGGAAACTGGGCCGCGATGACGCTTTCCGACCTCGCCGTACGCTCTGCGGCCGCGCGGGCCGAGGCCCGCATCGACCTCGCGGCGGTGCGGGACAACGTGACCGAGCTGCGGCGGCGCGCGTCCGGGTCGGCCGAGGTGATGGCGGTCGTGAAGGCCGACGGCTACGGCCACGGACTGGTTCCGTGCGCCCGGGCGGCGCTCGCCGGCGGCGCGACCTGGCTCGGGGTGGCGTTGTTCGAAGAGGCGGTCGCCCTGCGCCGCGCAGGCGTCGGCGGACGGATCCTCGCCTGGCTCGCGATCCCGGGGGACCTCCGGCTGCCCGAGGCGATCGCCGCTGATGTCGACGTGTCGGTGAACTCGCTGTGGGCGCTCGAGGACGTGGCCGCGGCTGCGGGTGCCGCGGGGCGCCCGGCCCGGGTGCACCTCAAGGCCGACACCGGGCTCGGGCGCAACGGCGCCGCAGTGGCGGACTGGCCCGACCTCGTGAGCGCGGCGATGCGGGAGCAGGCCGACGGTCGCGTCGACGTCGTGGGGGTCTGGTCCCACTTCGCCTACGCCGACGCGCCGGGGCACCCGACGCTCGCGATGCAAGCCGAGCAGTTCCGCGACGCCGTCGACGTCGCCGAGCGGGCCGGTGCGCGGCTCGAAGTCCGCCACCTGGCCAACAGCGCGGCCGTCCTCACGTCCCCAGACCTGCACTTCGACCTGGTCCGCCCCGGCATCGCGGTCTACGGCCTCTCGCCCGTCCCGCAGGAGGGCAGCGCCGCCGACTTCGGCCTGCGCCCGGTGATGACCCTCGTCGCCCGGCTGGCGCTCGTGAAGCGGCTGCCGGCCGGCCACGGCGTGTCCTACGGCCACGAGTACGTCACCCAGCGCGAGACGACGGTCGGCCTCGTGCCGCTGGGCTACGCCGACGGCATCCCGCGGCACGCCTCCAGCGCCGGGCCGCTCCTCGCCGCCGGAGGGCAGCGGCGGATCGCCGGGCGCGTGTGCATGGACCAGTTCGTGGTCGACCTCGGCGACGACGACGCGCGGGCGGGTGACGAGGTCGTGCTGTTCGGCCCCGGTGACGGGGGAGAGCCGACCGCGCAGGACTGGGCGGACGCCGCGGGGACCATCTCCTACGAGATCGTCACGCGGGTCGGCCCGCGGGTCGCCCGGACCTACACCGGCGGCGACGCGTGAGGTCGCTGACGTCCTACGCGCGGACGGCCGGCGCCCTGGGCCTCGCCGCGGGTGCCGTGGCGACCGGCGCCGCGCTCGGGCTCGCCGCCGAGCGCTACACGGTCGGGCGGGCGCTGCGCCGCCGGGCCGGCGACATGGACGAGCCGCTGGGGCACATCCGCGGCGAGACGCGGATCGTGCTGACCTGCGACGGGGTGCCGCTGCACGTCGAGGTGCAGGGCGAGCCCGGGGCGCTCCCGGTCACGGTCGTGTTCTGCCACGGTTACGCGCTCAACCAGGACGCCTGGCACTACCAGCGGCGCGACCTGGGCGACGTGGGCCGGCTCGTGTTCTACGACCAGCGCGGGCACGGGCGCTCCGGTCGTGGCCCGAAGGAGCACGCCAACGTCGACCAGCTCGGCGACGACCTGTGGGCGGTGCTGCAGGACGTGGCGCCGGACGGACCGGTCGTGCTCGTCGGCCACTCGATGGGCGGCATGACCGTGATGGCCCTCGCCGACCAGCGCCCGGAGCTCTTCGGCGACCGGGTCGTCGGCGTCGCCCTGATCTCGACCTCGCCGGGCAAGCTCGCCGAGGTCACCCTCGGCGTACCCGCCGCGATCGGGCGCGCCGCGCGGCGCGTCGCTCCGGGCGTCGTCGAGGTCCTGAGCAAGCGGCCCAACCTGGTCGAGCGCGGGCGCCGGATGGGCAGCGACATCAGCTACCTGCTGACCAAGCGGTACTCCTTCGCCTCCGACGTGCCGCCGGAGCTGGTGGATTTCACCGCGCAGATGAACGCCGCGACGCCGTTCGAGGTCGTCGCCGAGTTCTTCCCCGCCTTCGACGCGCACGACAAGCTCGCCGCCCTCCACGTGCTCAACGGCGTCGAGACGCTCATCCTCGCCGGCGAGGGCGACCTGATGACGCCGTCGGACCACAGCCGCGACATGCTCCCCGCCGTGCCGGGGGCCGAGCTTGTGATCGTCCCGGACGCCGGGCACATGGTGATCCTCGAGCACCACGAGCTGGTCAACTCCCACCTCCGGGGGCTCGTCCACCGCGCCATGCGCAGCTCCGCGGGAAAGTGCGCATGAGCGTGGTCCCGTCGTACGTCGAGACGCCCGCGCTGGCCGCGCCGCGCTGCGGGTCATGGGCGGAGCTGGCCGTGGCGTGCGGCGGCTGCGTCGCGTGTCCGGAGCTCGTGGCGTCGCGTCGCCACGTCGTGCCCGGCGCGTGCCCGCCCGGAGCCGACGTGCTGCTGGTCGGTGAGGCGCCGGGCGCACAGGAGGACGAGACGGGGCAGCCGTTCGTCGGGCGTTCCGGGCAGCTGCTCGACGAGCTGCTCGCGGCCGCGGGCATCGCGCGCGCGGGCGTCGCGGTGGCCAACACCGTGAAATGCCGGCCGCCGGGCAACCGGACGCCGCGGCGCTCGGAGCTGGTGGCGTGCCGGCCGTGGCTGGAGCGCCAGATCGAGCTGGCCGACCCGCTGCTGGTGGTGACGCTCGGCGGGACCGCGGCGTCCTGGGTGCTGGGCCCGGGCGCGCGCCTGGGAGCGTCACGGGGGGTGCTGCACGACTACGGCGGGCGGCCGGTGCTCGTGACCTACCACCCGTCGGCGGCGATCCGGTTCGGGCCGAACGGCGCCCCGCGGGCAGCCCTGGCCGAGGACCTGATCACCGCGGCGGCGCACCTCACGCGGCTGCGCGCATCTACTGGTGGCCGGCGGTGAGCGCAGCGCAGCTCGTGGTCCCGACCGCCGAGGCGATGCGTGCCCTCGGGCGCCGGCTGGCGGCCGTCCTGCGTCCCGGGGACCTCGTGCTGCTGTCGGGGGACCTCGGGGCGGGCAAGACGACGCTGACCCAGGGCCTCGGCGAAGGGCTCGGCGTCCGCGGCGCGGTCACCTCGCCGACGTTCGTGATCGCGCGCGTGCATCCCTCGGCGGGGAAGGGGCCGGCGCTCGTCCACGTCGACGCCTACCGGTTGTCCTCCATCGCCGAGGTCGACGACCTCGACCTCGACGCGTCCCTGCAGGACTCCGTGACGGTCGTCGAGTGGGGCGAGGACAAGGTCGAGGGCTTGAGCGAGGACCGGCTGGAGCTGCGGTTGGTACGGCGGGACGGCGCCGCCGGCGCCGCCAGCGACGAGGCGGCCGCCGACCCACGAGTGCTCGTCGTACGTCCGGTGGGCAAGCGGTGGGAGTCGGTCGACCTCGACGCGGTCCTCGCCGGGTCCTAGCCCGGCAGCCGCCTCCGGCCCGCGAACCCGAGGTCGAGCCGGTGGTACCACGCCAGCTCGGGATCGCCCTCCAGCCAGCAGAGCAGGACCGGCACGCCGTCGAGCTCGGAGGCGAAGTCGACCAGCAGCGGCGCGAATCCCTTGAGCTCCGCGCCGGTCTGCTGCACCACCGTCATGAGCTCGTCGAGACGTGCCTGGGCGGCCTTGAGCTCGGCGAGCCCGCCGAGCGGTGTGGGCAGCCCGCCAGGGCGCAGGGACGCCGCGAGCTCGGCGGCGTCCGCGCGCACCGCCACGATACCGTCGAGCACCGGTCGGAGCCGGACGAGCTCAGCCCGCGCCTCAGCCACCTCGAACAACGCCATGGCTGACAGCGTGCCACCACACGCCGGCGACGTAGCCGGCGGCGTCGTCAGCGAGTCGTGCCGCGCACGATCGGGATGTCGCCGGGGACGCCGTACGACACGGAGCTGCGTCCGCGCACGTGCCACGTCCCGGTGGACGGCCGCCATACAGCGATGTCCGTCTTCGCGTCTCCGGTGAAGTCGGCGACCACGGGCACGTCCCCACTGCGGCCGTAGCCGATGCGCGCGTAGCCGCGGATGTGCCACGTGCCTGTGGAGGGTCGCCATACAGCAATGTCTGCCCGACCATCCCGTGTGAAGTCGCCCGCGACCGGCCTGTCGCCGGAGACGCCGTACCGCACAGTCTTGACGTTGCGGACGTACCACGTCCCGGTCGAGGGCCGCCAGACCGCGATGTCGACGCGGCCGTCGCCGGTGAAGTCGGCGACGATCGGCACGTCGCCCTTGCGGCCGTAGGAAATCCGCGCGTAGCCGCGGATGTGCCATGTCCCGGTGGACGGCCGCCATACAGCGATGTCCGCCCGTCCGTCACCGGTGTAGTCGCCAGGGACCGGGATGTCCCCCGAGAGGCCGTACTTCACGCTCGTGCGGCCCCGCACATGCCACGTCCCGGTGGACGGCCGCCACACCGAGACGTCGGCGCGGTCGTCCCCGGTGAAGTCGGCCGTGAGCGGTACGTCGCCCTTGCGGCCGTAGTAGCGATCGATCGCGCCCTTGATGTACCAGCGCCCCGTCGACGGCCGCCACACGGCGACGTCGCTGCGTCCGTCCGCCGCGAAGTCGCCGCGCGCGGGGAACGGCAGCCCCGCCGCGTCGCCGCTGTCGAGGCCGAGCTTGCGCGAGCAGGCGGGCCAGGCGCCCCAGCCCTGCACGTCGAGCACCCGCTCGGCGATGAGGATCTGCTCGACGCGCGTCGCGAGGTCGGCGCGGGACGCGTAGCGCTCGCCGCCGAAGCCGTCCCAGGTCGAGTCGGAGAACTGAAGGCCCCCGTAGTAGCCGTTGCCCGTGTTGATGTCCCACCGACCGCCGCTCTCGCACTCGGCCAGCCGGTCCCAGGTCGACGCCGCCGCGGAGTGGGCACGCTCCGCTGGAAGCACGAACACGGTGAGCAAGGCCGCCACGCAGGCGAGGAGGCTGAGCTGGACGGTCGAATACCTCGCGCGCAGACGCGCCATGGCAGTCCTCTCGACCGCCTGCGAGGTTAGCTGTCGGGTTCGGGCGAGAGGTGCCCGGCGCGGGTGCGCTTCACCCCGGGGCCGCGGGAGGCGGCCCGGTGGTTCCCCCACTCCTGCCCGGAAGGTACGAGGCGGCGCGCGGTGGGCAGGACTCGGCGGACCGCGGCCGGTCCGTGCGTTGCACGGACGCGGACACCTTGACTGATCAAACGTCTTCGCGCAATACCCGGCCCGCTCAGCGCGTCACGACGACAGCGGTACCGACGGGTGCGAAGTCCCAGAGCGCTCTGGCGTCGGCTCGCCGCTGCCGCACGCACCCCGCGCTGAGCGGCTCGCCGAGCTGTGCCTCGGTCTGCTCGTAGGTCCCGTCCCTGTGGCGCGGGATGTCGTGGAACCCGACCGCTGCCCCGGTGTCCTCGCCGACCGCGAAGCGGACCATGTACTGCATCGTCGCCGGGCTGACGGCACTCGACGTGTGCCGCGACTTCGAGTAGACGCGGTAGCGGCCCGGGTCCGGCTGACTGGCCTGCCCGGACACGAGGTATGTCCGCTGCACGTCCCCGTCGCCGGCGACGAGCCAGACGCGCTGGCGGGAGATGGAGTAGACGATCCGCCGACCGGTGCCGGACCGCACCGGCAGGGCCGTGCGCTCCGGTGACGGCGTGCTCGAGCGCGCGGTGTCGCGGGAGGCGGGCCGCGACGCAGGCGTCGAGCGAGCGGCCGCCCCGGCC
>JALYMU010000416.1 GCA_030773595.1 Actinomycetota bacterium | reverse complement strand
GCGGTCCGGCAGGGCCGCCGCCCGGCGCAGTCGTCACATGCAGGGGTCGAGTTCCGGCGGCGATGGAGCCTCGACGTCGGCCTTGCCGAGAGTCTTCTCGAAGGCCTCCTGCCAGCTCCCGTCGTCGAAGGACTCCCTGAGGCTCTGGTTGATGAACTCGCAGAACGCCTTGTCGCCCTTCTTGTGCCCGATGCCGTAGCGCTCCTCGCTGAACGACTTCCCGACGACCTCGAGCTTGTCGGGGTCCTCGGCCGCGTAGCCGAGCAGGATGGCGCCGTCGGTCGTCACGGCGTCGACCTGCTTGTTCTTCAGCTGCTGCACGCACTCGCTGTAGGTCCCGAACGGCTTCGGCTCGGCGCCGTACTCCTCCTCGACCGTCTTGATCGAGGTGGACCCGGTCACGGAGCAGACACTGACGCCCTTGAGCGCGTCCGGACCGTTGATCTTGTCCTTGTCCTCCTCGCGGACGAGCAGCTGCTGGCCGGTCACGTAGTACGGGCCGGCCTGACCGACGATCCCGCGGCGCTCGTCGGTGATGGAGTACGACGCCACGACCATGTCGACCGTGCCCTTCTGCAGGAAGGGCTCGCGGTTCTTCGACACGGTCTCGACCCACTCGATCTGGCCCGGCTCGATGCCCATCTTGGCCGCGAGCAGCTTCGCCATCTCGATGTCGAGGCCCTCCGGCATGTCGCTGCCGGGCTTCTTCGCGCCGATACCGGGCTGGTCCATCTTGACCCCGACCTTGATCTTCCCGGCGTCGGAGAGCTTCGCCATCGTGCTCCCGGCCGGGAACTTCGCGTCCTGCTCGACCTCCGTCACGGCCTCCTCACCGCCACCGCAGGCCGCAAGGCTCAGCGCGAGCATGGTGGCGGCCGCGGCGGAAACTAGCCGTCGTCCTCGCATCTCGTTCCTCTCTTGTCTGCTCGCCTCGTCGCGAGCGGGTCGGGAAGGGCCGGCCTCGCGCCGCGCTCGGCGCCTCCGGCGGGAAGCCCACGCGTGCGTCGCGCCCGCGGGGCTGTCGGTCAGTGACTGAGGATCTTGGACAGGAAGTCCTTGGCCCGGTCGCTGCGCGGGTTGGTGAAGAACTCCTCGGGCGTGGCCTGCTCGACGATCTGTCCGGCGTCCATGAACACGACCCGGTTGGCCGCCCGCCGGGCGAAGCCCATCTCGTGGGTCACGACGACCATCGTCATGCCCGAGCGGGCGAGGCTGGTCATGACGTCGAGCACCTCATTGATCATCTCCGGGTCCAGCGCCGACGTCGGCTCGTCGAAGAGGAGGACCTTGGGTTCCATGGCGAGAGCGCGGGCGATAGCGACGCGCTGCTGCTGGCCGCCGGAGAGCTGGGCGGGGTACTTGTCCGCCTGGTTCGCGACGCCGACGCGGGTCAGCAGCTCGCGCGCCCGGTCCTCGGCCTGCTTCGGGGCGACGCCGCGCACCTTCACCGGCCCCAGCGTGACGTTGTCCAGCACGCTCTTGTGCGCGAAGAGGTTGAACGACTGGAAGACCATCCCGACCTCGGAGCGCAGCCGGGCCAGCTCCTTGCCCTCCGCAGGCAGGGGACGCCCGTCGAGCGTGATCGTCCCGGAGTCGATCGGCTCCAGCCGGTTGATCGTCCGGCACAGCGTCGACTTGCCGGACCCGGACGGGCCGATGACGACGACGACCTCGCCCTCGTGGACCACGAGGTCGATGTCGCGCAGGACGTGCAGGTCGCCGAAGTGCTTGTTCACCCGCTCGAGTACGACCAGCGGGCGCCCGGAGGGAGCGCGGCGCTCCGCGACGACGTCGGTGTCGGTCATGGACACGGAACCTACTGGGTTCACACCCGTATCCCGTGCACATCGCGGTCACGGTCACGACACGACGCGACGGGCCGGCGGGCGCCGACGCCGTACGCTTGCCCGGTCATGAGCGCGCGAACGTACGAGGTCCGCACCTACGGGTGCCAGATGAACGTCCACGACTCCGAGCGCCTGTCCGGGCTGCTCGAGGACGCGGGCTACGTGCGCGCGGCAGCCGGCGAGCAGGCCGACGTCGTCGTCTTCAACACGTGCGCGGTGCGGGAGAACGCCGACAACAAGCTCTACGGCAACCTCGGCCACCTCGCGCCGGTGAAGGCGCGCAACCCCGGGATGCAGATCGCCGTGGGCGGGTGCCTGGCGCAGAAGGACCGCGGCGAGATCCCGCGCCGGGCGCCGTGGGTCGACGTCGTCTTCGGCACGCACAACATCGGCTCGTTGCCCGCGCTGCTCGAGCGTGCCCGGCACAACGACGCGGCGCAGGTCGAGATCCTCGAAGCGCTGGAGACCTTCCCGTCGACGCTGCCCACGCGGCGCGACTCGCCGTACGCCGCGTGGGTCTCGATCAGCGTGGGCTGCAACAACACCTGCACGTTCTGCATCGTGCCGAGCCTGCGCGGACAGGAGAAGGACCGCCGGCCAGGCGATGTCCTCGCCGAGGTCGAGGCACTCGTCGCCGAGGGCGTGCTCGAGGTCACCCTGCTCGGGCAGAACGTCAACTCCTACGGCGTCGAGTTCGGCGACCGGCTCGCCTTCGGGAAGCTGCTGCGGGCGTGCGGGGACGTCGACGGGCTCGAGCGGGTCCGCTTCACCAGCCCGCACCCGCGTGACTTCACCGACGACGTGATCGCCGCCATGGCCGAGACGCCCAACGTCATGCCGTCGCTGCACATGCCGCTGCAGTCCGGGTCCGACACCGTGCTCAAGGCGATGCGCCGGTCCTACCGTCAGGACCGGTTCCTCTCCATCGTGGACAAGGTCCGTACGGCGATCCCCGAGGCCGCGATCACCACCGACATCATCGTCGGCTTCCCGGGGGAGACCGACGGCGACTTCGAGGCGACGCTCGACGTCGTCCGCGAGGCGCGCTTCGCGGCGGCCTTCACCTTCCAGTACTCCAAGCGCCCGGGCACGCCTGCGGCGCAGATGGCGGGGCAGGTCCCGAAGGAGGTCGTGCGCGAGCGCTACGACCGTCTGGTCGCCGCGCAGGAGGAGGTCTCCTGGGCGGAGAACCGCCGCCAGGTCGGCAAGGTCGTCGAGGTCCTCGTCGCGGAGGGCGAGGGACGCAAGGACGAGGCCACGTCCCGGCTGTCCGGGCGTGCCCCGGACAACCGGCTCGTGCACTTCACCCCGCCCGTGGGGGAGCGCCCGCGCCCGGGCGACATGGTCACCGTCGAGGTCACCTACGCCGCCCCGCACCACCTCGTCGCTGACGGTCGGGTGCCGGCGGTCCGGCGTACCCCTGCGGGTGACGCCTGGGAGCGGCGCGCCGGCGTCCCGGCGGCTGCCCAGCGTACGGCGGTCGGGCTCGGCATGCCGACGCTCGGGCGTCCGGCCGACCCGGCGCCCGCGCCGTCCTGCAC
>JALYMU010000415.1 GCA_030773595.1 Actinomycetota bacterium | reverse complement strand
GGCCTGCCCGCGGTGGCGCTGCCGTGCCTCGGCGAGGGCGACGCGGTCAACCTCGCCGGGCTCCGGGGACGCCCTGTCGTCCTCAACGCATGGGCCCAGTGGTGCGGCCCGTGCCGCGCCGAGATGCCGGTGTTCGAGGAGTTCCACCAGCGCTCGGGCGATCGGGTCGTCGTCCTGGGCCTCAACTACCAGGACGAGCCCACGTCGGCGGTCCGCTTCGCGGCGAAGGTCGGCGTCAGCTACCCGTCGGTCTACGACGCCGACGGCACGAGCGGGGTGCTGCGGACGAGTGCCTTGCCGCAGACGGTGTTCGTCGATGCGACCGGCCGCGTCGCGCACGTCGAGTACGGCGAGATCGAGACCTACGCCGAGCTCGTGCGGCTCTCGGCCGAGCATCTGAAGACGCGGCCGTGACGCTCGTCCTCCCGCCATGGCTGCACCCGTTGGCCGGCGCGTGCGCCGACGTGCGAGCGGAGCAGCTGAGCCGGTTCCTCCCGCCGGAGGAAGGCGGACGTGAGTCCGCGGTTCTCGTGCTGCTGGGCTCCGACGAGCGCGGCCCACGCGACGCGACCGGACCCCACGTCCTGCTCATCGAACGCGCCCATGACCTGCGTCAGCACGCCGGGCAGCCGGCGTTCCCCGGCGGGGTCGTCGACCCCGGCGACAGCGGACCGGTCGCCGCCGCGCTGCGCGAGGCCGTGGAGGAGACCGGGCTCGACCCCAGCGGCGTCGACGTCTTCGGGACGCTCCCGCGGCTTCACCTGCCGCACACCGGCTTCGTCGTCACGCCTGTGCTGGCGTGGTGGCGGGTCCCGTCGCCGGTCCGCGTGGTCGACCCCGCCGAGGTCGCGTCGGTTCACCGGGTGCCCGTCGCGGAGCTGACCGACCCGGCCAACCGGCTTCGTCTACGCCACCCCAGCGGGCACGTCGGACCCGCCTTCGACGTGCGTGGCCTGCTGGTCTGGGGCTTCACCGCCGGATTGCTCGACCAGTTGCTCCGTCTCGGCGGGTGGGAGAAGCCCTGGGACAGGGAAAGAGTGAAGGAACCACCACCGACGTAGCTGGGGGTCCTCGGTGAACGTGCTCGACGCCGTGCTGGTCGTCGCGGGTCTGACGTTCGCGGTGTCGGGGTACCGCCAGGGCTTCCTCGTCGGCGTCCTCTCCTTCATCGGGTTCGTGGTCGGTGGCATCGCCGGCATGATCGTCGCGCCGCGGGTCGTCGAGGACTGGGACCCGCGCCTGGCCGGATCCGGTGTGGCGGTGATTCTGGTCCTGGTCACCGCCGCGGCCTCGCACCTGCTCGTCAGCTGGCTCGCCGGGGGCGTCCGGGACCGCATCCGCTGGCGCCCTGGCCGCTACCTCGACTCGGCACTCGGCGCCGTCGTCAGCGTCACGGCGATGCTGCTCGTCACCCATGTCGCGACGACCGCCCTTGGTCAGGCGCCGCTGCCGACCGTGTCGAGGCAGATCCGCGGGTCCGCCGTACTCACCACCGTCGAGCAGTTCGTCCCGGCGCAGACCAGGGGCGCCTTCGGCAGCTTCCGCAAGCTGCTCGACGAAAACGCCTTCCCCCGCGTCTTCGCCGAGCTGGCGCCGCAGCGCATCGTGCCGGTGGCACCGCCGACGGAGGGAATCGCGCGCGGGCCGGTCGTCCAGCGCGTGCGCGCGAGCGTGGTCAAGGTCGCGAGCGACGCGGAGGCCTGCGACCGCCACATCGAGGGGTCCGGGTTCGTGTTCGCGCCCGAGCGGGTGATGACGAATGCCCACGTCGTCGCCGGGGTGGACGAGGCGTCGGTGCAGCCGGGTGGGCAGGGCCGCAGCTATCCCGCGACGGTCGTGCACTACGACCCGAGGCTAGACGTCGCCGTCCTCTACGTCCCCGGGCTGGACGTCGCGCCCTTGCGGTTGGAGCGCGGCGCCGAGCGCGGTGACGAGGGCATCGTGATCGGCTACCCGCGCGGAGGCCCTTACGCCGCCGTCCCCGCGCGGGTCCGGGAGCAGCTCGACGCGAAGGGTCCGGACATCTACGGCGACGAGCGGGTCAACCGTCGGGTGCTCTCGCTCTTCTCGGAGGTGCGGCCCGGCAACAGCGGCGGTCCGCTCGTGTCGGCCAAGGGAACCGTCCGCGGGGTGATCTTCGCGAAGTCCGTCGACGACCAGAACACCGGCTACGCGCTCACGGTCGCGGAGGTCTCCCGCGCCGCCGCGGACGGGGCCGTCCGAGTGGATGAGGTCGACACCGGAAACTGCCCCGAGACCTGAGGTGCCGGGGAGAGGTGGGCCGGGGTCCGTACAGCAGTGTCGATCAGGACGAGACGCGCAGGCGCGGCCACGGCGGCGGGCTCGTGACCGTCCCGGTCTCGATCCCGTCGGC
>JALYMU010000414.1 GCA_030773595.1 Actinomycetota bacterium | reverse complement strand
TTCCGGATCGACCAGGTAGGGACATACGGATCCAGTCGGGCACCCGAAGCAAATGACCTTGTACGACCTATTGTGCAGGCCCACACGCTCACACACCAGGCGGGCAGCCACGAACAGTAACCGGACGACTACATTCGTCAACCCCACAGGGCGGAACCGCCTCACCAGCCCGCGCTCGTTGAGCAACGTCCCCGGCACGCCGTGACGAGGGCCGGGGGCGGGACGCCCCCGTTACCTTCTTCGCAGCCCCTCGGAAGGGGCTCCAGGCCACCGCGCCCGGCATGACTCGTTGCCCTTGTCCTCGATGATCTGGGGGGTGTTGTCACCGGGGTCGGCGGATGCCAGTGACCGCTGATAGAGACCTGAGCCCCCAGCATCCTGCACAACGTCGTGCACCTGCCTTCGGCGTCGCCGGCATCGCCGCCGCCCGCACTGTGGGTGGAGCGCGCGGCTTCCTCATCGGCGCGGGGTCATCTACCTGGTCCTGGCCGTCTACGGTTTCGTGATCAGTCAGACCAGCCCGGCGAACTTCGTCCCGGTCAACCCCGCCGACAACCTGCTGGACGCCGTGCTCGGCGTCGGGATGCTCGCTGCCGGCTTCGTTCTGGGCAAGGCGCGCAGTCACGCCGCTGCCGCCCGCGCCTGACACCGCCGACGCCGCCTCCTGCCTAACCATGGCGCTGGCCGACAGCACCGTGGCGTCCCGGAATCGGTCACTTGCGGACAGGCGGGTGGACACAACCTTCGGGCTGCTTCATCGGGTCGACGAGGGTCCGCGGGCGGCGGTAGGTCGTCGTCCCGCTTCCGAGGAAGTGGAACGGTTGAGCTCGGCGATCGGCTTGTCAGACGGCGCCGTCCTGACGCTCAGGCGCCGAACCCGAACAGCAGCCGAGCCCGAACACGCTGTACGCGATCATGACGAACAGCAGCGACAGCTGCTGGGTCGAGGCGACTTGCGGGTCTTCGCGGAGTGCGCGGGCGTGGGCCAGCAGGACCCCGAGGATGTGGCCGACGACGATCGAGCCCACCTGCACGTAGGCGCTCGTGTCGCTGCTGATAATCGTGTAATTCACCGCTGAGTCGGCTGTGCCGAACAGATTCAGGCCGGTGCCGAAGGGGTCGCTGGCCAGGATCCAGGTGAACTGGCCGTCGATGAGCAGCAGCGAGAAGTACTGCGCGATCGCGTACCCGGCGGCGATGGGCACGACGGTGTGCGCGTAGGCCCCGGGTGCGCGCCGGACGTCTGCCTTGCTCAACGCGGCGTTACCCCAGGTGCCGATGAGGTACAGCGCTGCGGTCAGCGCAATCATCGCGGCAAGGCCGAGCGTGCCCGACACCGTGTCGTTGGCTGCTCCGGGGCCTTGGGTCCAGAACTCGGTCCGCGTTAGCCCATCGAACGCAGTGGACCCGACGACCTGCGCGGGCGCATCACCGGCGCGCTCGGCGGCCGGGCCGCGGAGGAGCTCGTGTACGGCGACGTCACGACCGGCGCCGAGAACGACCTGCAGCAGGTGACCGAGATCCCCCGCAGATGGTCGGGCGCTGGGGCATGTCCGAGGCGATCGGTCCGGTCTCCGTGCTCCCGGACCCGCGGCAGGAGCAGCCGGGCTGCTCGCCGGGCGCGGCCCCTCGCCGCGGACGCGCGAGCTGATCGACGCCGAGGTCCGCCGGCTCGTCGACGAGTGCTACGACCGCGCGCTCGCGACGCTGCGCGACCACCGGGACAGCCTCGACTCGCTGGCCCGGGCGCTGCTCGAGCACGAGACGCTCGACGAGGACGAGGCCTACGCCACGGCGGGCATCAGCCGGAGCCCGGCGCGCGCGACGCCGGCGCCCCGGCGCGGGGCAAACTGACCGCGTGATGCGGCCCGCGCTCCTCGCGACCGGGGTCGTCGTGGTGCTGCTGGCCGTGCTGACCGGGCTGTTCTGGGCGTTCCAGCGGCACCTCGTCTACCTCCCCGGGTCCGGCGAGGTGCCGCCCGCCGCGTCCGTCCTGCCGGGCGCCCGCGAGGTGGTGCTCCGCACCGACGACGGCCTCGACCTCGGGGCGTGGTACCTGCCGGCGGCCGACCGGCGCGCTCCCGCCGTGCTCGTCGCCAACGGCAACGCCGGCCATCGCGGCCTGCGCGCACCGCTGGCCCGGGCGCTCGCGCGGCGGGGGGTGTCGGTGCTGCTCCTCGACTACCGCGGGTACGGCGGCAACGCGGGCGTCCCCAGCGAGCGCGGGCTCGGCCGCGACGTCCGCGCGGCCCGGCGCTTCCTCGTCGAGGAGGCCGGGGTGCCGCCGGAGCGCCTCGTCTACTTCGGAGAGAGCCTCGGGGCCGCGGTCGTGGCCGAGCTCGCGACCGAGCACCCGCCGGCGGGGCTGGTGCTGCGCTCGCCGTTCGTCGACCTCGCCGCGGTGGGCAGCGTCCATTACCCGTTCCTGCCGGTGCAGGCGCTGCTGCGCGACCGCTTCCCGGTCGCCGAGCACGTGGCGCAGGTGGACGCGCCGGTCACCGTCGTCTACGGCAGCGCGGACGCGATCGTGCCGCCGGAGCAGAGCCGCGCCGTCGCCGCCGCGGCGCGGCGCCTGCACCGGCTTGTCGAGGTCCCCGGCGCCGACCACAACAACCTCGTGCTGCTCGATGGGGAGCCGCTGGTCGACGCGGTCGCCGACCTCGCCGACACGGCCCGCCCTCCGGGCGCCGCCGCCGGCTGACCCGCCCGGGTCAGCGC
>JALYMU010000413.1 GCA_030773595.1 Actinomycetota bacterium | reverse complement strand
GGCCACGGCCGTCCTCACCGCCGAGGCTGGCCGCTGCCGGTCCGGGGGCACCGCGGTGTTCCGGGCGCGGACCTCGTGGTTCGCGCCGCTGTGGCTGGCGGAGCGAGCCGTGTGCTCGTGGGTCGCGTTGGGGGCTCGGGTCGTCCACGGGGGCGTGCGCTACGCGGGCGCCCGGCTGCGGACCGCTGCGCACAGCGAGGCGGAGCTGCGCCGGCGGGCGGCCTCAGCCCCGGGCGTCACCCGTCGGCGCGCGGAACCCGACGGCCTTGTGCGACCCGTCGCAGAAGGGCTTGAGCGCGCTGCGTCCGCAGCGGCACAGCGCCACCGTCCGCCGACCGGGGTCGATGACCTCGCCGTCCGGAGTGCGTAGCGTGAAGTCGCCCCGCACCAGGAGCGGGCCGTCGCGGTAGGGCACGATGACGGCCCCCACAGCGGCGGCGCCGCCAGCTCCGGGCTCGGCGGCACCGACCGGCGCGCCGGCGTCTTCGGCCGCGTCCACGCAGGAAGGACTCGCCTCGGGGAATCTCATGGGTCGGCCCTCCCCGCGGTGACGCTGCGCAAACTGGAGTCACGACCGAGTCACGGACGGTCGCCACGATCGCCGCGTCGTTTGCCGTGCGGGCGGTCGGGCACAAACAGTGGCGCGGGGGTACCTCGTCCTCAAGGGACCGTGCCGGTGCGACGGCGGGGCGCTGCGCGGCTGGCGCCGAGAGCGACGATGCGGGAGGAGTGGCGTTCGTGGTCGTCGCCGGAGCACCCGCCTGTGCGCCTCCCGCGGGCACGTGGCCGCCGGCCGCCGAGGACTCCGGACTCACTGCACTCACTGCGAGGCGCGACCGGGTCTGCATCCGGCCGTTTGGCTACGGCGGGGGTCCCGATGGCTGACGCCGACATCCCACCGCCGCCGAGGTCTTGGCTCGTCCTCGCACTCGGGGTCGTCGCTTTGGTGTCCATGGTCGAGGTGGCGGTGGGGCGCGACGAGTCCGTGGCGGGGACGATCTCCGTGGCGCCGCTGTTCGCGGCGGCGGTCTGCACCCGCAAGCAGACCGCGCTCGTCGGTGCGGCGGCGGCGGTGGCCACGGCCGCGTTGATCATCTACAACAACGACACGCCGCTCGCGGTGGGCGTGCGGGTGTGTGGCGCCGCGCTCGCCTGGGCGTGCGGCGTCTGGGTCGCCGGCCGGCGCGAGCAGAGGGAACGGCGGATCGCTCGGCTGACCCGGGTGGCCGAGGTCGCGCAGAAGGCGATCCTCGCTCCGGTGCCGGCGGTGACGGGCCCCGTCGCCCTGGCGTCGGCGTACCACTCGGCCAGTGACGAGGCGTCCGTGGGCGGGGATCTGCTCGACGTCGTGGAGACCGACGCCGGGACTCACTTCATCGTTGGTGACGTGCGCGGTAAGGGCCTGACGGCGGTGCAGCTGGCGGCCGCGACGCTGCGCGCCTTCCGTGACGCGGTCCTCACCACCTCGGACCCGGCCGCTGCCGCGGTGGCGATGGACCGCCGGCTCCGCCGCGACCTCGGCGAGGAGGACTTCGTCACGGCGATCCTCGCGACGGTGACGCCGGGCGGCGTGCTGCAGCTCGCGAGCTGCGCGCACCCGCCGGCGCTGCTGCTGCGGGACGGCGAGACGCGGCTGCTGCAGCCGGAGCCGACGACGCCGCTGGGGCTGGACCCGCAGCCGGAGATCCTGCGCGTGGCCCTGCGCCGGGGGGACCGGGTGCTGCTCTACACCGACGGGCTGATCGAGGCGCGGACGGCGAGCGGGGACTTCGTCTCCCTCGAGGACGTCACCCGTGACGTCGCGGAGGCGCCCATGTCGACCGTCCTCGGCAGCGTCCTGTCCCGCCTGCGCGGCGCCGTGGGAGGCCATCTCAGCGACGACCTGGCGCTGCTGCTGGTGGAGTACCGCGGTGACGACGTTCCGCGCAGGGTGTCCCGCACGACCGTGCGACTGGACCCGGCTGACCACGTGGCGTGACGATGCGACGCGGACCGTGTGCGCGAGGCGGCCGCGGCAACGGCACGAGGGGTCCACCGCTCGGGCCCTGCGCTATTACTGCTCGTGTTCGGCTGGCGGGCACGCGCCGCCCTCGGCATGATCGGGCCATGGGTTGTGAGACTGCGCAGCGGATCGTCCGGCCGATCTCGACGCGGCCGGGACAGTGGGGTGTGTACGGCGCGGGGTCGGCCCGCGCCATCCGGGTCCTGACGTCTCGCTCCGACGCCGTCGCCGTGGCGCGGCGCTTCGTGCGCGAGCACGGCGGCGTCGTGTGCGTGCTCGATGACGACGGCCACGTGGTCGAGGAGCACGCCGTACCCCGCGTCGCTGCGGGGCAGCGGCGTAAAACGGGGGTGCTGCCCGGCGGTCGCTGACGCCGATCCGCGGGTCCGGCGGGGGGCCGCGCTGCGATCCCCGACGCTGCCGGGCACGTGACGGGACGAGACGCACGGGGGCCCAAGACCCGGTGCCTCCGGGCCCGGCCACGCCTGCGGTGCGACCGCGGCCGCAGACGCCGACGG
>JALYMU010000412.1 GCA_030773595.1 Actinomycetota bacterium | reverse complement strand
CATCCGGCTCTACAAGTGGAATGGCGTGTCCTGGAGCATCGTCGCCCGTGGCGAGGGTGAGACCTCGACGGAGAACGTCTCCTACACCGGCACCGCGGGCTACTACTTCTGGCGGGTCCGGTCCTACAGCGGCTCGGGCAGCTACTCCTTCCAGATGCAGCGCCCCTGATCGCTCGACCGCCGGACCGAGGTGACGCCTGACGGTCCGCCGTCGACGTCCCGACCGTCCCCGCGACCCCCGGGGCACGCCGCTTGCGAGCGAGTGCCTCGGGGGTCTCGTGCGTTGCGGGCAGGCGCGCACGTGCTCGCACACCCGCGTGGCCGCCGCCGCGCACGGGCGGTCAGTGTCGCAGCAGCGCCTCGCCGGTCAGGTCCAGCTCCAGGTCTAGGTCCAGATCTGCGGCGGGCACCGGGCGGCCGTAGAGGTAACCCTGGGCGACCCTGACGCCGAGCTCGACCAGCACCGTGGCGCTCGCCTCGTCCTCGATGCCCTCGGCGACCACCGACTTGCCCAAGGCATGTGCGAGCCCGACCGTCGCGCCGACGATGGCCCGGCTGGCCGGGTCGTCGACCACTCGCGAGACAAAGGACCGGTCGATCTTCACCACGTCGGCGGGAAGGTCACGCAGGTAGGTCAGCGAGGCATACCCGACACCGAAGTCGTCAATGGCCACGGCGACGCCGAGCGCGCGAAGCTCGTCGAGGACGCGGCGCGCCGTACCCGAGTTCTCCATCACCGCGGTCTCGGTGACCTCCACCTCGAGGACCGATGCGTCCACGCCGGCGCCCACGAGCACGTCGCGTACTCGCTCGGGCAGGGTGAGGTCGCCGAGCGAGCGCGCGGACAGGTTGACGGCCACGGTGATCCGGCGGTCCCCCGCGACCCACCGAGCCGCCTGCGCCACGGCGGCGCGCAGTACCCATGCGTCGAGGTCCGGAACCAGACCGTGATCCTCGGCCAGCGGCACGAACCGGACCGGCGGCAGGAGGCCGTGCTCGGGGTGGTGCCAGCGGACGAGCGCCTCGAAGCCGCTGCACGTCCCGTCGACGAGCGAGACGCGCGGCTGGTAGTGCAGGACGAGTTCGTCACGTCCCAGAGCGCGCCGCAGGTCTCCGAGCAGGGCGAGGTCCTTCGGGCAGGCGCCGGTGTGCGGGTGCAGGACGAGTGCAGCGCCGGGTCGACCGGCGTGGGGACAGACCGAGACGTCGACGTCTACGAGCTGGCCGTCAGCCCGGCGTACGCGGTCCTGCACGCGGACCTGTGCGCCCGAGGACACGGCGGCGCACATCGTGCACTCGCCGGTGGTGCTCGCGAGCGGTGCGTGGAAGGCGTCATGGGCGGCGCGCCCCGCGAGCGTGGCGGCGTCCTGGCCCAGCAGTGTCGCGGCCGCGGAGCTGACGTATCCGCACGTCCCGTCGGGCGCCATCGTGACGACGGCCTCGTCCGTCGCGCCGAGCGCTCCGTCGAGCTCCTCGGCGAGCCGTACGGCCTGCGCGTGCACCCGGTCGTGCGCGAGCGACGTCACGCGCCAGACCCACATCGCCGAGGCGGCCGCCAGCACGAGGTAGCCGGCGTGGGTCAGGGAGAGCCGCAACGGGCTCTCCCCGGCCTGCGGCCCGAAGACGACCGCGGGCACGGTCACCCCCACCACCAGGTGATGGGCGAAGACGACTCCGACGGCCAGCAGGAAGGGGAGCCAGCGCTGGTAGGCCGTGAGCAGCGCCAGCAGGGCGAAGAAATGGAAGTGCGTGGTCGGGTTGCCGTCGGAGCCGTGGACCACCAGCGCGGCGGCGAGCATCAGCCCGGAGCCGACGAGTGACTCGCGCGCCACCCGCGGGAGCCTTGCCACCGCAGCCAGAGCGGGCACGGCGGCCAGGGCCCCGGCCTCCGCGAGCCCGTGGGCCAGGCCCTCAGCGGCGTGCAGGGCCGCGACAACCGGGACGTGGAGTGCGAGTACGGCGACCAGCACGCGGTGGCGCGACCGCCACTCGCCGTCGGTCAGCAGCCGCCCGGACGGCAGGAGGGTCGACAGTGTGGAGCCGGTCACTGCGTCGACATCGGCAGCCGAGGGCGTCGCCTTTAGCCGATCCATGGCCTGAAATGTCCGCGTCCTCCGGCTGCTCGCCCCGCCGTCCTCGGCGCAGGTGCAGGCGGCCGGCGGCCCGGCACCGTTCGCCTGCACCGACCTGCGCGTCGGCGGGCCGACCGCTCGGCGGCGCCCACGCCGTCCCCGGACCCCTTCGCCCCGGTCCCCGACGCCTCGGGCGCCTGCACCGCCACGGTCTCCTGCCACCTGCCGCCGGGCACGACGGTCTTCGTGGGCATGACCGCCACGACGACCGTCAAGGCGGGGACCGCGACCGACGTCCTCGTCGTCCCCGTGACGGCGGTGCTGGGCACCGTCGACACCGGCACGGTCTGGATCGTGACCGAGGACGGAGCCCAGGAGAAGCGCGCGGTCCCGCTCGGCCTGACCGACGGGCAGCTGGTCGAGGTCCGCGAGGACCTGGCCGAGGGGGCTCGAGTTCGCGCCGGCGCCCAGCGACGACGAGGTGCTGCCGCCCGGCAGCGGTGAGGGCGAGGTGTTCTTCGGATGAGCCTGGTCGCCCTAGCGGGCGTCGGGCGCGCGGTGGACCTGCCCGAATGCTCGGTGCTGCCGATCCTCACCGGCGTCGACCTCGAGGTCGAGGAGGGCGAGCACGTCCCCATCGTCGGGAGGTCCGGCTCGGGCAAGTCGACGCTGCTGAACATCCTCGGGCGCTGCTGGACACCCCGACGTCCGGGACGTACACCGTCGACGGCGCGCCGGCCGGCGCCCTGGGCGCGCGCCAGCGCAGTGGCGTGCAGGCCCAGGGCGCGGGCGGACCAGACCTCCAGCAGATCCTCCAGGGTGCCGAGGCCCCCGGGAAGGACGAAGAAGGCGTCCGCGGCGGCGTCCATGAGGCCCTTGCGGTCGCGCATGCCGTCCGTGACGACGAGCTCGTCGGAGCCGGCGCCCCCCCACCTCCAGGGGCAGCAGCTCGTGCGGGATGACGCCGTAGGTGCGCCGCCCTGCGGCGCGCACGGCGCGGGCGACGGCGCCCATCATCGACGGCGCCAAGCCGCCGGAGACAGCGAGTGGCCGCGTGCGCCGAGCAGCGCGCCGACGTGGGCGGCCAGGTGACGTGCGCGCGGTCGATGCGGTCGGAGGCGGAGCAGAAGACGGCGACGGCGGGCACCCGTCCAGCGTGCCCGCCTCCGGCGACGGAGCGGCCGGCCGCGGCGCGCCCGTGGTCAGGAGGCGGCGGGACGCCGCCGTGCGCGCTGTTGGGCCGCAGCACCGGACCCGGCGAGGACGGTGGCCGACGACATCGCCGCGAGGAGGCCGGGGACCTCCTCCGACGCGAGCCGGACGGTGCTGACGCACCGGGCGCCGTCCCAGAGCTCAGGACGACGAGGCCCGCCGCCGGGTGGGACGAGACGCGCAGGGCCCGGCCGGGACGGTCGAGATCGGCGGCGACGGCCCCTCGTAGCGGGGCGGGGGTGGTGCGCATGCCCGAGTGTGGGTCGGGGCCGCCCGCGCGTCGAGGCCTGCGCCGCAGGGCGACCCTCCTGGCGCCGCCCGGTCGCCGTGCGCTGGCGACGGCGCCGGCCGGCGGCTGCGGCGGTTTCGGCGTCGGGCCCCCGGGGAGGGGCTCACGATGCGCATCAGGCTCAAGCCGCTCTCGGACCAGGTCGTCGTCGTCATGGGCGCCTCCAGCGGGATCGGCCGCGCGACGGCGGCCGCCTTCGCCC
>JALYMU010000411.1 GCA_030773595.1 Actinomycetota bacterium | reverse complement strand
CGGCTGACCGGCGCGCCGGGGACGCGGCCGATGAACCCGCTGGGCGCGGCGCGGATGGCAGCGCTGGCCAAGGCGTGCACGCACGGCGGCGCCGTCCTCGCCGGGGGGTACGCAGGCGTCGCGGTCTACCTGCTGCTGCACACCGAGAGCACGGCACGCCGGGTCGACGCGGGACTCTCGGTGCTCAGCCTCGTGGGCTCGGCAGCGGTGCTGGGCGCGGGCGTGTTCCTCGAGCGGGTCTGCCGCGTGCGGCCACCGGACGACGACGCGCCGACCGGAGCGACCGGCTGAGCGGCCCGCAGCGCCGCGTCACACGCTCCGCACGCTCACCGGCTCGACCTCGTCCGGGGACCGGCCCTGCACGTCCGCGTCCACGGACCGGCGAAGGGCCTCGTGCAGCGCCGCGGGCGTCAGCACCCCGACGTACTCCGACCCGTCGATGACGGCGAGCCAGCCGGCGTCCTCGGCCAGCAGCGCGGCCAGCGCCGAGCTCAGCGGCGAGCGCAGCTGCACCGAGGAGGTCATCGGGCGGAGCCGGTCGGCCACGCTGCCCTCGCCCGCGGCGTCGTCGACGGCGAGCCAACCGGCGACCCGTTCTTCGCGGTCGAGCACGACGCCCCAGCGGAAGCGCATGCTGCGCAGCCGCGCCCCGGCGAAGACCAGCCGGTCGTCGATGTGGACCACGGGTGGCCGCTCCAGGCGCGCGTGCGACACCGGCGTCACGGACAGCCGCTTCACGCCTCGGTCGGCCCCGACGAACGACGCCACGAACGGCGTGGCGGGCGCACCGAGCACCGTCGCCGGAGCTGCGTACTGCTCCAGCCGCCCACCCTCGGCGAGTACGGCGAGCCGGTCGCCGAGCCGCACGGCCTCGTCCACGTCGTGGGTGACGAGCAGGATCGTCTTGCGCACCTCCCGCCGCAGGCGGAGGAACTCGTCCTGCAGCCGCTCACGCACCACGGGGTCCACCGCGCCGAACGGCTCGTCCATGAGGAGCACCGGCGGGTCCGCCGCCAGGGCGCGCGCCACGCCGACCCGCTGGCGCTGCCCACCGGAGAGCTGGTGGGGATAGCGGTCGCCGTACGTCGAGGGGTCCAGCCCGACGGTCGCGAGCAGCTCGTCGACGCGGTCGCGGGTGCGGCGCTTGTCCCAGCCGAGCAGCCGCGGGACGGTCGCGACGTTGCCCCGGACCGTCTGGTGCGGGAAGAGCCCCACCTGCTGGATGACGTAGCCGATCCGCCGGCGCAGCTCCACGGGGTCGACCTCGGTGACGTCCTCGCCGTCGAGGAGGATGCGCCCCGAGGACGGCTCCACGAGGCGGTTGACCATCTTCAGCGTCGTGGACTTGCCGCATCCGGACGGACCCACGAGCACCACCGTCTCGCCGGGCGCGACCTCGAGGGTCAGGTCGTCGACGGCGACGGTGCCGTCGTCGTACCGCTTGCTCACCGCCTCGAGCCGGATGCTCGCGCCTTGGGTAGCGTCCACGCCGTGCCGTTCCTCCACTCCTCCTGGCCACCGCACGTCGCGGTGCCGTCGTCCCTCGCCCAGCAGGGGACGCCGGGCAACCCGTGGTTCGACCTCGACTACGCCCGCGACAACTCCGACGCCATCCTTGCGGCTCTGCGCGAGCACGTCACACTGACCCTCCTCACCATGCTCGTCGGCACGCTCGTCGCCGTGCCCCTGACCCTCGCCGCCCGTCGCTGGCACCGGCTGCAGACGCCGGTGATCGCGGCGACCGGCGCGCTCTACACGATCCCGTCGCTCGCGCTCTTCGCGGTGCTCGCGCCGTTCACCGGTGTACGGCAGCGGACCGTGGTGATCGGGCTGGTGATGTACGCACTGCTGGTCCTGGTCCGCAACTTCCTGGTCGGCCTGGCGGGTGTCCCGGACGACGTGCGGGAGGCGGCGCGCGGGATGGGGTACGACGGGCGGCGGATGCTGCTGCGCGTCGAGCTGCCGGTGGCGCTCCCGGCCGTGATGACCGGGATCCGCATCGCGACCGTGTCGACGGTCGCGCTGGTCACCGTGGGCGTCGTCGTCGGGCACGGAGGCCTCGGGACGCTGATCCTGCGCGGGTTCAACAACAACTTCTACCGCGCCGAGATCGTGACCGCCTCGCTGCTGTGTGTCCTGCTCGCGCTGGTCCTCGACGGACTGCTGCTGCTGGCGACGCGGGTCCTGACGCCGTGGGCGCGGAGGGGCGCATGAGCACCGTCGAGGCGGCGCTCGCCTGGCTGCGGGACCCGGCGAACTGGGAGGGCCGCACGGGCGTCCCGTACCTCGCCTACGAGCACCTCTACATCACGGTGCTGTCCGTGCTGATCGCGAGCGTGGTCGCGCTTCCGCTCGCGTTCTGGCTGGGCCACCGGCGTCGCGGCGGGACGCTGACGGTCGCGGTCACCAACCTCTCCCGAGCGGTCCCGACGCTGGCGCTGCTGACGATCTTCGCGACGACACCGGTCGGCTTCGGCAACCCGGCGACGATCGCGGCCCTCGCGGTCTTCGCCGTCCCCCCTCTGCTCGCCAACGCCTACGTCGGCGTCCGCAACGTCGACCGCGACGCGATCGAGGCGGCGACCGGCATGGGCATGTCACCGCGGGAGGTCTTCCGCCGGGTCGAGCTGCCGCTGGCGGTACCGATGGTCGCCGCCGGTCTTCGGACCGCGACGGTGCAGGTCGTGGCCACCGCGACGCTCGCCGCCCTGGTCGGTGGCGGGGGCCTCGGCACCATCATCAACCTCGGCTTCGGCATCCCGGACTACGGCCAGGTGCTCGCCGGCGGCCTGCTGGTCGCCGCGCTCGCGCTCGTCGTGGAGGTCGCGCTCGCGGGGGTCCAGTGGGCAGTGACGCCGGGGCGCGTGCGCCCTCGGGTGCGCCGGCGTACGACCGCCGGTGCGGGTCAACCCGCACGCGCGGGCTGACGGCGCTGCCGAATGCCTGCCATGAGTTCAAGCTGTCGGTGCCGCGCTGTTTCCTCGTCGGGCGGGCGCCGTTCGCCGACACGCGCCGGGGACCACGGTCCGCGGCGGGACACAGAAGGCGGGCGAATGACCATGCAGCGGTGGATGCGGTCGTACCGAGCGGCGGGTGTCGCCGTGGCCACTGCCGCGGCGCTGCTGTCGGCCGGCTGCGGCGGTGGGGAGCAGGCGCCGGCCGGTGGTGGCTCCGCGGCCGGTGACGCGAAGGTGTGTGACCCCGTCCCCGGACAGGAGCTCGTCGTCCTCGAGGACGACAAGCACCTGCAGACCGTGGACAACGTCATCCCCGCGATCTCGCAGAAGGCTGCGACACCGCCGCTGACGAAGACCCTCGACGCGGTCTCGGCGACCCTCACGACCGACGACCTCATCGGCCTGAACCGTCAGGTCGTCGTCGAGCGGCAGACCTCGGCCAACGCGGCGAAGGCCTACGTCGAGGACAAGGGGCTGCTCGACAAGGTCGCGACCGGCGGGTCCGGCAAGGTCGTCATTGGCGCCGCCAACTTCGCGGAGAACCAGACGATCGCCTCGATCTACGAGCTCGTGCTGGACCGGGCGGGGTTCGACGCGTCGACGGAGACCATCGGCAACCGGGAGCTCTACGCGCCGGCGCTGATGCGCGGCGAGGTCCAGGTCGTGCCGGAGTACGTCGGGACGCTGACGAAATACCTCAACAAGAAGGCCAACGGCGCCAACGCCGCGCCTCGGGCCAGTGGGGACGTCGACAAGACCGTGGCCGCACTGACGGAGCTGGGCGAAGCGCAGGGTCTGGTGTTCGGCAAGCGGAGCCAGGCGGCGGACCAGAACGCCTTCGCGGTGACGAAGGGCTTCGCCGACGAGCACGGGGTCACGACACTGTCCGACCTCTCGAGCACGTGCGGTGGAGGCGTCAGCCTCGGCGGGCCGCCGGACTGCAACTCCCCGGAGCGCGTCTTCTGCCGCCCCGGTCTCGAGAAGACCTACGGACTGAAGATCGATAAGTTCCAGGCGCTGGACGCCGGCGGCCCGTTGACGAAGACCGCCGTCAAGCAGGGCAAGGTCGCGTTGGGACTCGTGTTCTCCTCCGACGGCGAGCTCGCCGCGGGCTGACGCCGCGCGCGGACGTCAGGACCCGCAGACGTCAGTGGCTCTGACGGCGGTCGTGCGCGACGATGCGCCGGGCCGTCGACCGTCACGCTCCCGCCGGACGGCTCGACCGCACGATCGTGCGGTCGCTCAGCCCGCGTGAGGCGATGCAGAGGTGGGGCGAAGTGACAGATGCTGAGTATGTGAGATGAGTACGCGTACGGAGGCGACCGGCCGTCGGTCACCGCCACGCTGAGCTCGTGAGGACAACCTCCGCTGCTCCCGGCCCGTCCGCTCCGCTCTCGCCCCGGGCGCGGCCGTCCGCGGCGGCTGCAGCGGCCCCCGCAGTAGCCGCCGCCGCAGCGGGGCTCCTGGCCTGGTGGCTGAACGACTTCGTGGCAGGAGGATGCACCTCGCCCGGCGACATGTTTGCCTGCGTCGGCGAGGGGCTCCTTGCGTTGACTCTCGGGCCGTTCGTCCTGGCCGGCGCCGGCTACCTTCTGCTGCGCGCCGTCGGGGCGGCTCGACCGCTGCCCACGACGCTGCTCGCCATGGTTCTCACAGCAGTCCTGGCCTTCCCCGCGAGCGTGGTGGACGGCATGGTGCGCCGGGCGGTGCGGCACGACCTCAGCACCCCGGAGGCGGTCGGCGTCATCACGGCGGTGCTCGCCGTGGGCACCGCCACTGCGCTGGCCGTCTGGGCGACCAGTGGCAGGGCCACCCGGGTGGGCCTGGTCGCGGCCGGGGTCGCGGTCGTGCTGACCCTCGGGGCCGCAGCGGCCGCCGAGCGGGCCGAGACCCGGGCGCGCACGGAAGCCGAGCTCGCCGTCGTCGACGCGCCGCTGCTCGCGCCACCCGAGGGCTGGGTCATCGACGCGCTCTACGTGACCTCCGACGACACGGTCCACCTGACGGCGCATCCCCGTGGCGAGCAGGCGTACGGCAGCCGCTCGGTCAACGTGGAGCTGTCCCCGTCCCGCCCCGACATGCTCCCAGAGCCGTGCCGTACCGCCGGGTGCCGCCCGCTCGACGGCGACCTCCTGACGACGGGGGACCGCGATCCCGCAACCACCGTGGTACGGCGGCTGCCGCACGTGGACGTCATCGTGACGATGTACCGAAGCGGCGCGGACGCCCGGGCCACCGCCGTGAAGATGGCGCGCGAGCTACAACCCACGGACGCTCGTACGCTCGCCCGGCGCAGCAGTTGACCCGACCGCTCCGGACCGGCGACGAAGCCCACGTCGCCGCGGGATGACGCGCGTCGGCGTCAGTAGTGCGCGACGATGCGCCGCGCCGGGCCGTCGACCGTCGCGCTTCCGCCGTACGGCAGGACCAACTGCGGGTCCGTGTGGCCCAGGTCGACGTTGAAGACGATCATCGCCGAGGAGCTGTACCGGTCGAAGGCATGCAGGATCGCCTCGCGCTGCTGGGAGCGGTAGCGGTACCGTTCCTCGAGGTCCGTCCGCCGGTCCAGGCTGCTCGCCTTGGCCGTGCCCACGAGGACGGCGGGGAACTGCTCGAGCAGCCCGCGCTCGCCGGCGTTGCGCAGCATCCGGAACACCTCGGTCGCCGGCGGCATCTCCTCGGAGGTCTCCAGCAGCAGGACACAGCCGGCGTAGTCCTCCACGGGGCGGATCCACCGATTCGCCGCGAGGTTCCAGTGGAGGACCTCGAGGTTGCCGCCCCATGTCGGCGCCGTCACGACGTCGTCGGGCCGGTGCCACTCCCACCCCGGCGCGGCGAGGGGCGGCGCGGATCGGTCGAGTGACGTGGGGTCGTCCCAGTCGAGCTCGTCCTCGGAGAACTCCTCGACGGCGTGCAGCTCGACGTCCCCGCCGTCGAGCAAGGCCGCTCGCAGCGACTTCTCCGACACGGGGTGCAGACCGCCGCCACGGCCGAGATGGACCATCGTGGATCCGCCGTGGTAGCCGACAACCCCCTGGTTCCACAGCCAATTGAGGAGGTTGGTGTTGTCGCTGTAGCCGCAGAACGCTTTCGCGTTCGCCGACACGAGGCCGGCGTTCAGGTAGGGCAGGACGGTCAGCTGGTCGTCGCCGCCGATGCTCGCCAGCACCGCGCCGATGCTCCGGTCACCGAACGCCGCCATGAGGTCGGCCGCGCGGTCCTTGGGGGTTGCGTCGAGCCGGCGGGTCGTGGGGTACTCCACCGGTTCGAGCGCGAACTTCTCGCGCAGCCGGCGCATCGCCACCTCGTGCACGGCGGGAAACATCCCGGGCGCGGCGAACGACGGTGACACCACCGCCACCCGGTCTCCGGCTCTCAGCTTCGCGGTTACGACGAACGACGGGCGCATGCGCGGATATAACCAGTGCCCGCAACAGGGATTCGGCGCCGGTCCCGCGGAACCCCGATCGCCGCCGGACCCGAGGCATCCTCGCCCGAGGACGTCGGCGCCGCCAGGTCGTTCCTCGATGCTCCGACGCCATTTGGGGTTGACCCCCCCGGAGCCGAGAGTAGTAGGACGATCACTGCGCGCGAGTCTGTCGCGGCATGTTGGTGCGGGACCGACCACCGGAGTGTGTGATGGCAAGACCAGCAAGTGGGCCGCGGCGTGTGCGCGCCCTCGTAGTGGGGTTGGCGGCGCTGGCGCTGCCGCTCGCCACCGCAACTGCGGTTTCAGGGCACGAGACTCCCGAGGGTGACCTCGCCGTGGCCGCCAAGCGGCTGAAGCCCGGCCCGGCGTGGAACGCCGAGATGCAGACGAGCAACTTCACCGTCGTCGGGCACTCGGATCTCGGTGGCGGCGGCCTGAACGCCGATGTGTGGGTGCACCGGGGATACGCCTACGTCGGCGTGTGGCGCGGCACGTGCCCCGCCAGCGGCGTCAAGGTCGTTGACACCCGCAACCCGCACAACCCCAACGTCGTGGCGCGCCTGCAGAACCCGAAGGGCACCAGCGCGGAGGACGTGACGGTCCGCGAGGTGCGGACGCCGTCGTTCACCGGCGCCCTCGCGGTCGTGGGCATCCAGCCGTGCAGCGACCCTGCCGGGAGCACGGTCTTCCGCGGCCTGCAGTTCTGGGACGTCACCAAGCCGGCGACCCCGCAGCTGCTCTCGACCTGGGCTGCGCCCTACATCGGCTGCCACGAGGTCGACCTCGTCCAGCGGGCCGACCACAAGGTCTTCGCGGGCTGTGCGTCGGCCTTCGCCGAGCCCGGTGCCGGTGCCGACGAGGTCGTGGTCGTCGACGCGACGAACCCCATGCAGCCCCGCAAGGCCGGCGGCTTCGCGCTCGGCAAGGACAAGGGCATCGACCCGGTCGACAACCCCCAGAACGTCGGCTGCTTCAAGGCGTCGTTCGCGCACAGCGTGCGTTTCGCTCGCGGTGGCCGGACGCTCTTCGCGTCGTACTGGGACCACGGCACGATGAAGTTCGACGTCGGTGACACCGGCCGTGTCCACCCCGTGACTCGAAGCGACGTCGCGCCGCCCGACGAGGATGCCGACAACCACTCGATGACGCTCGCGCGTCGGGGCACGGTCATGGCTATCAACCTCGAGGACTGGTCGCCCCTCGAGGGCTGCGAGGACAAGAATGGGTGGGGAGAGGTCCACATCACGACCAACACCCGCGGCAAGAACACCCACCTGTCGACCTTCGCCACGCCGAACACCCGCACGCAGCGGACCGACGGCTTCTTCTCCGTCCACAACACCGAGACCGTCCGCAACACCGAGATGTTCTCGTCGTGGTACTCCGACGGCATCGTGTGGTGGTCCCTCGACGACCCGCAGAACCCGCGGATGAAGGGCCAGTTCGTGCCTCCGGCCACCGAGGACCCGACGGGCACCTTCCCGCCGGTCCCCATCGTGTGGGTGCCTACCCCGACCCCGGCTCGGACCTGATTTACGCCAGTGACATCAACAGCGGGCTGTGGATCCTCCGGGCGACCGGGCTGGGTGAGTTCGGGCGGAAGTGACCTAGCCAGGGTCAGCGACCTGCTCGAGGACGCTTCGCGCGTTGCGGATGTGTTGGGCCGCCCGGTGGGGGCCAATCGATTACCGCTACTTGTCGACGTCTCCCACGACGAAGAACATCGAGCCGAGGATGGCCACCATGTCCGCCAGGAGCGTCCCCGGAAGGAGCTCGGAGAGCACCTGCACGTTGTTGAACGACGCCGTGCGCATGCGCATGCGCCACGGTGTCTTCTCCCCGCGCGAGACGAGGTAGTAGCCGTTGATCCCGAGTGGGTTCTCCGTCGGGACGTAGGTGTGTCCCTCCGGGACCTTGAGGACCTTCGGCAGCCGCAGGTTGATCGGGCCCGGCGGGAGGTCGCCTAGTCGGTCCAGACAGGTCTCGGCGAGGTCGATCGACACCCGGACCTGCTCGACCAGGCACTCGAAGCGCGCCAGACAGTCACCGGCCGAGCGCGTCACGACAGGTACGTCGAGCTCGTCGTAGGCGAGGTACGGTGCGTCCCTGCGCAGGTCGAAGTCGACGCCGGACGCCCTGGCGATCGGCCCGCTGACGCCGTACGAGTGCACGAGCTCCGGAGACAGCACGCCGATGCCCCGCGTGCGGGCCCGGAAGATCTCGTTGCCGAGCACGAGATCGTCGATCCTGCGCAGCTCGGTCCGCACCGCTGCCAACGCCTCGCGCGCCCTCGTCGTCCACCCCGCGGGGAGGTCCTCCTTCAGACCGCCCACGCGGTTGAACATGTAGTGCACGCGGCCCCCGGAGACCTCCTCCATGACCGCCTGTAGCGCCTCGCGCGAGGTGAACGCGTAGAAGATCGGGGTGATGGCACCGATCTCCAGGGGATAGCTCCCCACGAACATCAGGTGGTTGAGGATGCGATTGAGCTCAGCGAGCAGCATCCGTGCCCACACGGCGCGCCCGGGGACGTCCATGCCGAGCATGCGCTCCGCCGCGAGCACGAACCCCAGCTCGTTGGAGAAGGCGGACAGCCAGTCGTGGCGGTTGGTCAGGACGATGACCTGGCGGTAGTCGCGGACCTCGAAAAGCTTCTCCGCGCCGCGGTGCATGTATCCGATGACCGGCTCCGCCTCGATGATGCGCTCGCCGTCCAGGCGGAGTCGCAGCCGCAGCACGCCGTGCGTGGACGGGTGCTGCGGCCCGATGTTGAGCACCATGTCGTGCGTCGGCAGGTCGGCGACACTCGCGGCGCCCGCGCCCATGCCGACCGTCGTCTCCACGCCGCGCTCCGCCACGGGCCGAGTCTGCCACCACGTCCCGTCCCGGCGGGGGACACGTCGGTCCGGCAGGCGGCGCGGGAGCGGCCCGGCGGCGGCACCGCCGCGCGCCAGGCGGGCCCGCTGACGGATGGATACGCTTCGCGCATGGCCCCCGGCACGGATCCCTCGGGCGGCGACGGCGTGCCGACCTGGCCCGAGGTCGCTGTGGGGGCGTCGGCGACCGTGCCAGGCGCGACCGACCGCCCGGAGTCTGGCGCAACACACCCCGGTACGACGGAGACCCTGCGCACGGCCGCGCCGACCGGGCGGGCCGGTGTCGGCGACGAGCACCGCAGCGTCGAGCACCGTAGCGCCGAGCACCATAGCGACGATGCGCCGTCGACCCGCACCGGCGAGGACCTCGTTCCCGTGCACGGAGACTGGTTCGACGCGGGCGCGGGCACACGGTGGCATCCGGTGTCGCCCAAGCTCGCGTCGCTGCGGCACACCGTGCTCGTCGTCGCCGTAGCGGCGTCGACCGCGCTCCTCGCCCTGTTCGCGTACGCGACCGGCCGCTCCGGTGCCGGCGTGGCCGTGGTCGTCGCGGGCGTCCTCGCGGTCGGGGTCGGCTGGCGGATGGTCGGGCGCAACGTCGCGGCGTGGGGCTACACCGAGCGCGAACGCGACCTCGTCGTGCGGCGCGGCGTGTTGTTCCGCCAGCTCGTCGTCGTGCCCTACGGGCGCATGCAGTTCGTCGACGTGCAGGCGGGCCCGCTGGAACGCGCGTTCGGCCTGGCGACCGTGCAGCTGCACACTGCTGCCGCCTCCACCGACGCTCACATCCCGGGTCTGGAGCCGGCGGAAGCCGCGCGGCTGCGCGATCGCCTGGCCTCCCGTGGCGAGGCCCAGTCGGCGGGCCTGTAGATGCCCGGCTCCGCGCCGGACCGGCGCCCGTGACGGCTGACACGGTGGCGCATCCCCGCCCGGGCGGGTCCGTCGAAGGTCGCCTGCACCCGCTAAGCCCGTTCGTGAACAGCTGGAAGTGGTTCGCGGCCGTGCTGGCCTTCCAGGCCCAGCAGGCCATGCGCAGCGTGGACCTCCGGGTTGCGGCGGCCGTGCTCGTGGTGACGCTGGTCGTCGCGGGCGGCTACGGCGTCCTGGCCTGGCGCTTCACGCGCTACGGGTTCGACGGCGAGGACTTCCGGGTCGACAGCGGCGTGGTGTTCCGGCGGTCCCGGCGCGTGCGGCTGGACCGACTGCAGGCGGTGGACGTCGTACGCCCCCTCCTGGCGCGGGCGCTGGGGCTCGCGGAGCTGCGCCTGGAGATGGCCGGCGGTGGTACGCCGGAAGCACCGCTGGCCTACCTGAGCGAGCAGCAGGCGCACGTCCTGCGCACCGAGCTGCTGGCCCGCGCGGCAGGGCTCCAGCACGAGGAGGCGCAGGCTCCGGAAGCACCCGAGGCCGTCGTGCACCGGGTCCCGCCGCTTCGGCTCCTGCTCTCCGGCCTCCTCACGACGCCGGTGGTGGTCACCGTGCTCGCTGTCCCCCTGGTCCTGCTCGCCGCCGTGGTGACGGGCGCGTTCGAGGTCATCTTCCTCGTCGGCCCGGCGGTCCTCTCCGTCGGCGCGGCGGTCGTGCAGGGGTTCGTGCGCAACTTCGAGTTCACGGTCGCGACGTCTCCGGACGGACTGCGGCTGCGGCGCGGCCTCACGGAGACCAGGGCCCAGACCGTGCCTCCCGGTCGCGTGCAGGCGGTGCGCATGGTCGAGCCGTGGCTCTGGCGGCTCGCCGGCGGGTGGGTCCGTCTCGAGGTCAACGTCGCGGGCTACGCCCACGGCGACGGCGAGGCACGGATGTCGAGCGCGCTCCTCCTCCCGGTCGCCCCGCGTCGCGCCGCGATGGCGGTCCTCTCTCACGTGCTTCCGGGCGTCGACGTCGAGGGCATCCCGCTCCGCCGGCCGCCGCGCCGTACCCGGTGGCTGGACCCGGTCGGGTGGCGAGCATTGGGCGTAGGGGCCGACGCCCGCGTGCTCGTGACCCGGCGCGGGGTGGTACGCCGGGAGACCGACGTCATCCCGCATGCCCGGGCCCAGAGCGTGCGATGGACGCAGGGGCCGCTGCAGCGGGCGCTGCGGCTTGCCACCGTCCACGTCGACTCCACGCCCGGCCCGGTCCATGTTGCCGCCCTGCACCGCGGTGCGGACGGGGCCGCGCACCTCCTCGTCGACCTGGTCGAGCGCGCGCGTGTCGCCCGTGCGCTCGACCCCCCGGAGCGGTGGATGACGGCGGGCGGCGCGTCGTTGCCCGGCCCGGATGACCGGGCAGTCTCCTAGGCGTGACGAGCGCGTAACGGGGCAATCACAACGAGTGGTGCTGCCTCATGGTGTGCTGGGCCGGCCCGAGCGCGGGGACGAAGCCCTCCCACCGGGGCCGGACTGGTGGTCGCGCCTGGCGCCGCCCGTCCGCTTCGGCGTTGTCGCGGTCGCCTACCTCGCCGGGATCCTGGTCGCGGCAGCTCTAGCCGGGGACTGGGACCACGACGGGATGGCGACGGCGCTGGCCCGCACGTGGATCGCGAACGGCTGTCTGCTCGCGGCGATGGTCTGGACCGTCGACCTGCGCGAGCGGCTGCTGGTCACGGTGTCGGGCGTGCTCGGCGGGCTGGTCGGCACGCGACTCGTCGACGGCGTCGGTGCCGTGCAGCTCGTGGGCGAGATCGTCGGGGTCCTGTGCGCCGCCTCGCTGCTGCCCGCCCTCGTCGGGCGCCCCGTCCGTCTCGATCGGACGCGCGGGGTGGCGGCGCTTGCCGTGGCCCTCCTCCCGGCGGCCGTCGTCGCCGGCGCCGCCTATGTCGGGGCGGGGTGGCCGGAGCCGGCCGCCACGCCCTGGTGGCGTTGGGCCCTTCCCGGAGCTGCGTACTACGGCGGGATGCTCGCCTCGGCGCCTGCGGCGCTCACCCTGGCGCACCTGAGGACCGAACCTCCCCTGCGCCGACGCTGGTGGGAGGCCGCGGCTCTCGCCGTCGTACTGGCCATAGTCGCCGCGGCCGTCTTCGGCCAGGACCGGGACCACGTGCTCTCCTCGCCCCTTCGCCCGTTCGTCGTGTATCCCGTCCTCATGTGGGCCTGCGTGCGGTTCGGCGCCGTCGGCGCGTCGGTGGCGACAGCTGCCACGCTCGCCGGTGTCCTCGCCCTGTCGGCCTCTGCTCGGGGACCGTTCGGCCACGCGGCGGACGCTGCGGACCGGGGCGGTGCCGCTCCTGGCGCGGTGGCGGCGCTCGTGCTGTTCTTCGTGACCACGCCGATCGTCAAGCTGGTCCTGGGGGCGTTGATGCGCACGGCGAGCGACCGTGAGGACCGGCTGCGGGCCGCCGCCCGACGCGAGGCGGTCGTCGGCCAACGCGTGCGGGCCGGCATCGAGGCGTCGCCGGCGGGCATGGCGGTCCTCGACCGCCGGAACACGATCCTGACCGCAAACCCTGCGCTGGCCGAGATGCTGGGTCACGACCGCTCGTCGATGCGAGGTAAGGACCTGCGCGACCTGGTCCACCCGGACGACGTGCCGGTCCTGCGGCCGGTGCTCCGCCAGCTCCGGGACGGGTTAGGGGGAACGACGACGCCGGTCCGCTACTGCCGCCCTGACGGGTCGGTGGTGTGGACGGAGCAGATCTCGACCGGGCTGCCGGGGGGCGAGGACAGGTCCGAGCTGTTCGTGCAGGTGCTTGACATCACGGCGCGGCGCGAGGTGGAGTTGGCACTCACGCGGCGGGCCACCCACGACGAGCTGACCGGGCTGGCGAACCGGACGCTGTTCCTCGAGCACCTCGCGCGCGCACTCGCCCACCGCCAGCGCCACGGTGGTGTGGTGGCGGTCCTGTTCTGCGACCTGGACCGGCTCAAGGAGGTCAACGACCGCCACGGGCACGCCACCGGCGACGCCTACATCCGCTCGTTCGCGCAGCGGCTGCGAGGCGCCGTCCGTCCCGACGACGTCGTCGCCCGGCACAGCGGCGACGAGTTCCTCGTCCTCCTCGAGGACCTTAACGAGGACGCCGAAGCGGCATCCGTCGCCACGCGGATCATCGCCGCCGCCACGGAGCCGATGCAGCTGGGGGAGGTCACCTGGCGCGGCTCGGTGAGTGTCGGTGTGGCGACGTCGAGCGAGGACACGGCCCCGGACGCGCTCCTCGCACGCGCGGACGTGGCGATGTACCGGAGCAAGCAACGAGGCCGCGGCGGGTGGGGGGTCGTGGACGACGCGGCGTACGACGCCGTGGTCCTGCGCTCCCGGCTCGTCCACGACCTGGAGGCCGCGCTGGCCGACGGCTCGCTCGAGCTGCACTACCAGCCGATCATCGACCTGCGCAGCAACCGGCCTGCGGCGGTCGAGGCGCTGCTGCGCTGGCGCCATCCGGAGCTGGGGCTGCTCGCGGCGGGCCAGTTCCTGGCCGACGTGAGGACGTCGAGGATCATGGTGCCGTTGGGCTCGTGGGTCCTTGCGACGGCCTGCCGGGACCTCAAGCGCATGCGCGAGCTCGACCCCGGCTCCGCGCCGGACCGGGTCTTCGTCAACGTCTGTGCAGCGCAGGTGTCCGACGCGTCCTTCGTTCACTCGGTCGCCTCTGCCGCGCGTGCCGCGGATGTGTCGCTCGACTCGCTCTGCCTCGAGATCACCGAGTCCGACCTCCTCGAGGACGAGCGGAGGGTCCACCGCGTCGTCGACACGCTCGCTCAGGAGGGGTGCTCCTGGGCGATCGACGACTTCGGCACCGGCTACTCGTCGATCAACCGGCTGGCCTCCCTGCCCGTCTCCGTCCTCAAGCTCGACCGCTCCCTCGTCAACGACGTCGGCCGGTCCGACCGCGCCCTCGGTGTCCTGACCGCTGTCGCGGACCTCGGGCGGTCCCTGGGCGTCGTCCTGGTCGCCGAGGGCATCGAACGTGAGGACCAGCTCGAGGCCGTGCGTTCGGTCGGGGTGCATGGCGGTCAGGGATACCTGCTGGGCCGCCCGGCACCCCTGGCGGGCGCCCGCGTCATTGACGTGCGCTGAGCAGGCGCGAGACGTCGACCCCCACGCCCTGCACCAGCCAGCCGAAGCCGCCGAGGCCGTCGGCGTCGAGCAGCTCGGCATGCTCGCCCGCCTCCCGCAGCGCCGCCAGGTAGGCCGCGGGCTCCGTGACGGCGAGGTCACGCGGCGGCCGGTGGGCGGCCAGCCCGAGACACTCGAGCGCCTGCCGCTGCCGCAGGACGACGGTGCTCGTCGCCCCGGCGGCCGCACCGGCGGCTGCGCAGGCGTCCAGTGCGACATGGCTCGTCACGTCGCACGAGCCGTCCGGGACGGGTACGACGGTGCGGCCGAGCCGGTAGCCGGCCAGCGTCCCGGCGGCAAACCGCCCCGCCGTACGCTCCGCGACGGTCGTGTCGTAGTCGACCGCCACGGCCAGTCCGCGGCCGAGCTTCGACACCACCTCGGCCCACGCCTCGTCCCTCGGCCGGCCGACCTCCGCCCGGTCGCCCTCCCGCGCCCGGGACAGCGGCCACCACCGGTCCAGCCACGCCAGGTCCTCCGGCGGAGGTGCCGACCCGGGGACCTCCTCGCCGGTCGCGACGTCCACGAGCAGGACGCGGGGCCCGTCGGCCGTGACCGTGACGACGTCGATCGCCACGTTGTCCAGCCACTCGTTCGCCACGACTAGCGCATCCTCGACGGAAGGTACGGCGGGCAGCCAGCCGATCTCGGCCGGAAGGTCGGGGGGGCGCGGCGCGCGCTCGACGCCGACGAGCTCGAGGTCCGGGCGCCGGTGGTGCATCTCCCGCAGCAGCTCGCCACGCCCCGAGCCGACGTCGACGACGGTCCGCAGGCCGGCGCGGTCGGCGAGGGTCAGCAGGGCGGCAGCGAAGCCCGATCCGACGTGTGCGGACGTGCGGAAGTGCGCCCCAGGCCCCCCGGGCCGCAGGTAGAACCCGCCGGGCCCGTACAGCGCGCGCTCGGTCGCCTGCCGCCACGGCAGCACGGCGCGACGGGACGCGTGGGACCGAGGCTGTGCGTCACCCGCCACGCTGGCCGAGCCCATAGCTGTTGCCGTCCGGGTCCTGGAACACCGCCCACCAGCCCCAGAACTGCTCCGTCGGATCCTCGGCGAACGTCACGCCGCGGGCGACGAGCTCCTCGTGGGTCTTGCGGACGTCGTCACAGGCGAACAGCAGGTTGGAGAAGGTCCCGATCCGGTCCTCCTGCCCCGGTGCGGTGAAGAGGACCAGCAGCGTCTGCCGGTCCGGCGGCATCACCTCGATCCAGCGCGGTGCGCCCTCGCCCATGGGGGTGTCCTGGACCAGCTCGAAGCCGGGCGTCTCGGTGTAGAACCTCAGCGCCGCGTCCTGGTCGCGCACGTAGACGCTGGCGCTTCGCACTCCGGTGATCATGTCCGCCTCCTCGATGTACCGGTGACGGCTCAGTCTGACGCTGTGGACCGACAGAACAGGACCGGGCGGCGGTGGGCAAGGATCCGGGCGTGATGGTCGGCATCTCGACACAACCGTCAGGTGCGCGGGACACGCGACGACGCCGCCGGCGGCCCGGCGTAGGCTGCACTCGCCCTGGACGTCCGGTACCCACCGTGGACTGGAACCGAGTAGGAGCGGCGAGCAAGCGTGCCCATCGACCCGTACGACCCTGCGCCCGCCCGCGTGCCCGCGGCCCAGGCCGTGCGCGCGCCGGGGGACCGGCCCGCCCGCCTCGCGGTCGGTGTCGTCGGCGC
>JALYMU010000410.1 GCA_030773595.1 Actinomycetota bacterium | reverse complement strand
GCGCTGACCGGTGCGGTCGGCGTCGGCCTCGTCGTCCTCGTCGCCGACTGCACGCCGGTGGTGCTGGTGGCTCCGCGCGAGCGGCTGGTCGCGGTCGCCCACGCCGGGCGAGCGGGCCTCGTGGCCGGAGTCGTCCCGGCGACCGTCGGGGCGCTGCGCGACGCGGGAGCCACGGACCTCGTGGCACGGGTCGGACCCTCGATCTGTGGGCGCTGCTACGAGGTGCCGGCGGCGATGCGTGAGGAGGTCGCCGCCGCCGTCCCGCAGTCTCGAGCCGTGACCTCGCGTGGGACGCCGGCGCTCGACGTCGCCGCCGGTGTGCTCGCGCAGCTCAGGACCTCCTGCGCCGAGGTCAGCCGGCTGGAGGTCTGCACCGCCGAAAGCCCGGACTACTTCTCCTTCCGCCGGGACAGCATCACCGGTCGCTTCGGGATGCTGACCTGGGCGCAGCCGTGACCGGCGGCGTCGCCGTCGGCCCGGACCGGCACGGGCGCGCGAGCGAGCTCGCCGCGGGCCTCGAGCGGGTACGCCGAAGGGTCGAGGCCGCCTGCGCCGGTGCGGGTCGGCGCCCGGCGGAGCTCACGGTCGTGGTCGTCACCAAGACCCGGCCCGCCTCCGACGTACGGCTCCTCGCCGAGCTCGGGGTCCGTGACATGGGGGAGAACCGCGACCAGGAGGCAGCGGAGAAGGCGGCCGCCTGCGCCGGGCTCGGACTGCGGTGGCACTTCGTCGGCCAGCTGCAGACGAACAAGGCTCGCTCGGTCGCGCGCTACGCCGACGTCGTGCACTCCGTCGACCGGCTGCGCCTGGTCGAGGCGCTGTCCCGGGCTGCCGCGGATGCCGGCCGGGAGCTGCGATGCCTGGTGCAGGTCGCGCTTCCCGGGGGCCCGGGGGAGACCGGCCCACGCGGCGGCGCCGCACCCGAGGACGTCCCCGCCCTCGCCGACGCGGTCGCCGAGGCCGCGGGGCTCACGCTCGGCGGAGTGATGGCCGTCGCGCCTCGCGACGAGGACCCGGGCGCCGCCTTCGCCCGGCTCGCGGCAATCGCGGCGCGGCTGCGGCAGGTGCACCCGCACGCCACGGACGTCTCGGCCGGCATGAGTGCCGATCTCGAGCCCGCCGTTGCTGCGGGCGCGACACACGTACGCGTGGGGACCGCGGTGCTCGGCACTCGGCCGGCGCTCCGGTAACGTCAAGCCTCGCGGGCGGACCGGACCTCGGGAGCGGACGCCCGCGGGGTCGATGCCCGTCAGGGCAGCACTCGCAGGGACACTCGTCGACGAAAGACCGGAGGGCGCCTCGACATGGCCGGCGCGACGCGCAAGATGCTGGTCTACCTCGGCCTCGTCGAGGACGACCGCTACGACTACGACTACGACGAGGCCTACGACGAGCGCGATGACCGGCGCGAGTCCCGTGCCGCCGCGCCCGTGCGAGAGGACCACCGGGCATCGGTGGCCTCGCTTCCCGACCGGCGCAGCGCGTCCGGCTCGACCGTGGCACCGCTGACCATGACGGCGAGCGTCGATCGCATCACGACGATCCACCCGCGCACCTATAACGAGGCGAAGACCATCGGTGAGGCGTTCCGCGACGGGACCCCGGTCATCATGAACCTCACGGACATGGACGACTCCGACGCCAAGCGCCTCGTCGACTTCGCGGCAGGTCTCGTCTTCGGGCTGCGTGGCACCATCGAGCGGGTGACCAACAAGGTCTTTCTGCTCTCGCCGGCGAACGTCACCGTCACCGCGGAGGACAAGGCGCGCATGGCGGAGAGCGGCTTCTTCAACCAGAGCTAGGTGCCCCAGACGTGACCGTGGTCGGTTCGGTCCTGCAGTTCGTCCTATGGATGTTCTTGGTGATGCTGATCGCCCGGCTGATCCTCGACTACGTCCAGATGTTCAGCCGCTCGTGGCGGCCGCAGGGCGTCATACTCATTGTCGCCGAGGCCGTCTACACCGTGACCGACCCGCCGCTGAAGGCTCTGCGTCGGGTGCTGCCCCCGCTGCGGATCGGCAACATCGCGCTCGACCTGTCCTTCCTCGTGCTCGTGGTCCTGGTCAACATCGGCCTGCAGCTGACGTCGCTGCTGTGACGGCGGCCCGCACCGGGGTCCACGGCGGTTTTCCAGCTGCGATGTCGCGCGGGTGTCCACACGGCGTTTCTGTGACCTGCCTGCGCGGCGGTACCGTGCCGGTGCACAAGCCCAGCGCCGCCCCGAGCGGTGCCGACCTCCGGAGTGCGCACATGCCCCTGACCCCTGAGGACGTCAAGACCAAGGAGTTCACCAGCACCAGGCTGGGACGCGCGGGCTACGACGAGGCAGAGGTCGACGACTTCCTCGACGAGGTCGAGGCGGAGCTGACTCGGCTCTACCGGGAGAACGACGAGCTGCGAACCAAGCTCGCCGACGCCGAGCGCGCCCTCGCCAAGGCTGTCCAGGACGGCCGCGGCGCCTCGGGGCCCAGCACGCCCGCACCCGTGCCGACACCGGTACCGCCGATCCCCGCTGCCGCGCAGACACCGGCCGAGGCTGCTGCGGGCATCCTTTCGCTCGCGCAGCGGACGGCCGACGACCACATCGCGGAAGCCAAGGGCCAGTCCGAGCGCATCGTCGGCGAGGCGAGGACCAACGCGGACCGTATCGTCGGTGAGGCCGAGTCCAAGCGTCGCCAGGTCATCGGCTCCCTGGAGCACGACCGGGTGACCCTCGAGCGCAAGATCGAGGAGCTGCGGGCGTTCGAGCGGGAGTACCGTAGCCGGCTCAAGTCTTACCTCGAGGCCCAGCTGCGAGAGCTCGACGGGCGCCCGGAGGCCGCGGCGGCTCGGCCCTCGCCGAGCTCGGTCGAGTCCAACGGGGGCGTGTCGGCGCCCAGCCACGGCGGCGGCAGGCACATCGGCTGAGCAGCCGGTGCGTCGCCACAGTGGCGGGTGCCGCGTCAGGCCCGGGTGACCCAGAACCGCACACCCAGCTCCGCGTCGCTGCCGGTCGGCTCGCCTTCGCCGCGCTCTTCGCCGTACGACGTGGCGAGCACCTCGTCCGCGACCGCGCCAGCATGCTCACGCAGCGCCTCGGCCAGCTCGCCGTCGGCGCTCCAGCGCAGCTCGATGCGGTCGCTGACGTCGAGACCGGCGGCCTTGCGGCCCTCCTGAACGAGCCGGACCACCTCGCGGGCGAGACCGGCCCGGCGCAGCGCGGGGGTGACGGTGAGGTCGAGCGCCACGGTCTCACCGGCCTCGGTCGCCACGGTCCAGCCCTCCCGGGGAGTTTCGGTCACCACGACGTCCTCGGCGGTGACCGTGATCTGCTCCCCGTCGACCTCCACGCCCGCCTCGCCGCGGGTACGCAGCTGGGCGGTCAGCATGGCCGGGTCCGCGGCAGCCACGGCGGCGGCGACGAGCGGGGTCCGCTGGGCGAACCGCTTCCCGAGCGCGCGGAAGTTGGCCTTCACGGACACGTCGACGAGCTCACCGCCGGTCTCGGCGAGCGGCACGAGCTCGTGGACGTTGAGCTCCTCGGCCACCTGGGCTCGCAGTTCCTCTGGCAGCGCCGCCCATCCCGGTGCGCCGACGAGGGCGCGACCCAGTGGCTGGCGGTTGCGGACCTTGGACTCCGCCCGCGCCGCGCGACCGAGCTCCACCAGACGGCGGACGAGCGCCATCTGCTCGGCAAGCCCGGCGTCGACCAGCGAGCCGTCGACCTCGGGCCAGCGGGCCAGGTGCACCGAGTCGGGCAGCTCGTCGGAGGTGGGGCGGAACAGGTCCTGCCACACCCGCTCGGTGACGAACGGCACCATCGGCGCGAGCAGCAGCGTCACGACGTACAGGCACTCGTGCAGGGTCGCGAGCGCCGCGGGGTCCCCGGTCCAGAACCGGCGCCGGGAGCGGCGGACGTACCAGTTGGACAGGTCGTCGATGCACGCCGCGAGCAGCGCGCCCGCCCGCTGGGTGTCGAAGCTCTCCAGCGCCGCGTCGACCTCGCGCGCGACCCGATGCACCTCCGAGAGCGCCCACCGGTCCATCAGCGGGCGGTCGGCGAGCGCCGGTGCGGGCGTGCCGTGCGCGTCCCATCCGGCGGTGCGGGCGTAGAGGGACTGGAACGCCACGGTGTTCCAGTAGGTCAGCAGCACCTTGCGCACGATCTCCTGCAGGGCGGTGTGCCCGACCCGGCGCGGCTGCCAGGGTGAGCCGGTGGCGGCCATGAACCACCGCAGCGCGTCGGCTCCGTGCTGGTCCATCAACGGCATCGGCTCGAGGATGTTGCCGAGGTGCTTGCTCATCTTGCGCCCGTCCTCGGCGAGGATGTGGCCGAGGCAGAGGACGTTCTCGTAGCTGGAGCGGTCGAACACCAACGTGCCGACGGCCATGAGCGTGTAGAACCACCCGCGGGTCTGGTCGATCGCCTCGCAGATGAACTGCGCGGGGTAGGCGCCCTCGAACTCCTCGACGCTGCCCTCGACGTGCGGGTAGCCCCACTGCGCGAACGGCATCGAGCCCGAGTCGAACCACGCGTCCGCGACCTCGGGCACGCGGGTCGCCGTCAGCTTGCACGCCCCGCCGGCCAGCACCGGCTCGGGGCAGGCGAAGGTCACCTCGTCGACGAAGGGCCGGTGCGGGTCGAGGTCGGGGAGGTCACGACCGGCCCGCCCGGCCAGGTCCTCCACCGACGCGACGACCGTGACGTGGCCCGCGTCGCATCGCCAGATCGGCAGCGGCGTGCCCCAGTACCGGTTGCGGGACAGCGCCCAGTCGATGTTGTTGGTGAGCCAGTCGCCGTACCGACCCCACTTGATGTTGTCCGGGTACCACGCCGTGCGCTCGTTCTCCCGCAGCAGCTCGTCCTTGACCGCGGTCGTGCGGATGTACCACGACGGCTGGGCGTAGTAGAGCAGCGCGGTGTGGCAGCGCCAGCAGTGCGGATAGGTGTGCTCGTAGGCGAGGTGGCGGAAGAGCAGGCCACGGGAGCGCAGGTCCTCGACCAGCGCCTTGTCGGCGTCCTTGAAGAACTGGCCGCCCACCAGCGGCAGGGCGGCCTCGAACGTCCCGTCGGGGCGCACCGGGTTCACCACCGGCAGGCCGTAGCGGCGGCAGACGGCGAGGTCGTCCGCGCCGAACGCGGGGGACTGGTGCACCAGGCCGGTGCCGTCCTCGGTCGTGACGTAGTCGCCGAGCACGACGAAGTGACCGTCCTCGCCGGCCGGCCAGTCGAGCAGCTCGAACGGGCGGGAGTAGGTCCAGCGCTCCATGTCCCGCCCGGCGAAGGACTCGACTACCTCCCACCCCGGGACGACGTCCTCGGCCAGCGGTTCCGCGACGACGAGCGTCTCGCCGCCCTCGGGGTCGCGCACCTCGACGTAGGTCACGTCCGGGTGTACGGCGACGGCGGTGTTGGAGACCAGCGTCCAGGGCGTCGTCGTCCACACCAGCAGCGCCGCGCGTCCCGCTAGCGGCCCACCGGTCAGCGGGAAGCGCACGTACACCGAGGGATCCACGACCGTCTCGTAGCCCTGGGCGAGCTCGTGGTCGGACAGGCCGGTGCCGCAGCGGGGGCAGTACGGCGCCACGCGGTGGTCCTCGACCAGCAGTCCCTTCTCGTGGATGCGGGCCAGCGCCCACCACAGCGACTCGACGTACTCGCGGTCCATCGTGCGGTAGGGCGAGGTCAGGTCGACCCAGTAGCCCATCCGCTGCGTCATCGCCTCGAAGGCGTCGACATGGCGCAGCACCGAGTTGCGGCAGCGCGCGTTGAACTCCGCGATGCCGAAGGCCTCGATGTCACCCTTGCCGGAGAAGCCGAGCTCCTTCTCCACCGCGATCTCGACCGGCAGGCCGTGGCAGTCCCAGCCGGCCTTCCGGGGGACGTGCCAGCCCTTCATCGTGCGGTAGCGGGGAAACACGTCCTTGAAGACGCGGGCCTCGACGTGGTGGGTGCCGGGCATGCCGTTGGCCGTGGGCGGGCCCTCGTAGAAGACCCACAGGGGCGCGTCCGCCGACTGCTCCAGCGAGCGCTCGAACGTGCGCTCCTCCTGCCACAGGCGCAGGACGTCGCGCTCCAGGGCCGGAAGGTCGACCTGGGGTGGGACCGGGCGATACATGCGGGCAGCCTCCGTCGACGCGTCGTCGTACGGAGGGACGAGACGACCGGCCCGGCCGGTCACCCCGCGGTACCACCCTCCTTGGCCGTCCGGGGACGGCCCGCTTCGTTCGGTGCGGCCGGGTCTACTCCGGCTCACGCGGAGCCGTTTCTTCCGGCGGCTCGGGGGTGATCTTCGCCCTGGGCACGCCCCCGGGCTCCCACCGTCCCCGAGTCGCTCATGGCTGCGTCCAGGAGTACTCGTCCCCGTCGTCGCCTCGCGTGAGCGAGCCTAACGCAGGCTCCCGCCGGCCGCTGAGATGCACGCGCCCGGCCGCGCGGGGTGGTGACCGCGGGCCGGTAACCCCGTTGTCGCGCTGCGTGTTCAGCCCTATCCTGCCCGAACCATCCTCGAGGATCCGAGGGAGTGTCATGGCGCAGGATGCTGCGGTCCCGTCCCGTCGATCGGTGCGGACGTCCGGTACGCCGGCCAAGCTTGGCGTGCCCGCGCCGGCCGCGCCGCCGGAGGCGGTGGGCGAGCAGACCGCCACCGCGCCGACGACCGTGCGGTCGCCGCGCCGGGCGGCGGCCACACCTCCTGCTCCCGCCGCGGAGGCCACCGCGGCGCGCGCAGCAGCGACAGAGCGCGCCGCCGCCAAGCCGCGGGCCCGAGCCACCAAGCCGGCCGCCACGAAGCCGGCCACCACCAAGCCGGCCATCACCAAGCCGGCTACGACCAAGCCGGCCACCACCAAGCCGGCCATCACCAAGCCGGCTACGACCAAGCCGGCTACGACCAAGCCGGCTACGACCAAGCCGGCTACGACCAAGGCGGCCACCGCCAAGCCGGGCGCGACCACGTCGGGCGCCGCCAAGCCGGCCGCCGCGCGGCCACGGAC
>JALYMU010000409.1 GCA_030773595.1 Actinomycetota bacterium | reverse complement strand
CCCGGGGGGTCTGGCGCGCCGCCAGGCGCTGGCCTCGGTCCGGGCCGCGCAGGCGCAGTACGCCGCGGCGCAGGCGCAGGCCCGCGACGCCGTACGCCGGTTCGAGGCCGGTCTGGGCAGCCTCGCGTCGGCGTTGTCCGCACTGTCGGAGGCGCAGCGGGTGCAGACGCGCGCGGCAGTGGAGGCGGCCCGGCGTACGGTTTCGGAGCTCGTCGTCCGTGCACCCGTGTCCGGCACCGTGTCGCTCGGTCAGGGCTCCGAGGGCGGCGGTGACGGCGGGAACCTCGCGGGCGCGCTCGGCGCGCTTCCCGAGTCGGTCCGCGGGCAGGCCGAGGGTCTCGTGGGCGGCGGGGGTGGCGGCGCGTCGGTGCAGGGCACGCTCGAGGAGGGCATGCCGGTCGGCTCGGGCGACACCGTGGCGACGATTACCGACACCTCGTCGCTGAGCCTGCGCGCCGAGGTCGACGAGACCGACGTCCTGCTCGTGCGGCGCGGCGTACGCGGGGAGGTCGAGCTCGACGCCGTCCCCGGCGCGTCCTACGACGCCGAGGTCGCATCGGTGGACGTCCGGCCCACGACCAGCCAGCGCGGGGGCGTGTCCTACGTCGTCCGGCTGACCCTTGGCGCCGGGCGTACCGATGACGGCGAGCCGGCGCCCGTGCCGCGGCCGGGGATGAGCGCCGTGGCGGACCTGCGCGTCCGTACGGCGAGGGACGCGGTCGCCGTACCTGCGTCTGCGGTGTTCCACACCGGTCGCAAGGAGGCGGTCTGGGTCATCGAGAGCGGGCGTGCCCGCCGGCGTCCGGTGCGGCTCGGCGCGCAGGGAGAGTCGTCGGTGCAGGTGGTCGAGGGCCTCAAGCCCGGCGAGCGGGTCGTCGTCGGTGGCGCGGACAAGGTGGCCGAGGGCCAGGAGGTCGCGTGAGCGCGCCGGCCATCGAGGCCGTCGGAGTGACCCGGGCCTACGAGCTCGAGGGCGTGCGGGTGGAGGCGCTGCGCGGTGTCTCGCTGTCGGTCCAGCAGGGGGAGTACGCCGCAGTGATCGGGCCGTCGGGGTCGGGCAAGTCGACGTTGATGCACCTGCTGGGTTGCCTGGACCGCCCGACCACGGGAACGTTGCGGGTCGGCGGCCGGGACGTGACCACGCTGGACGACGGCGAGCTGGCCACGCTCCGCAACGAAACCATCGGGTTCGTCTTCCAGGCCTTCCAGCTCCTGCCGCGCACCAGCGCGGTCGACAACGTCGCGCTGCCGCTCGTCTACCGGGGCGTACGGCGGGGCGAGCGCCGCGAGCGCGCGGTGGCGGCGCTCGAGGCCGTCGGCCTGGGCCACCGCCTGCACCACCGGCCCGCGCAGATGTCCGGAGGGGAGCAGCAGCGGGTCGCCATCGCGCGGGCGCTGGTGGGCGACCCGCAGTTGCTGCTCGCCGACGAGCCGACGGGCAACCTCGACACCCGCAACGGGGTTGAGGTCATGGCGATCCTCGAGCGCCTCAACGGCGAGCGGGGTGTCGCGGTCGTGCTCGTCACCCACGACGCGGAGGTCGCGGCCCGGGCGCGGCGGCAGGTGCGCATGCGCGACGGCCTCGTCGAGAGCGACACCGTCGCATCGGGGACCGCCGTGTGAGGGTGGCAGAGGCGTTCAAGGTCGCCCTCGACGCGCTGCGGGCGAACCGGCTGCGCAGCATCCTCACGATGCTCGGCGTGATCATCGGAGTTGCCGCGGTCGTCGTGCTCGTCGCGATAGGCAGCGGCGCGAAGCGCGAGGTCGAGAGCCAGGTCGAGGGGCTCGGCTCGAACCTCGTGCTGATCGTCCCGGGACGGTTCGAGATCGGCTCGGCCCCGTCGGTGAGCCGCCTGCAGCTGCGTGACGTCGACCTGCTCGGGCGCGTCGTGGGTGACCGCCGCGCGGTCGCCACGACGGTCGCGTCGGGGGAGGCGGTCCGCGTCGGCTCGCGGGAGGCGTTCGTGACCGTGAACGGCACGAACGAGAACGTCCCGTTCGTCTTCAACCGCCCGCTCGACCGCGGCGAGTACTTCGGTGACAGTGACGTCGACACCCGCCGGCGGGTCGCCGTCCTGGGCTCGGGGGTCGCCGACAAGCTCTTCGGTGAGGTGGACCCGCTCGGGCGTCAGGTGTCGATCGCGGGTGTCCGCTTCCGCGTCATCGGAGTCTTCGCCGAGGTGGGGTCGACGTTCGGCGTGAGCCGCGACGAGGAGGTGCACGTCCCGGTCACCGCGGCGCAGCGGCTCTTCGGCGTGGAGCGCATCGACGCGCTCGCCGTCAAGGCTCCCTCGAGCGAGTCCGTCCCGTCGCTGCGGCGCGAGCTCGTGCGGGCGCTGGAGGACGAGTACGACGGCGATGAGTTCTCCGCGGTCACGCAGACGCAGATCCTCGGCACGATCGGGCGCATCCTGGGCCTGCTCACGTCGGTGCTGGCCGCCATCGCGGGCATCTCGCTGCTCGTCGGCGGCGTCGGCGTCTCGAACATCATGCTCGTCAGCGTCCGTGAACGGACGCGTGAGATCGGGCTGCGCAAGGCTCTCGGCGCCCGCCAGCGTGACGTGCTGCTGCAGTTCCTGATCGAGGCCGTCCTCCTGTGCGTCATCGGCGGACTGGTCGGCATCGGGCTCGGCGTGGGCGTGTCGATGGCCCTCGATGCGCTCTCGCCCCTTCCGGCGCAGATCGTGTGGTGGTCGCCGGTCGTGGC
>JALYMU010000408.1 GCA_030773595.1 Actinomycetota bacterium | reverse complement strand
GCGGCCGGCCGGCCCGGCCGGACGAGCTCGGCCGCGTCCCCGACGAGCTCGGGCACGCCTCCGACGGCGGTCGCGACGAGCGGCACGCCGGCCCGCAGTGCCTCCTGGGCGACGAGGGCGCGCGCCTCCCAGTCAGAGGTGAGAACGACGACGTCGGCGGCGGCGAGCAGGTCCGCGACGTCCTCGCGGTGTCCGAGCAGCCGGACGGGAAGCCCCTCGACATGGATCCTGCGCTCCAGCGACGCGCGCAACGGCCCGTCCCCGGCGACCACGACGAGCGGTGCGGGGTCGCGGCGCATCCACGCCCGCGAGGCCTCGAGCAGGACGTCGTGGCGCTTCTGCGGCGCCAGACGTGCCGCGGCCAGCACAACCGGGCGCTCGCCCGCCTCCAGCGCGGCGCGGACCTGCTCCCGGGAGCGGGCCGGTGCAGGTAGGCGCGGCGCAGCGACGGGGCCCAGCCGGGCGTCCCGCGCGCCGAGGCTGCGGGCACGCTCCACGAGGTCCGATGACGCGCCGAGCGTCACCGTCGCCCGCCGTGCGACCCAGCGCTCGAGCGCGCCGGTTCCCGTTCGCCGCAGTCCCGAGCCCAGCACCGCGTTGTGCCACGTCACCACCAACGGGCGGCGCCCGCGCACCGCCCCGGCGACCGCGGCCGCCTTGAGCCCGTGGGCATGCAGGACGTCGGCGTCCGCGACCGCGTGACGCAACGCGCGTACGGCGAACACGTCCCGGTCCGGCCGCGTGCCGGTCGAGATCGCCACCGGCCGGAAAGTCGCGCCCACGCCGGTGAAGCCGAACCGCTCCTCCGTCGCGGGCGGCCCGCACACCACAACCTCCCAACCCGCGGACGCCAGCCCCGCCGCCACGGAGCGAACGTGTCCGCCGATGCCACCGGTGCTCGGGCCGACGACCAGCGCGACCCTCCGTGGCGCGTCCGTCGCTACCCTGTCCTCAGGCACGGCCCCACCTCCTCGAGACGAGCTCGCGCACGTCCTTGCCGTCCACGGTCGCGGTGACGAGCCCGAAGGCGAGCGTCCCGGCACCCGCAGCGCCGGCGGCCAGCACGGCGTTGGCGACCTTGCCCTGGGGCGTGAACAGGTCGGCGACCGCCCATGCCGCGAGACCCGCCGCCACGGCGCCGAGCAGCGCCGCGGCGCAGGCACGGATCGCTCCGTGCAACGACGCCGTGCCGCAGCGCCGCCTCACCTCGGCCAGCTGGAGGAGGGCGGCGAGGGTGAACCCGGCGCTGTGCGCCGCGGCGACACCGGCGACGAGCGCCCGGTCGTCGAGAGCTCCGGCGAGCCCGGCGCTGCAGCCGGCGGCCACGAGCCACCCGACGACGGTCGCGAAGGCCGCGGTGCGGCTGGCGCCGGAGGCGTACAGCGAGCGGCTGCACAGTGCCACCAGGCCGTAGCCGAGAAGGCCCGGCGCGAGAGCGAGCAGCGCCCGCGCGAGCATGGAGCGGCCAACCGGGTCGTCTGAGCCGAGGAACATCCGCGCGACCGGGTGTGCCGTGCCGGCGACGACGCCGGCTCCGAGCCCCGACACGAGCAGGACGGCTCTCGTCGCTGCGGCGTTCGTGCACGCGAACCGCTCGCCACGGCCCGCGGCCTCGTGCTCGCTCAGCGCGGCGAAGGCGCTGGTGGCGACGGGCACCGCGAGGACCGCCCACGGCAGGAGGAACACCGCCCATGCCCAGGTGTAGACGAGCACGCCACCCTCGACCCGTCCGGTCACCACGACCACGACGAGCAGCGTGAGCTGCTGGGCGAGGAGGCCCGCGAGGCCCGCCGTGGCGAGCCCGCGGGCCCGTGCCGCCACGCCTCGCGGGAACCGCAGCGTCGGCCGGAGCCCGAGCCGGAGGGAAGCGACCCCGACTCCCCCGGGCAGCGTGAGGGCCAGCACGCCGAGCGTCGTCCCGACCGAGAGCACCAGCTCCCAGCGCAGCGGCAGCCGGCCGAGGTCGCTGCGGTCGCCGTCGTAGCCCAGGAACGCAACGTAGGCGCCCGTCACGACGAGCGTGGAGACCAAGGGGGCGAGGGCCGCCGCGAGGAACCGCCGGTGGGCGTTGAGGATGCCGCCGAGCACCACGGCCACGCCGTACAGCGGAATCTGCGGCGCGAACACGGCGAACATCCGGGACGCGGTCTCGGCGACCGCAGCCGAGTCGCACCCGTCCGGGTGGGTCACGAGGGCGTGCATGAGCGGTACGGCGGCAGCGGCCGTGACCGCGGCGACCGGCACCAGGACGAGCAGCGTCCACGACAGCAGTGCCGACGCGACCGCACGCAGCTCCTCGCCTCCGGCCTGCCGGGCGGAGGCGACGAGCGGGACGACGGCGGCGGCGAGCGCGCCTCCGGCGACCACCTCGAAGACGATGTTGGGGACCAGGTTGGCCGTCGCGTACGCCGTGCCCAGGCAGGAGCGTTCGACGGCCTCCGCGAAGACGAGCCATCGGCCGAAGCCGGCGACGCGGGCGAGGACCGTGACGGCTGCGATGAGTACGGCGCCACCTGCGACACCGGCGGTCACCCGCCGGATGCCGTCTCGCCGGTTGCCCTCGCTGCGCTCGTCACGGAGGGGGCTCGTCCCTCGCGCGTCTGTCCCGGGCGGGGTGGCCTGCGCGTCCCACCCCGGCCGCGGTGTTCCCCGGTCATCGGTCATGACCAGCCGCCGGCACAGGAAAGTCGAGACTCGAAGGATTTCCATGCACAGATGTACGGCGGTCCGGGGGCACGGCACCGGACAGGTGTGTCCGGCGACGGGTAGGTGAGGCTCGACGGCGCCGGAGCGCCACGCCGTACACCGGTGTGCCGCGTGTCACGTTCGTCGCCATGTGGTCGCGGTCACCGGCGGCGTCGGCCGAGACGGTCGAGCTCGCGCAACACCGGTGACGACTCGATCACGCGGGTGAAGCTCACACGTTCGCTGACGACCGTGAGCGCGGTCACGGTCGACAGCCCGACGACCAGCCCGGGCCGCCCGGCCCGCGCCGCGACCGCGAGCCCGACCAGGGCGCCGAGAACGTTCGCTCCGGTGTCCCCGAGCATTGTCCGCGCGGCGAGATCGTCGGGGAGTACGGCGAACGCGGCGCCCACCGGCACGCAGGCGAGGTCTCCAGCGGTCCCCGGCGACGGAAGCAGGGGGAGGCTCGTGAGGACGGCGACCTTGATCGCCCGGCCGGGCCGCAGGTCGAACAGGTTGGCGAGGTTCGCCGAGCCGGCCACGACACCTCCCGTCAGCAGGCCGTCCACGGTTGCACCACGCAGCAGCACGCCGGCGAGCAGCCCTGCGGCCCCGATGCCGAGGACCTTGACCGCCCCGGTCGTCACCTCGCCGCGGGTGAGTGCACCGAGGTGCCCCCGCAGCCCGCGGGCGTCGGCAGTGCCGGCCAGATCGTCGTACGCGCCGCAGAGCGCGCACCCGGCGGTCGCCACGAGCGCCGCGCGACGCGCAGGCGGTTCGAGCCCTGGTGTCACCATCAGCGCCAGCGTCGCGCCGGCGACGAAGGCCGGCCCTTCGAGCAGGGTCACGTCCTCGCCGGCCGCGTTCACTCGGGCCCAGACCCGGCGTCCGGCGGGCGGACGCCGGTCGAGCAGTGCCGCGGCGAGGCGGGCAGCGCCTGCGGCGACGAGTGCGCCGCGCATCCTTGCGGCGCCGGGTGGCCGAGCGGATGGAGTCAGCCCCTCGGTCGCAACAGGCCCAAAGGCTCGCGGACGGTGACGCGACGTCCCGCGCGAGACGTTCACGACTTGGCGAGGGTCAGGCGCGGGAACGGGTCCTCGGCGCCCGGACCGACCCCGTAGTGGGCCGTCTTGCCCTGCACCTGCGCCGCCAGCGCGTAGACCGCGCTGATCCGCCCGACCGCGGTGTCACCCGCGTCGACCGTCGAGACCTGGCCCTCGGCCATGTCGGTGTCGCGGATGTAGGAGATGACGCCGTTGGCCGCGGCCGCGTCCGGCGGCCCGACGACGACCGTGCCACCGCCCTGGCGGTCGATGCCGGTGGCGAGTTCTCCGAGCGCAGCGGTGGCGTCGCCGGTCTGCTCCGCCATCTCCGGTGCGGTTCCCGCGACCATCACGGCAAGCCCCGCGCGTACGGCGGGCTCACCCTCCACGGTGAGGACTCCAAGGTCCTGCAGGCCGTTGAGCAGCTGCACCCCCGCCTCGAACGGCGTGTCGCCGCCGCGGGGCTGCGGGCTCACGATCGCACGTCCGATGACGTTGCCGGCCCGCACGTACGGCGACGCGGCGGTCGGCAGGTCCGTCCCGGCGGGGGTCAACTGGTCGAGAGCGTCCTCCAGGCCTGTGCGCTTCTCCTCGCTGCCGTAGGCGTCGGTCACCGCCACGCTCCCGGTGACGGCCGCCCCCGCTTGCTCGAGCACCTCGGTGACGTCCGTGACCAGCTCGCCGTCGGCCGTCGGTGTCGTGACGAGGACGACACGCCGGCCCGAGAGCCGGCCGCCGACGAGGGACGGCGCCAGAGCGGCCATGGCCCTGTCGCGGTACTCGCCGCGGCGCTCGAGCGCCTGCTTCTCCTGCGTCAGCTCGCGCTTGTCCACGACGAGGGCCTCGTGGTTCGACGTGATCGCGGCATCGATCGGCGTCTTGAGCGGGCCCGCACCCAGGACGATCCCGACTGCGAGCGCCATGAAGATCGCGATAATCGAGACGAGGTGGTACCGGAAGTCGATCACGGTGTGGCAAGCCTCCCGGGCCCCGGACGTCCACCGGTCCGGCCGATGCGCAAGCGAGGGCTGTGAACCGTCGTGTGGTCTCCCCGAGGCTACAGGCGCCGTCTCGAGGCTCCGCTTGTGTTCGCGGCGGTGGACCTGTTCGACGTACGCGGTCCCGGGAGGGCGCCCTCGGCTGCCCGTGGTGCATCGAGCAGGACGGTCGCCGGGGCAGCGGCGCGACCCTCAACCACTGCGCCACGGGGCGGCAGCGCATAGGCGAGGACGATGGCCCCGAGGCTTGCTCGCTCCAAGCTTGGGCTCGGGACGTCGGCTGTCGTGCGGCGCTCCCCCGGGCAGCGCACCGAAGCAGCGATGCCTCCGGCCACGACCAGGCGGCGCAGGAGTCGACGTGCCCGCGTGCACGCCGTCACAGCAGGCTTTGGATCCAGAACTGGAAGTCGTCCCAGAAACCGCGCAGCGCGGACATCACTGCCTGACCGGTCGGCGTGGCCTGGAGCGCGACGAACAGTGCCAGCAGGCCCGCCAGCACGAGCAGCACGACCTGCATGTTGCTGATCCGGCTCCGGTAGAGCCTGCTCACTCCCTTGGCGTCCACCAGCTTGCCGCCGACGCGCAACCGGGTCAGGAAGGTGCTGGCCATGCCGGACCGGCCCTTGTCCAGGAACTCGACCAACGTGGCATGCGTGCCGACCGCCACGATGAGGTCGGCGCCCTTGTCGTCGGCGAGCAGCATCGCAACGTCCTCGCTGGTGCCCGCGGCCGGGAAGACGACGGCGTCGAGGTTCATCCGCCGCAGCCGCTCGAGACCAGGCGCACGACCGTCCCGGTAGGCGTGGACCACCAGCTCCGCACCACAGCACAGCGCCGTGTCCGAGACGGAATCCATGTCGCCCACGATCATGTCGGGCGTGTAGCCCGCCTCGAGCAGCGCATCGGCACCGCCATCGACGCCGACGAGCACCGGGCGGTACTCCCGGATGTAGGGCTTGAGGGTCTGCAGGTCCTCTTTGTAGTGGTAGCCCCGGACGACGATCAGGACCTGGCGTCCTTCGAGCCGGGTCCGGACATCGGGGACGCCGACGCCGTCGAGGAGCAGCTCTCGCTCCTGGCGGAGATACTCCATCGTGTTGCCGGCGAATGCCTCCAGCTGCACGGCTAGACCGGCCCGTGCCTCCTCCATCGCCGCGGCGACCGTGCCGGGGTCCTGGCTGGCGCCCGTGGCCACCGGCTGCTCGCCGCGGTAGACGACATCACCGTCGACGCGGACCCGCTCCCCCTCCTCGAGGAGGGTCATAACCTCCGGGCCGACCTTGTCGAGGAGCGGAATGCCCACGCTGACCAGGATCTCCGGACCGAGGTTGGGGTAGCGGCCGCTGGTGCTCGGAGCGACGTTGATCACCGCGGCGACCTGACAGGCGACCAGCGCCTCGGCGCTCACCTTGTCGATGTCGATGTGGTCGATGACCGCGATGTCACCCGGCTGCAAACGCTTGGTGAGGTTCTTGGTCCGCTTGTCGATCCGAACGACACCCGCCGTCCCGGGCAACTGCTCGGGCCTCGTCCTGCGCATCGACGCGAGTCTCATCAACGGCCATCCTGCCAGACGGAGCATGCTGGGCCCTCGGCTTTCACGGGCGTGCCGCGCGCGAGGACCGCGACGCGGCCACGGCCGCTCTACCCCTCGAACGCGGCGCGCCACCGTCCCCAGCAGTCGCGCCACCGTCCCCAGCAGTCGCGCCACCGCCGCCACCAACAGCGCCACCGCCCCGACCAGCGGCGCCACCGCCGCCACCAACAGCGCCACCGCGCTTCCGGGCCGTCGCGAGCAGTTCCTCCGCGTGCGCAACCGCCGTCTGCGAGCCCTCCAGGCCCGCGAGCATCCGGCTGAGCTCCGCCACGCGCCCGGCGTCGTCGAGAGCGAGGACGCCGCTGCTCGTCACCGTCCCGGTGGAGGACTTGCGGATCACCAGGTGCCTGTCGGCGAAGGCCGCGACCTGAGGGAGATGGGTCACGACGAGCACCTGGGCGTTCTGGGCGAGCCGCGACAGCCGACGTCCCACCTCGACCGCTGCCTTGCCGCCGACGCCGGCATCGACCTCGTCGAAGACGAACGTGGGGACCGGATCCGCGCCGGCGAACACGACTTCGACGGCGAGCATGACGCGAGAGAGCTCGCCGCCGGACGCGCCCCGTTGCAGCGGCCGGGGTGGCGCCCCGGGATGGGGCGCCAGTCGCAGCTCCACCTCGTCGATGCCGTGGGCCCCGAACGCGACGCGCCGCCCGTCCGCCAGCTCGAGTCCGTCGCCGTCGAGCGCCTGCTCGACGGACACGCTGACCTGAGCCTGCGGCATGGCCAACGCCGCCAGCTCCGCCGAGACCGCGTCGGCGAACCGCCGGGCGGCATGCTGACGGCCCGTTGAGGTTCGGTCGGCGAGGTCGGCCAGCCGCGTCCGGAGCCCCTCACGCTCGATCCGCAGGAACTCGATCCGTCCGTCGTCGTCATCGAGCTCCGCGAGTCGACGCGCCGCCCCGCCGGCCCAGTCGAGGACCTGGTCGACCGTACCGCCGTACTTGCGGGTCAGTCGGGTCAATGCCGCGCGTCGCTCCTGGACCGCCGCCAGCCGCGCCGGGTCGGTGTCGACGCCGGAGGAGTAGGAGGCCAGCTCGCCCGCTGCGTCGGCCAGCACGAACCCCACCTCGGCGAGGCGGTCCGCCATGGTGCCGAGGTCGGGGTCGTGGTCGCGCGCGGCGTCCAGGAGACGTCGGGCCGTCGTCACGGCGGTGAGGGCGTCCTGACCCGCCGAGCCGCCGTCGTCCGCGGCGGCACCCGTGAGAGCGTCGTGCGCGCGCGTCGCGGCGATCCGCAGCGCGTCGGCATGCGCCAAGCGGGCTTCCTCGGCTCGCAGCTCCTCGTCCTCGCCGCTGCGTGGCGCCACGGCCTCGACCTCGTCCAGTCCGAACCGCAGCAGGTCCGCCTCCTGCGCGCGTTCGCGTGCCCGGGTGGTGATGTGCTCGAGCTCGCGCTCGACCGCCCTCACGCGAGCGAAGGTCTCGGTGTAGGTCGCGAGCGGCTCGAGCACGGCGTCACCGGCGAACCGGTCCAGTGCGGCCCTCTGGCGGGCAGGGCGAAGGAGCCGCTGCTGGTCGGACTGACCGTGGATCGCGATGGCGTCGTCCGCAAGCTCGCCCAGCACAGCGACCGGGACGGCGCGCCCGCCGACGTGTGCGCGGCCGCGGCCCTCCGCCGCGACGGTACGCGAGCAGAGCAGCACGTCGTCATCGATCTCCGCGCCGGCCTCGAGGGCACGGCCACGCGCCGGACTGTCGTGCGCGGTCACGAGGCGTCCCTCCACGACGGCGTGACGTGCACCCGGACGCACGACGCCAGGGTCGGCCCGGCCGCCGAAGAGCAGCCCGAGACTCGTCACCACCATCGTCTTGCCCGCACCGGTCTCACCAGTGAGCACGGTGAGACCCGGCGAGAGCTCGAGAACCGCGTCCTCGATGACGCCCAACGCGCGGATGTGCAGCTCCTCCAGCATCGCTGTGATGCTAGAGCGCCGCACCGACAGAACGGGGCCGGTCTCCACCGGTGTCGCCCCCGTGTCGCAACGCCAGCCGTTCGACGCGGGTTCGCCGACGTGCGCCGAGCATCCGCCCGTGGTCAGTCCGGAAGGAGCCGGCAGGTCGCGCGCCGCGAATCAGCCGGGCGTCGGTCGTGCGCCGTGGTCGTCACCGGCTGCCCGGACGGCTGGAGCGCCCGCGGCCGATGCCCGGCGCGCGACGGCGCGGCCACGCCATCCCTCGACGGGCAGGTCGAACTTCGCGACGAGCCGGTCGGTGAACGGCGCCTGGTGCAGACGGGCGAGACGAACCGGCTGCACGCCCCGCGTGATCTCGATCCGTGCGCCGGGGACGAGATCGACCGTGCGACGGCCGTCGCACCAGAGGACGCCGTGTCCCCGAGTACGGGCGGACACCTCGACCGCGACAGCGGACTCGGGGGCCACGACGAGCGGACGCGCGAAGAGCGCATGGGCGCTGAGGGGTACGACCAGCAGCGCCTTGACCTGAGGCCAGACCACGGGACCACCGGCGCTGAAGGCATAGGCGGTGGAACCAGTTGGCGTCGCGCAGATGACGCCGTCGCAGCCCCATCGTGACAGGGGGCGGCCGTCGACCTCCACGACGAGCTCGATCATGCGCTGGCGGCTCGCCTTCTCGACCGAGGCCTCGTTGAGCGCCCAGGTCCGTCCGGTCACCTCGCCGTCCTTGCGCACCGTCACATCGAGTGTCATGCGCTCCTCGACGTCCCATGTCCGCTGGACGACGGAGTCGACCGCCTGTGCCAGGGCCCCGCTCTCGGCCTCCGCGAGGAAGCCGACATGGCCGAGGTTGATGCCGAGCACCGGGGTGTCGGTCATGCGCGCCGCCTCCGCCGCGCGCAGGAGGGTCCCGTCCCCGCCCAGCCCGATCACGAGCTCGCAGCCGGCCGCTGCGCGCTGCGGTGATGAGACGCACTGGACCCCGGGTGAGTCGAGGTCGACGACCTCGTCGGCGAGGACCCGGACGTGGATGTCGGCGTCGTGCAGCCGACGTACGACCTCCGTTGCGCTGACCCGCGCGTCGGGACGGCCGGTGTGGGCGACGACGAGGACCGATCGCGTCACGACGGGCCCTCCCGGACGGCACGCTCCACATCAGCCCGCTGGAGTGCCGGCGCACCGGCGCGCAGCCACAGGAAGTATTCGACGTTGCCGGACGGACCCGGAAGAGGACTGGCCGTGACGCCCAGGACGCCGAGGCCGCTGCGCGCCGCCGCCTGCGCCACGCCGACCACGGCATCCGTGCGCAGTTGCGGGTCTCGTACGACGCCGCCCTGGCCGAGGCGGTCACGACCGACCTCGAACTGCGGCTTCACGAGAAGCACATGGTCGGCCTCCGGCGTGGCCGAGCGGACCAGCGCGGGGAGGACGAGGCCCAAGGAGATGAACGAGAGGTCTCCCACGACGAGGTCGACGCCCGGACCGACGTCCTCGGGGCGAAGGTCCCGGACGTTGGTGCGGTCGAGAATGGTGACCCGTGGATCCGTCCGCAGGGACCACGCCAGCTGCCCGTAGCCCACGTCGACCGCGATGACGGAGGCGACGCGGCGGCGCAGGAGGACGTCGGTGAAGCCACCGGTGGACGCCCCGGCATCGAGCGCCCGGCGTCCGGCCACGCTCAGGCCTGCGGGGCCGAACGCGTCCAGCGCGCCGACCAGCTTGTGCGCCCCGCGGGAGGCGTAGCCCTCGTCGGCCGTGGAGTCCTCCACGAGGATCGGCGCGCCCGGCTCCACCTGCGTGGCCGCCTTGGCCGCAGCACGACCACCGACCTTGACCCGTCCGGTCGCGATGAGCTCGCCGGCCTGGTCCCGTGACCACGCGAGACCCCGGCGTACCAGCTCGGCGTCGAGTCGTCGACGGACCAACGCTCAGCTCCGCCCGGCGGGGGGCCGCTCGTCCTTGCCACGGCCCCCTGAGATGTCCGCAAGCGCAGACTCCAGAGCTTGCTGTGCGCGGGTGAAGACCTCGACGTGCTCCTCCACCGGCGTCGTGTCGAGCGTGTCGAGGGCCGCCACGGCCGCGTCGACGCGGGGATGCCCGGTGTCTCCCCGGGTCGTGGCGGTCGCCTCGTCGAGGGCCTGCGGTCCAGTCATGTGGCGTCCTGCGTGGCGTCGGAGCGCTGCACCTCGACGGCATTACGCCGAGCTGCCTCGGTCTCGTTCGGCCGCGGTCCTCGCGATCGAGGGGCTGCGCCGCGGGCGGCCTGGGGGGAGGTCGGTCGTGGAGGTGTGTCGTCGGCGGGCCGCGGCACGGCCGCCGGACTCGTCGCGATGGTCGGCGCCTCATCGCCGGTCGTCCCCGCGCTCGTCCTGCCGGCGGCGCTTGGGCCTGCGGCCCTCTCGCCGGCGGCGCTCGAGCCAGCGGCCTTCTTCGCTGAGGCCTTCTTGGCCGGACCTTCCTTGGCGCGCCCTTCTTTGGCCGCGCCTTCCTTCGCCGGGCGTTCCTTGGCCGGGCGTTCCTTGGCCGGGGCCTTTGTGACCGCAGGGGCGTCCGGCGGCAGGTTGCGAAGCTGCGCCTCCAGTCGGCGTACGTCCTCCTGGAGGCGCTCGGCTCGCGCGTGCTCACGCGCGAGGTCCTCTGCAGGGACGAGGCCGAGGACATCGCGGAGCGTGTCGCGACCCGTGCGCAGCAGCACCTCCGCAGCGTCGATGACGTAGGACGTCGCAGCGCGCTCAGGACGCGACGCGAGCGACGCACCGGCTCGGGCAACCGCGTCCCGAGCGGCAGTGGCTGCGACGTGGTGCCCGATGTCGGCGACGCCCGCAGCGATGCGCAGGTACACGCGCAGCTCACCGGTCACTGTGTCTCCCTCCACGTCGACGTCCGCAGCTCGTGGCGACCCGCTCGTTCGCCGGTGCGTCACGGGCACGCTACCGGTCCGTCCCGACGAACGTTGGGTGGTGCGGCCGCTGCGATAACGTCGCCGGACCGACGGAAAGGACCACCATGGCCACCGAGACGGAATGCCGGACCGCCCTTGAGCGGCTGGCCGGTCAGCTGGCCGGCAGCGCCGGCCAGGGGCGCGCCGAGCTCGACCGTTCCCTGAGCTGTCACGTCCCCGACCTCGACCTGACCTTCACGGGGCACCTGCGTGGGGGCCGGGCGCAGGACCTCACGACCGAGCCGGCCGGCAAGGCACAGATCCGTTTCACCGTCGCCAGCGACGACCTCGTCGACATCGCTGATGGCCGCCTACCCTTCGGCGCCGCGTTCACCAGCGGGCGGCTCAAGGTGCAGGCCAGTGTCTTCGACCTCCTCAAGCTCAAGTCGCTGATCTGACGGCCCGGTGCAGCCGCTTACCGGGCAGGCAGGCTCGCGTCAACCGGTGCGGCGGTGGTCGAGTCCGAGGCGCGCGAGCGCCGGTGCGACGTCCACGGGCGTGTCCGAGGACCACACGGCAGCGGCTGCTGCTCGCAGACCGTCGAGCGGGTCGCCACAGCCGTCCATCACCAGGCGCTCGCCTTTCACGGTCGCCCGCCATGGACCGACCGTGGCGGTGCCTGCCCGTAGGTGCGTGACCGGGTGCGCGCGAAGCAGGCCGTCGAGCCCGACGGAGACGTAGGCCGGGCGCTGGTGCGGCGGGGCGAGGACGAGGTCCGTCGCCGTGGTCACGCCGGTCAGGACGAGAAGGCTGTCGGTGCCCGCGCGCACGGCGCCTTCGATGTCGGTATCGAGGCGGTCGCCCACGACGAGCGGTCGGCGCGCGCGCGTGCGGCAAACCGCCTCGGCATGCAGCGGCAGTTCCGGTTTCCCCGCAACCTCGGGGACGCGCCCCGTCGCGGCAGCTACCGCAGCGACCAACGTCCCGTTGCCCGGGGCGATCCCCCGCGCTGTCGGGATGGTGCGGTCGGTGTTGGCGGCGACCCAGGGTACGCCGCGTGCGACGGCGTAGGCCCCCTCCGCGAGGTCGCGCCACGACACGTCCGGCGCGTAGCCCTGCACCACGGCGACCGGGTCCTCCAGCGCGGTGTCGACCGGCTGCAGACCCCGCTCGGTCAACGCTAGGCGCAGGCCTTCACCGCCGACCACGAGGACCCGGGAGCCGGTGGGCACCTTGTCGGCCACCAGGCGAGCCGCTGCCTGCGCACTCGTGACAACCTCGTCGGGTCGAGCCGGCACGCCGAGATCGCTCAGGTGCGCCGCTACGGTCTCCGGAGTCCTGGCGGCGTTGTTGGTGACGTAGGCGAGTGACATGCCCGCTGCCCGGGCGGCCGCGAGTGCCTCGGGCGCACCCGGGATCGCCTCGCCGCCTGCGTACACGACACCGTCGAGGTCCAGCAGTGCCGTGTCGTGGGCGGAGCTCAGCGGTTGCGGGCATCCCGCGAGGCTGCGCCGTACCGGCATCCCGTATCTGACCGTGACGTCCGCCTGGGCTGAGGTCCGACCGCCGTGGCGCCTGTCGTTGGACCCCGCACGGATGGCGTCGTCGCCCGGACCTGCGGGCTGGGAGGGTTCGCCACGGCCCTCGCCGGGTGCGCTTGCGCTCATGCCAGCTCCCCCCGAGCGCGCAGCGTGGCGCGGGTCTGGCGCAACGCCTGGACGTAGTCGGCGCGCTGCGGCCTCATCGCGACCGCGAGCGCGAGGTGCTCGACCGCCGCGGAGTGCTCGCCGAGGCGGTTGAGCGACAGGCCGAGGCCGAAGCGGGCGTAGTCGTCGTCAGGGTTGTCCGCGATGATGCTCCGGAAGACTTCCGCCGCGCGGGTGTAGTGCCCCGCGTCGAAGACGGCGCGCCCGAGCGCCTCACGGATGCTGACGGACCGCGGTTCGTCCAGGTGTGCACGCTCGAGCAGATGTGCAGCGGCGTCCGGGTTGCCACTGTCGAGCAGCGACAAACCACGGACATACCAGTCGTATACGTCTCCTGCGGGGTAGCCGCCTCTGTCGTCTGACATTCGCTCGCATGCACCCTTCGTCGCGTCCTGAGCACGTTCGTACGATGCCCGCATGCCGCCCCCGACGTCGTGGACCCCACCTTCGGCCGGCCTGCGCGTCGAGCCCTTCCGCGGCGTGCGTTACGCGCCGGGCCGCGTCGCGGACCTCGCCGCCGTCACCTCGCCGCCGTACGACGTGGTCGATGCCGACGAGGCCGGTCGCCTCGAGCGGCTCGACCCACACAACGTGGTCCACCTGATTCTCCCACGGGCATCGTCCGGAGACACCGGCTCCCGGTACGAGAGCGCACGCCGGATGCTCGATGACTGGCTCGCGGACGGAACACTGCTCGCGGACGACGGCCATTCGCTCTACGTCTACGAGCAGACACCGGTGGGCGGGACGCCGCACGTGGGCATCCTCGCCGGCGTTGGCGTGGCACCGGCCGACGAGGCCGCGATCCTGCCGCACGAGCACGTCATGCCGGGGCCGATCGCGGATCGCTTCGACCTCATGCGCGCGGCGCGAACGAACTTGGAGCCGATCCTGCTCGCCTATTGCGGAGGCGATCGCGACGACGCCCGCCGCGGCGGGGGCGGCGCGCGGCAGCTCATCGAACGCGTGGTCGACATGCCCGCACTGATCGACGTGGTCGCCGAGGACGGGTCGCGCCATCGAATATGGCACACCGGGACGCCGAGGATCACCGCGCCGTCAGCCACGACCTCGCGCACCGGACCGCCCTGATCGCTGACGGCCATCACCGCTATGCGACCTACCGCCGGCTGTGCGCGGCAGCCGCGGGCGATCGGGGCGACCGTCCGGGACCGTGGGGAGTGGGGCTCGCGCTGCTCGTGGACACCGCGGCCTATCCGCTGTCCTTGGCGGCGATCCACCGAGTCGTGGCCGGGCTGGCGCCTGACGTCGCGGCCGAGCGTGTCGTGGGTGCCTTCACGGTCACCGAGGTGACGGGCAGCCTTGCGCACCTCGTGGAGCAACTTCGGTACGCCGGGCGCGCTGCGACGGCCATCGCCTTCGGCGACGGGAATCGATGGTGGCTTGCGCACTCGCCTCGCGAGGACGCCGTCACAGCGGCGATGGCCGACCAGCCGGAGTCGTGGGCCCCGGCTCGATGTGGCGATCGTTTCCCGACTCGTGCTCGGCCGGTTGTGGGACGTCGATGACGCCCGTACGACCTACCACCACAGTGCCGACGGTGCCGTCAACGCCGCCGTCGAGAAGCGGGGACGGCGGTTCTGCTGAACCCTCCGACGTTCGAGCAGGTCGCCGAGGTCGTCGCGGGCGGTGCGATGATGCCCCGGAAGTCCACGTCGTTCGGACCCAAACCCCGGTCGGGCTTCGTTCTTCGCTTGGTCGAGGACGGTGCGCTGCCGTGACGGGGCAGGTGGTCGGCGCCCGCAGGGTCATCCTGCGCGGCGAACCCGACGTGCCTTGCCCACCTCGACCTCTGTGCGGCTTGCTGCGCCGGCAGGACCCCGCCAGAAGCGCCGCCGGAGCGAGCCGCTGACCTCGACCGTGTCCCCTGCTGCCCACGTGCTGACCGAGCGCCGGACGCCGGCGCGCCAGGCGACGCAGTCGAGCGTGTCGATGCTCACGTCGCGGGTGCCCCGCCGGGTCGCCGAGCGCTTCGCCGTATCCCCACGGGCGACGACGAGCCGGAAGGACAGAAGCGAGTCCCCGCTCGGCAACGTCCGAGCCTCGGGGGCGGCACCCAGCCGACCGACGAGACGCACCTCGTTGACGGCATCGCTCGTGTCATCCATCGCCTGCTCCTTGGTCCCCGGGGTCGCCCGGCTGCCCCAAAGAATCCGGGACGGCCGGCGCCGAGGTCGTGCCCTGGAGCGGAGTGGTGGACAACACGGCCAGGCCCGAAAGCTGTGGACACGGCTGCGAGCTAGGGCTGCTCGCCAGGCTCGTCGCGCTGCAGCGGCGCCTCTACGAAAAGACCCGTCGTCGGCACCGGCGGCAGCGTCCGACGGCCCTGCCCGTCCTCGGCCGACGCCGCGTCCTCGGTGCGCACGCGCTCATCGGTGTGCTCCGCGCCGCCGGGAGCAGCAGCATCGCGCGTAGGGCGGACATCTTCCGATTCAGCACCCACTAGCCGCCCAACATGCCCAGCGCCCCGAGCATCCCCAGCACCCCGAGCATCCCCAGCACCCCGAGCATCCTCCGGCGGCACGAACGGGTGCGCGCCGGCCTTGAATGACGCCGTAGCTGCGCTCGGGTCTTGCGCGGCACGGTCGCCGACATGAGCTGCGGAAGCATCGTCGGCATCCGCAGGCCGTGCCGGGCGGGACGGCTCACGACCGGCTGATTCTTGAGCGATCACATCCGAGGGCAGCGGCGCGAGACCGGCCCCGGACAGGTCGGCTTCGTCGATGTCTTCATCGTAGGCGTCGAGGAACGACACGCCCTGCAGCTCCGCGAGCCGGTCGCCGGCGTCGGTCTGACCGTCGTGGTCCACCTCTGCTGCCCGCGCGAGCCAGTCGACAGCCTCCTCCTCGTGGCCGGCCGCCAGCAGGGCATCCGCGTAGGCGTAGCGAAGACGCGCCGCCCATGGTGCGTCGTCGATCCGGAGCTCAGGGACGCGCAGCGTCAGCACGGCCGCGTCGGTCTGGCCGAGGTCCGCGCGGGCCCCCGCAGCAACCATCCGCAGTTCGACGCAGGCCGCGCGGTCGAGGCGGTCGACGTCCGGCGATGCGGCGATGGCCAGCGCCCGCTCCGGACGGCCGAGGCCACGCTCGCAGTCGGCGAGTATCGGCAGGTGCTCGTCGGACCCCGTCATCCTGCGAGCCGTACGCAGTTCCGCGAGCGCTTCGGCATAGCGACCGGACGCATAGGCTGCCATTCCCACCGCCTCGCGCACGCTCGCGACGCGGGCGGCTGTGCGGCGGGCGGCAACGGCGTGCTGATACGCGAGCTCGGAGTCCTCGTCGAGCAGGCGCCCCGCCATGACGAGGTGACGAGCGACCTGGGTGGCGTTGGCCGCGGCGAGGGACCGCAGCTCCTCGCGGACGTCTCTGTCGAGCTCCCGACCCGTGACTTCTTCAGGGACCTCGAGTACGACGACCGAGGCGCGCTCATCGCGGTCGCGCCGGCGCGGTCCCGATGGCGACCGGTCACCCGGCGATCGCGGCCCTGCGCCGGCAGGTGCTCCCCCGAACCGACCGGACGACCCCTGGCGCTCGCGGCCGGGGCCGCCCCTGCTCTCCCGACTGTCACGGCCGGCGCCGCCCCTGCTCTGCCAGCTCTCAGTGCTGGCCCTGGTCTCCTGACTGTCACGGCCGGTGCCGCCGCCTTCGCGACCGTTCCGGATCTGCCCTCGACGAGGGCTCTCGGGGGATCCATCAGCCCAGCGGGACGGGCGCGGCTTTGCCGACGACGCGCTCGAGCGACCTTCCCTGCCTGACCCTCGCCCTGCGTCTCGCCCTGCGTCTCGAGGAGTGCGGGGGGCGCTGCCGCCACGGCCCCCCTCGGACCCGTACCCCGTCGAGCGCGGCGTCGCCTCCGACGTCGATCCGCCTGTCCGGGCGGACTGCCCCCCGGGCCCACCGGGACCGGAGCCGCGCCGTGACCCCAATTCCGCACTCGGTGGGGGGCCGGTGCGGCGCCCGCCTGCACCGGGTTGGGCCGTGCCACGCCGTCGATCCGGCTCGCCGCGCCGCTCGTCCGAGGTGGGCCGGAACGTCCCGCCGCGCGCTGAGGGCGCAGCGTCCCGCTGATTCATTCCGCGCCGCTGGCCGGTGCCAGAGGGACGCTCATCCCGGCCTCCGCGAGCTGACGGACGCCCGTCCTGACCGCCGCGAGCCGACGGCCGCTCGTCTTGACTACCCCGAGGGCGCTGCGCCGCCGGATCTGCGTTTCGACCGCGCTGTCCGGCAACACGAGGGGCCGCAGCGGACCGCGAGACCCCACCGCCAGTGCGACGAACCTCCGACGGCGAACGAGAGGCATCGGACCCCTCGCCTCCCTGACGGCGAAGGGTCTGGAACCGCTTGTCATCGGCCATGGGGCCCGTCCTCGCAAAGTCCTGGGGAAATGGTAGAGGCCACCGGCGCTTACGCGTCGATGGCCTCTACACAACGAATGTCCGGCGGCGTCCTACTCTCCCACGCAGTCTCCCACGCAGTACCATCGGCGCTGAAGAGCTTAGCTTCCGG
>JALYMU010000407.1 GCA_030773595.1 Actinomycetota bacterium | reverse complement strand
GGCGGATGCCCGGCGGGCATCCGCCCGCGCGGAGTCGGCCGGGTGCGCCACGAGAACGGGTGCGGAGGCGAGACGCTGTGCGCACAGGCGCGCCAGCTCGGCGTACGCCGGCGCCCCCATCAGCTCGGTGAGCTCCGCAGCGCACGAGACGTAGACCGGATCCACCGCCACGTGTGCCTCGGTGTTGCCGGTGCAGTACCAGTCGAGGTCGTGCCCGCCCGGGCCCCAGCCACGCCGGTCGTACTCCGCGATCGACACCTCGAGATACGACGAGCCGTCCGGTCGCTCGACCGTGCGGTGAGAGCGGCGGACCGGCAGCTGCCAGCAGACGTCCGGCTTCGCCTCCAGGGGGTGGCGCCCTGCGCGCACCGCCTCGGCGTGCAGCGCGCACCCCTCGCCACCGGGAAACCCCGGCCGGTTGAGGAAGACGCACGCGCCGTCCACCACGCGGGTCTTGCGCGCCCCGTCGTCCTCCGCCTCCACCCACGCGGTCCGCCCGCGCCCGCGCCGGTGATGCTGCCAGGTCGCCGGTGTCAGCTGTGCGGCCCAGTGCGCCACCCGCCGCTCGTCGTCCGCGTCGGTGAAGTGGGCGCCGAGGGTGCAGCAGCCGTCGTCCGGGCGCTCGGCGTAGATGCCGGCGCAGCCGCGCCCGAAGATGCACGTCCAGCGCGACGTGAGCCAGGTGAGGTCGCAGCGGAAGACCTGCCCCGGGTCCGCGGGATCGGGGAGCTCCACCCACATCCGGGGGAAATCGAGCGCGACCTCGGGCACGCCGATCAGCGTACGTCCGGTGCGGGCTGCCCGCTGTAGCGTCGCCGTATGCGCCTGGGTGTCCTCGACGTCGGATCCAACACCGTCCACCTGCTCGTGGTTGACGCCCATCCCGGCGGGTGCCCGCTCCCGGCGTACTCCCAGAAGCACGAGCTGCGTCTCGCCGAGTTGCTGGACGCCTCCGGGGCGATCGCCAAGGACGGTGTCGAGCGGCTCGAGGATTTCGTCACCGACGCGATCCGCGTCGCCGAGGACAAGGGGGCGGAGGACGTGCTGGCCTTCGCGACCAGCGCGATCCGCGAGGCGCCCAACGGCGAGAAGGTCCTCGAGCGCGTGCAGCGCAAGACGGGTCTGCGCCTTCAGGTGCTCAGCGGCGAGGACGAGGCGCGGCTGACGTTCCTCGCGGTCCGCCGGTGGTTCGGCTGGTCGGCCGGGCGGCTGCTGGTGCTCGACATCGGTGGAGGTTCGCTCGAGGTGGCGGCCGGGCTGGACGAGGTGCCGGACGCCGCCGTGTCGCTGCCGCTCGGTGCGGGCCGGCTGACCCGGCAGTGGCTGACGAAGGAGCCGCCGGAGGACAGCGAGGTCAAGGCGCTGCGCAAGCACGTCCGGGCCAGCATCGCCCAGGACTTGCGCGACGTCGTGAAGGTCGGCCGGCCGGACTCCGCCGTCGCGTCGTCGAAGACCTTCAAACAGCTTGCCCGCATCGCCGGCGCCGCGCCGTCGTCCGAGGGAGTTCATGTACGCCGGACGCTGCGCCACGCCGACCTGCTGGAGTGGCTGCCCAAGCTCGCGGCGATGACCGCAGCCGAGCGCGCCGAGCTGCCGGGTGTCTCGGTGGGCCGCGCGCCGCAGCTCGTCGCGGGAGCCGTCGTGGCGGACGCGGCCATGGACCTGCTCGAGATAGCGGAGCTCGACATCGCCCCCTGGGCCCTGCGCGAGGGCATCATCCTCGACCGCCTCGAGAGGCTCGCCCGGCCGTCGTGACGTGGGGCTCGCCTACGCTGGAGGCATGAGCGACGTGGTCCGGGTGCCCGACGCGCCGATCGCGTTGTCCACGGCCAGCTGCTACCCCGAGTCGTGCACCACCGCCTTCGAGATGGCTACGAGACTCGGCTACGACGGCGTCGAGGTGATGGTGTGGACCGACCCCGTGTCGCAGGACCCTGCCACCCTCCGCCGGCTGAGCGAGCACTACGACATCCCGATCGTCGCGATCCACGCACCGACGCTGCTGCTCACCCAGCGCGTGTGGGGCACCGACCCCTGGGTCAAGGTGGAGCGCTCGATCGACGTCGCCGAGCAGGTGGGGGCCTCGACCGTCGTCGTGCACCCGCCCTTCCGCTGGCAGCGTGACTACGCGCGTGGCTTTTCCGAGCGGATCGCCGAACTCGAGGCGGGCACGGTGGTGCGGGTCGCGGTCGAGAACATGTTTCCCTGGCGCGCGGGGCGTCGGGAGGTCGCGGCCTACGCCCCGGGCTGGGATCCCGTGCCGGAGAACTACCAGCACGTGACGATGGACCTGTCACACACCGCCACCGCAGGCTCAGACGCGCTCGCCATGCTCGACTCGCTCGGGAGGCGGATGGTGCACCTGCACCTCGCCGACGGAAGCGGCTCCGGACGCGATGAGCACCTCGTCCCCGGACGAGGGACGCAGCCGTGCGCGGAGGTCCTCGAACGACTGGCGCACCGTGGCTTCGACGGGTCGGTCGTGCTCGAGGTCAACACGCGCCGTGCCCCCGACCGCGAGTCCAGGGAGAAGGAGCTCGCCGAGGCCCTCGCCTTCGCCCGTCTCAACTTCGTGGCCGACGGCGAGCCCGGCAGGGCGACGAGCCCTGCGGCCGGTGACCGGCACTCGTGACTGCGTAGCCGTGGCGACGCGGCCCGCCTCGGACATCCCCGGAGCCATGCTCAGCGGACGAACGCGGGGGCCCGATCACCGGGACGGCGTGCGCGCCCGCCGCGCCCTACGCCGGCGGGCCAGCGCCTCCCGGATGGGCGGTACGACGACGCCGTGGTCCTCGGCGAGCCGCCGCCGGGCGGCGGCGCGGGTCCGCAGCACGCCGACGACGCCGACGCCCCAGACGAGGAACTGCACCGACAGGGCGAGCCGGAACGCCTCCAAGCCGTACGCCGGCGCCCCCTGCGGCGTGCGCAGGTCGAGCACGACGCCGACGAGCAGCATGGTGACGAGCGAGGCCACGAAGCCGCCGACGTTGACGATGCCCGTCGCGGTGCCGAGGCGGTTCGGCGGGTTGAACGTGCGGGCGAAGTCGAAGGCGATCATGGAGCCTGGCCCGCCGAGGGCGAGTACCAGCACGAGGGCGACGAGCAGCCATGTCGGCGCCGGCTCGGACAGCGCCAGCACCGCCGACCACAGCGCGACCGTCAGCCCCGTGATGCCGAGGACCAGCCAGGACCGCCGGAGCGGATGGCGGGCGACGAGCACCCCCACGACCGGCGCGGCGGCCATCCCCGCCACCACGAACAGCGTCAGCAACGTGCTCGCCGCAGCGGCCGAGAGGCCCTGCGCCGAGACGAGGAACGGGTAGCCCCACAGCAGGGCGAAGACCGTCCCCGAGAACTGCGTGGTGAAGTGCGACGTCAGCCCCAGGCGCGTGCCGGGGTGGCGCCACGCCGCGAGCAGCTGGCGGCCGACCTCGCGCACGGACGACGAGGTGCCCGGGGACGACGTTCCCGGCGGCGCGTCGCGCAGGACCGCCGCGGCCAGCACCGTGACCAGCACCCCCAGCGCCGCCGCCGAGGCGTAGGCGCGGGTCCAGCCGCCGTGCAGCAGCGCCACGAACGGCACTGCGCTGAGGACCTGGCCGAGCTGGCCCGCGATGCCGGTGAGCTGGGTCATCAGCGGCGCCCGCCGCGGCGGGAACCACGCCGACACCAGGCGAAGGACGCTGATGAACGTCATCGCGTCGCCGGCGCCCACGAGCACCCGCGCGCCGACGGCCACCGCGAGGTCGGTGGTGAGCGCCAGCAGGAGCTGACCGCCCGCCATGACGGCCGCGCCGGTGAGCACCAGCCGGCGGGCGCCGACCCGGTCGAGCATGACCCCCACCGGAACCTGCAGGGCGGCGTAGACCAGCAGCTGCAGGACGGCGAAGCCAGCCAGCTCGCTGGCCGACGCGGCGAACCGCTCGCTGGCCTCGATGCCGGAGACGCCCAGCGACGTGCGGTGGAGGACCGCCACGACGTACGCCGTGACGCCGACGCCCCAGACGACCCACGCGCTCGCGGGCGGGCGAGCGGTCGGGGAGGCCATCGCGTTCCATTGTCTCCTACGTCGGGAACGGGCAGTCACTTCACGACGATGGAGTGCGGTGCTGCTCCGCCGATACGCCTCGGCCGTTCAGGGGACACCGATCCGTCCTGAGGGGGGCGGAAAGTCCGCCGCCGTTTCAACCCTGTGCCGCGGGACGGCAATCGCTACCACGGCCATGCGGTCCGCTACCAGCGAGGGCGCCACCGTGCTGTGGGCGGGAGTTTGCCCCTGCGCTTTTCGTCGATCAGCGCCAGCGGGCTCGCCGTCGCCGTGGGCACCCCGGTCGCCGCCGCGCGTGGACGACGACGCCTCAGCTCGCTTCAGCAACGTCGCCCGGTCTACACACCTGATCGCAAGTCGACTCACAACCCGTGCGCCTACAGCGTCGGTAACCCCAAGAGCTACGGCGACCCGGGCTACCTCGATATGAGGCGGACGCGTGCCCACTGACGGGCTGCCTACTCGCGGAGGGGGCCGTCTTCTCGGGCTCGCCGCCGACTTCGGATCGGAGTCAGGTCGGCGACAAGCCGTGGCGCTCCGGACATGGACCGCGGGCGGTCCCACACCATGGGCGGCGAGGTACCAGTAGGCCAGTGCGGGAGGCGCCCTGCGGCCTCGGGTGTCGGCGAATGCGCCGCCATCGCGATCACTCCACAGGGGTTGCTCTCAAGCGTGGTCCCATCCGCACGCTCCAGCTCACTCCGCCGTCCGCATTGAGATCCATCTGCGTCGTCTCGGCACGGAGTCCCAACTCGGGCATCCGGACACGCACCTGGTACATGCCCGGTTCCACGCGCCGTGACAAGGACCCCGAGGAGTCCAGATGTGCCCGGCCGACCTCGACGTCATTCCTGAAGATCACGACGTCTGCGTTCGCAGCGGGCATCTGTACGCAGCCCGTCTTGCCGCAGAGCGTGAAGCGAGTCTCCATCTCAAGGGCGCCCCGTCCATCGCTTCGGCTGCAGCCGGCCACGAAGACGACGCCGATCACGAATAGACCTGTCACCAGGCACCGCTGTACCAAGGCCACTTCTGATCCCTCAAGCTGCCGCGGCGCGCGGATACGCCACCGTCGACACTCTCTCGGCCGGCATGGGCTGGCCCTTGACCGAGCTCTGCTGGTCACGGGGACCGAGCAGACCGCACAGTCCTGGTGACAAGCGCTACTGGGGGCACCGCTACGCAGCCTCTCGGGCGTCTGCTGTGACGCCTTAGCCATCGGGCTCTGGCGTACGACGTAAGCGGCCGCCGGCCCTTCAGCGGTCACGGGCGTGACTCATAGGATCCGTGCCCGATCCCTGCTCGACAACGGCCGGGACCTCCTCGGCCCTGTAGCCCGATGACCTCCTCGGCCCTGTAGCCCGATGCAGGCCGCAACGATGCCGTACCTCCGCAGGCACGCCGACCGCGCGGCAGGCGGACGCGCTCCGAGCGGGCGGCGATATTGGCGGCGAAGCTCCGCGTCGACGCTCCGCTGGGCGGCGACAGCGGCGATGGTGGCGGCGAGGACCTCCCCGGCGGAGGAGACGTCGTAGACGGAGAGGAGCGGAAGCTGCCGAGCCGCCGTCCGGGGACGCCGACGCACCGGCCTCCGGTTCGCTGCGCGCCTCCCTTAGCCTGGCGGCCGGGACAGAGAGGTCCCTAGCCTGGCGAGGAGGACCCGTGCTACGCCCTGCCCTGCTGACGCTGTCCCGCAGCACCCCAGCCAAGGAGCTGGTCTCCACGCTTCCGGTGTCCAGCGGTGTGGTCGCGCGGTTCGTCGCCGGAGAGTCGGTCGAGGACGCGGTGCGCGTCACGCACGAGCTCATGGGCGAGGGTCTGCGCGTCTCGCTGGACCACCTCGGCGAGGACACGACCGACCAGGAGCAGGCCGCTACCACGCGCGACGCGTACCTCATCCTGCTCAAGGAGCTCTCCGCGGCCGCGCTGACGGCTGCGGCGGAGGTCTCGGTCAAGCTCTCCGCGGTCGGCCAGGCCCTGCCCGGCGACGGGGAACGCATTGCGCTCGACAACGTCTACGCCATCTGCGAGGCCGCCCGCTCGGTGGGGACGACGGTCACCCTCGACATGGAGGACCACACCACGACCGACTCCACCCTGTCGATCCTGCGCGAGCTGCGCCGAGACTTCCCTGACACCGGCGCCGTGCTGCAGGCCTACCTCTACCGCACGGAGCAGGACTGCCGGGACCTCGCGGGCCCGGGCTCGCGGGTCCGCGTGTGCAAGGGCGCCTACAAGGAGCCGGCGTCGGTCGCCTACCAGGACAAGCACGAGGTCGACCTGTCCTACGTGCGCTGCCTCAAGGTCCTGATGGGCGGCAAGGGCTACCCGATGGTCGCGACGCACGACCCGAGGCTGGTCGAGATCGCCCGCGGGCTCGCCGTACGCCACGGCCGGCGGCAGGGGACGTATGAGTACCAGATGCTCTACGGCGTCCGCCCCGAGGAGCAGCGCCGGCTGACCACGGCCGGTGAGCGGGTACGGGTCTACGTGCCCTACGGTTCGGACTGGTACGGCTACCTCATCCGCCGTCTTGCCGAGCGCCCGGCGAACGTCGCGTTCTTCCTGCGCTCGCTGGCGTCACGCGGCTGAGGCCGGCCGGGCGGGTCGGCGTCCTCGAGCGGTCGGCTCAGCGGCAGCGTCGCCGCTCGACGCCGCCGTGGACCTCGTCGTACGCCGGGGGCCGCGCCCGCCTGGAAGCGTGGCAGCCGGCACGAGGGCCGGCGCCGGAAGCGGAGGACGGCATGACGCAGCGGGTCGCGGTGCTGGGGACCGGCAAGATGGGTGAGGCGCTGCTGTCCGGGATGCTCCGAGCCGGCCACTCGCCCAAGGACCTGCTCGCGACCGCCCGGCGTGAGGACCGAGCCGAGCTGCTGCGCGAGCGCTACGGCGTCGAGGTCGTCGCCAACGTCGACGCCGCGCGGGAGGCCGACACCCTGATCCTCGCGGTCAAGCCGCAGGACATGGCGGTCCTCCTCGACGAGCTCGCCCCCCACGTGCCGGTTGAGCGGTTGGTCATCTCCGGCGCCGCCGGGATCACGACGTCCTCCGTCTCCCGCCGGCTCGCCGACGGAGTTCCGGTGGTCCGGGTCATGACGAACACCCCCGTGCTCGTGGACCAGGCGATGAGCGCGATCTCGGCGGGCGAGCACGCCGGCGAGGAGCACCTGCGGCGCGCCGAGGAGATCTTCCAGCCCGTGGGGCGCACCATCCGCGTGCCCGAGTCGCAGCAGGACGCGGTGACCGCGCTGTCCGGCAGCGGACCGGCGTACTTCTTCTTCCTCGTCGAAGCGATGACCGACGCCGGGATCCTCCTGGGGCTGCCCCGCAACGTCGCCCATGACCTGATCGTGCAGACGGCGGTCGGGGCGGCCACCATGCTGCGCGACTCGGGGGAGCATCCCGTGCGACTGCGGGAGGCGGTGACCTCACCGGCGGGCACGACCATCAACGCGATCCGGGAGCTGGAGAAGCACGGAGTGCGGGCTGCGTTGCTCGCCGCGCTCGAGGCAGCACGGGACCGTAGCCGGGAGCTCGCCGGCGGCGACGACTGAGTGGATGGCGCCGGCGTGCGGCCGGGGCGTCGCGGTGGTGGCCACCCCGTGACGGAGCGGGCGGGTGCGGCAGCGCAGGACCACGCGGCGCCGACCGGCGCCTCAAGTCGCGCCCCGACCACGCCGATGTTCTGCTCATGGCGGCGACGGACGGGCACATGCCCTCGGCCCGGGCAGCGCTGCGGCGTACCCGTGCGGGTCGCGCTGCCCACCTGCGTGGCCGTGCGCTCGGCGCGGTGACGACGCTTGCGGCCCTGGTCTGCTCCACCGTGATGTGGGAGCCCGCCAGCGCCGCCTTCACGGCCAGGACGTCCAACGTCAGCAACCAGCTCACAGCGGGCACGGTGGTCCTCGCCGACGACGACTCGGGCGGAGCGTTGTTCTCCGCCTCCAACCTCAAGCCCGGGAGCATGGGCGAGCGCTGCATCGCCGTGACCTACAGCGGCTCGCTGACCGCGACCGTGAAGGTGTTCCGCACCGGCACGTCCGGCGGCCTCTCGCCCTATCTCGACATCACCGTCGAGGAGGGGACCGGAGGAAGCGCATCCTCCTGCACCGGCTTCGCGCCGTCCTTGACCGTCTATGCCGGCACGCTCGCGAGTCTGGGGACGAGTTTCGCTGCCGGATCGGGTGCGTGGGCTCCGGCGGGCGGCAGCTCGACCACGAGGGTGTATCGGATCTCCTACATCGTCGCGGCGAACTCCGCGGCCAAGAGCCAGTCGGTCACGACGACGTTCACGTGGGAGGCGCGCAGCTGAGGTGTGAGTCCGGGGTCCGGAGCCGAGTCCGGGGCAGCCCGCCGAGCGGTTACCTCTGGCCGGCGAAGTGCTCGACCAGCCCGGTCTTGCCCGCGACGATGAGCAGGTCTCCCGGGTGGATGACCGTGTCGGCCTGGGCGTAGGTGAAGTCCTCACCGGGCCGCTTCACGCCGACGATCGTGACGCCGTACTTGGTCCGCAGGGCGGACTCGGCGAGGGTTTGTCCGTGCGCCTCGCGCGGCGCACGAATCTTGACGATCGCAAAGCCGTCGTCGAACTCGATGAAGTCGATCATCCGGCCGCTGATGAGGTGGGCGATGCGCTCCCCGGCGTCGCGCTCGGGATAGACCACGTGACGCACGCCGATCCGCTGGAGGATCTTGCCGTGCGCAGGGGTGATGGCCTTCGCCCACACCTGGCGGACACCGAGGTCCACGAGCACCGAGGCGCTGAGCAGGCTCGCCTCGATGTCGGTGCCGATCGCGATGATCGCGTGCTCGAAGTCGCCGGCTCCGACCTGGCGCATCGCGGCCTCACTGGTGGAGTCGGCCTCGACGACGTGGGTCAGGCGGCCGGCCCACTCCTGAACCAGCTCGCCGCTCTCGTCGACGGCCAGGACCTCGTGCCCGACCCGCTCCAAGGACTTGGCGAGGGCGCCGCCGAACCGGCCGAGCCCGACGACGAGGACCGCGTCGTCATCCCGCTTGCTACCCAACAATCGGTCGCTCCTCAGGTCGGCGGTAAAGCCGTCGGTTATCGCGCAGGGCGAGCGCCGAGGCCAGGGTGATGGTGCTCGTGCGTCCCAGGAACATCAGGACGACCAGGAGATACTGCGCCGCCGGAGGGAGCGAGGGCGTGATGCCGGTGCTCAGGCCGACGGTGGCGGAGGCCGAGAGCACCTCGAACAGGACCCGGTCGAGGTCGAGCCCTGTCATCGCGAGGAGCGTCAGCGTCGCGACGACGACGACGGCCACCGCGAGAAGCGCCACCGAGAGACCCTGGCGGATGACGGCCGTCGGGATGCGCCGCTCGAAGGCGTGGACGTCACGGTCGCCGCGCGCCTCGGCGACGATCGCGAACAGCAGCACGGTGAAGGTGGTCAGCTTGATGCCGCCGCCCGTCCCCGCGCTCCCGCCGCCGATGAACATCAGGACGTCGTTGACCAGCCAGCTCGGTTCCGTCATGGCGCCCACGTCGACCGAGTTGAAGCCTCCGGAGCGCGGCATCACCGCGTGGAAGAACGCGTTAAGCAGCTTCGTCGGCGCGTTCATCGGCCCGAGGGTCTCCGGGTTCGCCCACTCGAAGACGAGCAGCGCGATGGTTCCTCCCGGGATGAGAACACCGGTGGCGAGCATGGTGATCTTCGTGTGCAGGGACCAGATGTGGGGAGTGCGGGCCTCGCGATAGAGCTCCAGCAGGACCGGGAACCCGAGGGCGCCGAGGGCGACCCCGAGCGCGATCGGCACGATCACCCACGGGTCGCCGGAGAAGCGCATCATGCTGTCGCTCCACAGCGCGAAGCCGCCGTTGTTGAACGCCGAGATGCTGTGGAAGACGCCGAGGTACGCCGCCCGCCCCGGGGTCTCGCCGTATCCGAGCCACAGCCGCAGCCACAGGACGACGGCCACGACCGCCTCGATCGCGAGCGACGTCACCGCGACGCCGCGCAGGACACGTCCGACGTCACCGAGCTGGAGCGCCTTGGTCTCGGCCTGGGCCAGCAACCGCGTACGCAGCCCGAGGCGCCGCGACACGAGAAGGCCGAGCAGCGAGGCGAAGGTCATGATGCCGAACCCGCCGACCTGCATCCCGGCGAGGATGACGAGCTCTCCGAGGGTCGACCAGTGCGTCGGCGTGTCGACGACGACGAGGCCCGTCACGCACACCGCCGAGGTCGCGGTGAACAGTGCCGTCACGAACGGGGTCGACTGCCCGGCCTCGCTCGCGGCGGGCGTCATGAGCACGACCGTCGCAGCGGCGATCGCCGCCGCGAACGCGGCCGCGACGATGCGAGCGGGATGGTGCGGGTCGAAGGAGAGACTAATGCGGCGGATCGCCACAACGCCACCTCCACCGGATCCCGGCGCCGCCGCGCCAGGCTTCGCGTCCAAACCTACGATGAGGACGTGCATCCCCGTCCCGCCCATGTGTCTGTCCTCCTCGCGAGCGCCGTACTCCTGGCCGCGTGCAGTGGCGAGGAACGCGCTCCCGTGCGCACCGCGGAGGTCGGCCGCGAGACCGTGGCCGAGGTGGTCGAGGCTCCGGCGACGGTGGAGGCCCGCGCGTCGGCGACCGTGAGTGCCGCGGCCGACGGCCGGGTGGCGGTGCTGCGGGTCCGCGAAGGCAGCCGGGTGCGGGCGGGTCAGGTGCTTCTGCGCATCGAGTCGCCGCAGGCCCGCGCCGCGCTGCGCCGCGCCGAGGACGCGGACGCCGACGCGG
>JALYMU010000406.1 GCA_030773595.1 Actinomycetota bacterium | reverse complement strand
GTCCGCTGCAGAGCCTCCTCGATAGATGCGTCGATCCGCACGCTCATGCCGTAGTCAGACACAGTTTCTCCTTGTTGTCGGTGTTCAATGATGGACAGCCAAGCAGCGGCGACAGCGGATGACCCGCGCAGAGTGCGCGGGCCGAGGTGGGAGCGTCGAGGGTCAGCCGGTGGCTGCGTTGACTCAAGCCTGAGCGGGCTGCCGATGGTCTTCTCCCCCGGTCAGGCCCTGCTCGTGACGAAGTCCGGCGAGGTGGCGGTGCGCATGTCCGACTTGGAGCGGTCGGCAGGCCGTGGACGGGTGTCCGTCATGGCCGTCGTCGCGAGGAGCGGTGCGGCCGTCAGTCCCATGGCCGGGCGCTTCTCCTTCGCCATCGCCCCCTTCCGGGTGCTGCTCACCCTGTTCAACGTCCGGGTCGGCACGTGGGTCCGCAACCCGCTCTGGGGTCCCGCGCCGAGCGGCACCGGGCACGCCGGACGATGGCCGTGACGGCCTGGCTGATCAACCGTCCCGGAGCGGCGCAGGTGCTGGCCGAGGCGATCGGGCAGTCCTCGACCTCCGACCGCTGGCTGTACTTCAGCGACGGTGGCCACCTGGACAACACCGGCCTGGTCGAGGCCGTGCGGCTGCACCGGACCGAGCAGGGGTTCCACGGGCGCATCGTCGTGGTGGACGCGAGCAACCACAGCGAGGGCACCTGGTCGGCGGTCGGGGACGCGATGGGCGTCGTCAGGATGGAGTTCGGGGTCGACCTGCGGTGCATGCACGGCACAGTCGCGCAGGCACCTGCCCCCTCGGACGGTGCTGCGCCTGCGGGTGACGGACCTGTCGACGCGGTGGCGCGGCGTGTCTGGAGGAGATCGACGGCCACCCCGCCGGGGCCGTACATGCGCGTCTACGAGCACGCGGACGGCGGCTGCCTGCTCGAGGTGCTCGTGGTCAAGGCCGTGCGCCCGGCGATGTCGAGCGAGGTGCCCGAGTCGGTCCGGGCCTTCGCGGCCCCCCAGGCGGAGTTCCCGCGTGCCTCCACGTCGCCACAGGACTTCGGCGACATCGAGTTCGAGGCCTACCGGACCCTCGGCGAGCACTCCACGCTCGCGGCGCTCGACGAGTGGGACGCGCACAGGGCACGGCACAAGCGCGGATGACACCGCCGTCCCTGCCTTGCCGGCTGACGTGCGTGGCCCTGCAGCAGGTCGCCGACCGCCTCTGGGCCGAGCGAGCGCCGCTCGTCTGCGTAGCCACCGATCGCCCCGTCCTCGCGCTCACGATCGACGACGGCCCGCACCCTGACACGACGCCGGCCCTGCTCGAGGTGCTCGGCCGCCACCAGGCGCGCGCGACGTTCTTCCTCATCGGGGAGCGCGCCGCACGTCACCCGGAGCTCGTCCGGGCTATCGCCGCGGACGGCCACCAGCTGGGCAACCACCTCTGGCAGGACCGGCCCACCGTACGACTGCCGCCCGAGGAGAGGGCGCGGCAGCTGCAGCAGGTGGACGCGCTGCTGCGGCTACACGGCGACGTGTCGGTGTTCCGCCCCGGCTCGGGCTGGTTCACCCCCCGCCTGCTCCGGCAGGGCTCCGAGATGGGGTACCGCTGCGTCCTGGGATCGCCGTGGCTGCTCGTCACGGAGTACGACACGGACCCGCAGCGCCAGGGCCGGCGGCTGGCTGCCCGTGCCCATCCCGGAGCCGTCGCCGTCCTGCACGAGGGCACCCGGGCTCGGACACCCGTCGCCGTCACCGCGGACGCCCTGCTGACCGCCCTCGCCGACCGGGGGTCGAGGTCGGTGACGGTCCGGGAGCTGCTCGGGGCGCGGTCCCGCTGAAGGACGCCGCCCCGCGGCGGGCGCGCCCGCGCCGCCACTCCCGTCGGGCGCAGCCAGTGAGGGTCCGGTGCCAACGGCAAGCCACAGCTGGCCATCGGCGGTGCCGTCGTGGCGCACCTCGGCCCGCAGGAGCTCCGGCCCCGGCCGGGTGCGCCACTGGCTCGACGGGAACCAGTCCCCATAGGCGTCGCGCCACAGCTGCTGCAACGCCTCCGGGTAGGCGTCGCGGGTGGAAAGGACCATCCAGGCGCCGGCAGGGACTCGAGCTCCTCGAGCCCCACCCGAGCCCGCTGCGACGTGAGCGCCGCGTACCAGTGGTCCAGCTCGCTGCCTTCGCCCCGAGCGTCGTCCGGGGCGTCGGTCTCCGCGACGGCGCCCGCGGGCTCCTGGTCCGACAGGGCAGCGACCTGCTCTTCACGGCCGGGTCGAGCTTGACGACAAACTGCTCGATGGCGCTGTTGCGCCCCAGGTGGCTCGAAGGGCGAGCATGCCGAAGACCACCGACGGCGCCGTCGAGGAGACGGCTGAAGCGTCGATCCCGACCCGACCAGCTGTCCGACGTCCCTGGCGCGAGCGCGCGGCGGAGGTGGACGCTTCGGCCGTCTGGCTCGGAGCGCCGCTCGGGTCCTCGAGGGGCTGACCCTCGGGCAAGGGTCTCCTCCGCGAGCGGCGTGCGTGTCGACGGACCGCTGTGCCACGGCCTGCCGCCGGAGTACGTTCGGAGCACCGACCGGCCTGGCCCGAGGGGTGGTCCCATGACGGCGGACGAGAGCGACGCCGCGGTGCTCCGGCGTCCGGTTGACGTCCCGGCCGACCTGTTCGTGGTGCCGGACACCTCGCCGGGCGTGAAGCGGTGTTGCGCGACGCACTCGGGTGCGGGCTCGGCGACGGCGGGCCACGCGCTCGGGCTGCTGCTAGCGGCACGCGGCGACCTCGCGGCGGCGCATGAGGCGTGGTCAGGGGCAGCGGGGCGCGGATCCGCCGAGGCGGCCTACCCCGCCGCCTACGCCGCGTACGTGCGCGACGGTGACCAGGAGTCCTACCTCCGGGCGGTCGAGCGCGCCGACGACGACGGATCGCTGCTCGCGGCGTTCGCGGTGGCGACGCTCGAGGACGGCTGGGCCGCGCTCGGGGAGGGCGAGCGGTGGGCGCGCGCGCTCGCCCGTGCGCAGGAGCGGGACGCTGCGGGATCCGCCGACGCCGCTGTCCTGCTCGCGCAGGTGCACCAGGCGCGAGGCGAGCCGGCGGAGGCGGTCGAGGCGTGGCAGCGGGCCGAGCGACGCGGAGCGCCGTCCGCGACCGTCGGCCTTGCCGCGGCGTTCCTCGCGCTGGGCGACGC
>JALYMU010000405.1 GCA_030773595.1 Actinomycetota bacterium | reverse complement strand
CGGCCGGCCACGGCTCAGACCATCCGCTCGCCGGCCGCTCGCGCGCCGCGGGCCCAGTCCGGTGCCGGCATGGGCCTCCTCCCCGGCGGCTGCACGACGCCGAGCTGCACGGGCGCCGACCCGGTGCCGACGCGCACAGCGCCGCGGTCGACCTGCAGCTCGCCGGGCGCGAGCCCCGACTCCTCCGCCAGCAGGCGCACCGGACCGAGCTTGAGTCGCTCGCCGCGGTAGGTCGTCCACGCACCTGGGGCGGGCGTGCACGCCCGGACCAGGCGGTCGACGTGCAGGGCCGGTGCCGCCCACGGCACGCGCGCGTCCTCGACCGTGAGCTTGGGTGCGTGCGAGACGCCGTCGGCCGGCTGCGCGACCGCCACGAGGGTGCCGTCCTCGATGCCGTCGAGGGTGGCGGTGAGCAGGCCGGCACCGGAGCGCGCCAGCCGCCCGAGCAGGTCCCCAGTCGTGTCGTCGGGCCGGATGGTCTCGGTCACGACGCCGTAGACCGGACCGGTGTCGAGGCCTTCCTCGAGGCGGAAGGTCGACGCTCCGGTCACCTCGTCACCGGCGAGGATCGCTCGCTGTACCGGGGCTGCGCCGCGCCAGGCAGGCAGCAGCGAGAAGTGCAGGTTGACCCAGCCGTGCGTGGGGATCTCCAGCGCCGCCGCGGGGACCAGAGCGCCGTAGGCCACCACCGGCGCGCAGTCCGGCGCAAGCGCGCGCAGGCGCGCATGCAGCGCGGGGTCCCGCACGCCGGGGGGCTTGAGCACCTCGATGCCGGCCTGCTCCGCGCGTTGCGCGACGGGGTTGGCGGTGAGCCGGCGTCCGCGCCCAGCCGGCGCGTCCGGACGGGTCAGGACGGCCACGACCTCGTGGCGCGAGGCGAGCAGCGCGTCGAGGGAGGGCAGCGCCGTCTGCGGCGTGCCCGCGAAGAGGACCCGCACGCTAAAGGGCCCGCCCGAACGTCGAGTGCGGGGAGATCTTGACCTGCGGCGCCGGGTGACCCGACCACTCAGCCTCCCGGATGGCCCGCAATGCCAGCTTGCGCGCCTCCCGGTCGAGGCGATCGATGAACAGGATCCCGTCGAGGTGGTCGGTCTCGTGCTGGACGCAGCGGGACAGAAGGTCGCTGCCCTCCAGGACCACCGGCTCGCCGTACATGTTGAAGCCCTTGGCCACGACGCGCAGCGCGCGCTTGGTCGGGTAGACCAGTCCGGGGAAGGACAGGCAGCCCTCCTCACCGTCCTGCTCGTCGTCGGAGAGGTCGAGCCTCGGGTTCACCAGATGACCGAGCTCGTCGTCGACGTGGTAGGTGAAGACCCGCAGACTGACGCCCAGCTGGGGGGCGGCGAGGCCGGCGCCCGGTGCCGCGACCATCGTGTCGGTGAGGTCCTTCACCAGGACACGAAGCTCCTTGTCGAAGTCGGTCACCGGCTCGGCGGGCGTCCGCAGCACCGGGTCCCCGAACAGGCGGATGGGCACAACGGCCACTCGCGGTCTCCCTGTCGTGTCGTGATGGTCGGGCGTCGCACTCCCGCGTTCCTCCCCGCGCCAGTCTAGGCGGGTGCGACGGGCAACCCTCGCCGGACGAGGTCACGGCGCAGGGCGGGGGCGTCGGTGAACCGGATCGCGTCCATGCCAACGTTGCGGGCGGCGGCGACGTTCCGCGGCGCGTCGTCGATGTAGACCACGTCCGCGGCGCCGAGGGCGAACTGCTCCAGCAGGTGGTGGTAAATGCGCGGGTCAGGCTTGGCCATGCCGATCTCCCCCGACACGACGATCCCGGCGAAGAGCCCGAGGAAGGCGAAGCGGCTGCGCGCCACCTCGAAGGTCTCCGCCGACCAGTTGGTCAGCGCGTAGAGCCGAACGCCTGCGCCCGAGAGCTCCTCCAGCACCGCGACGCTGTCATCGAGCTCCCCGACGAGGGTCTCAGCGAAGCGCTGCGGATAGGAAGCGATCAACTCGGCGTGCGCGGGGTGTCGCCGCGAGAGCTCGGCCACGCCCTTGGCGAAGGGCCGCCCCGCGTCCTGGAGGTGGTTCCACTGGGCGAAGCCGACCTCCTCCAGGAAGGCCTCGACCGCCGCATCGTCGTGCAGCAGCGTCCGGTAGAGCCGCCGCGGGTCCCAGTCGATCAGCACGCCACCGAGGTCGAACACGACCACCGGCCCGACCCGCGCGGGATCGGTGGCGGCCGCGGCTGACGTCGTGACGACGCCGTCGCCGGCTGGGGACAGGTCGTTGTCGCGATTCACTGTGCGAGCCTCTCAGCCGAGGGGGACGGGGTCGATGCGGACGCGCACGGGATCCGGCGCCTTGCGCGCGGTCCGGACACCTGCCGCGGCCCGCAGTGCCGCGGCGAGGGCGGCGCCCGCCGGACGCGGCACGCGCACGAACGCCCGGACATGGTGGTCGCCCTGCGCGTCCGCGCCGTCGCCGGCCCGGGACGGGCCCTCCATCGGCACGGGGCCGAGGACCTGAGCACCGGGCGGGAGCCGGGTGAGCTCGAGCAGGTCCTCGACGGCGGGTGGAGTCCCGGACACACTCGCCACGCGGGCCGCAGGCGGGAAGCCGAGCTGCTGGCGGTCCGCCAGCTCGCGAGCGGACGCCGTCACGGGGTCCCAGCGCACGAGCGCCTGCACGACCGGAGCGCCCGCGTCCGCGATGGCGACCACCACTCCGCCCTCCTGGGCCGGACGAACGAGCGCTGCGGCGGCCATCCAGCGACGCAGCGCCTCCTCGCCGGCGCGCAGGTCGGCCCGCGCCAGCAGGGCCGACCCGTCCAGGAGCAGCGCTGCCGCATAGCCGCCGCGCGCTATGGGCTCGGCGCCCACGGTCGCCACGACCAGGGCCGGCTCCCCCGTCACGTCGTCCAGGACGGCGCCCCCGGCGCCGCCGCCGGACGTGCGCACGGGCACTCCCGGAAACGCCCGTCCGAGCTCCTCCACCGTCCGCCGCAGCCCCGCCGTGCGCGTCCGCAGCGCCTCGCCACCGCACGCCGTGCAACGCCACGGCGTCGGGGTGCCGTCCGCAGCCGATGTGTCGCGGGGGTCTGAGCCGGACGTACCGACCGCCGGAGCGAGCACGCCTGCCGCACATCCGCACCACGCGCAGCGCACCTGACGGTCGGAGCCTGCTGCCAGCGGACCCACGCACGCGGCGCAGCGTGCCGGTGCGCGGCACCCGCGGCACGACAGGCCCGGGAGGTAGCCGGCTCGGGGGACCTGGACCAGCACGGGTCCGAGGCCTAGACCGGTGCGGGCGGCTTCCCAGGCGAAGCTCGGAATCCGCACCCCCCGGCTCGCGAAGTCCCCTGGTCCAGGCCCGCCGCCGCCCTCGAGCGCTCGCACACGCGCCGCGCGTGTCCGCACGAGGTGGCGCGGCGCGACGAGGCTGCGCGCCCACCCCGAGGCCACCAGCTGGGCAGCCTCGGCCGTACGCGCGTAGCCACCGAGGAGGAATCCGGCCCCCTCGTCCTGCGCACGCATGCCGAGCACCTCGCGAACGTGGGGATACGGCGCGCGTGGCTCGGCGTGCAGGTCGTCACCGTCGTCCCAGACCGCCACGAGACCGAGGTTGCGCACCGGCGCGAAAGCAGCGGCCCGGGTCCCGATCACGGCCGACACCGACCCGCGCAGCACGCGAAGCCAACGGCGGTAGCGCTCCTGTGCCCCCAGGTCCGCGGTGAGTGTGACGTGACATGCAGGGACGGCGGAACCGGGGAGAGCGGAGGACGACGGACCGGCGCCAGCAGGGACCGCGCCTGAACGGATCGAGCCTGACCGAGTGGAGCGTGATGCACCGGCGCTCGACGCGGCGGCGCTCGACGCGGCGACGGGCGGGGCTGGGGCGGCGTCCGGGACCGTGAGCGCGTCGAGAGCCGCATCGAGCCGGCGGACGTCACGGGCGTCGGGGACGACGACGAGGGCGCCACGTCCTCCCGCCAGGGTGGCGAGCACGGCGCGGGCCAGGTCGTCGGCCCAGTCGGCTCCGGGCAGGGCGCTCCAGACGGCGCGCGGCGCGCCGCCACGGGCGAGCGCAGCCAAGAACGTCGTGCCGCCGTCATAGTCGCCC
>JALYMU010000404.1 GCA_030773595.1 Actinomycetota bacterium | reverse complement strand
CTCGCGCAGGTGCGTGTGCAGGTCGACCAGGCCCGGGAGCGCGACGAGCCCGTCCGCGTCGAGCACCTCCGCGCCGGCGCGGGACAGGCCGGACCCGACCTCCTCGATGCGTCCCCCGGCGAGGACGAGGTCGACCGGGTCGCCGGCACCGAGCAGCCGGGCACCGCGGACGAGGAAGGTCCCGCCGTACGTCGAGTCACTCATCGCCGCTCCTCCACCGTCCGCAGGTCGATCCGGGCGCCGGCGTCGGCACCGATCGCGGGCTCGCTGCCGCCGAGCAGCAGGTAGAGCACCGCCATCCGCACGCTCACGCCGTTGGTGACCTGCTCGACGATCGTCGAGCGCGGCGAGTCGGCCACCTCCGCGGCGATCTCCATGCCGCGGTTCATCGGGCCTGGGTGCATGACGATCGCGTCCTCGGGCATCCGCGCGAGCCGCCCGGTGTCCAGGCCGTAGCGGCGGCTGTACTCCCGCGCGCTCGGGAAGTAGGCGGCGTTCATCCGCTCCCGCTGCACCCGCAGCATCATCACGACGTCGCTCTTGGGCAGCACGGCATCGAGGTCGTACGACGCCGCGCACGGCCAGGTCTCCACACCGAGCGGCAGGAGGGTCGGCGGCGCGACGAGCGTCACCTCGGCTCCGAGCGTCGCGAGCAGGAGGACGTTGGAGCGGGCGACGCGGCTGTGCAGCACGTCGCCGACGATCGTCACGCGGCGCCCGTCGAGGTCGCCGGTCCCCGCGCTGAGCCGGCGGCGCATGGTGAACGCGTCGAGCAGCGCCTGGGTGGGGTGCTCGTGCGTGCCGTCGCCGGCGTTGACGACCGAGCCGCGGATCCAGTCCGAGTGGGCGAGCCGGTGCGGGGCGCCGCTGGAGGCGTGGCGTACGACGACCGCGTCGGCGCCCATGGCCTCCAGCGTCAGCGCAGTGTCCTTGAGGCTCTCGCCCTTGGACACGCTGGAGCCCTTGGCGGAGAAGTTGATGACGTCGGCGGACAGGCGCTTCGCGGCGGCCTCGAACGAGATGCGGGTGCGGGTCGAATCCTCGTAGAAGAGGTTCACCACGGTACGCCCGCGCAGGGTCGGCAGCTTCTTCACCGCGCGGTCGGCGGACTGGAGCACGCGGGCGAGCTCCTCGGCGGTGTCGAGGACGAGCAGCGCGTCGTCGTGGGAGAGGTCCGCGGCGGAGAGCAGGTGCCTCATCGGGTCGCCTCGCTTCCGGCGCTTCGCGGGCTGGGACCGAGCAGGACGGCGTCGACGCCGTCGGTCTCCTCGAGCAGGACGCGCACGGTCTCGCGCAGCGAGGTCGGGAGGTTCTTGCCGACGTAGTCGGCGCGGATCGGGAGCTGGCGGTGCCCGCGGTCGACGAGGACCGCGAGTTGGACCGCGCGCGGTCGCCCGAGATCGTCCAGAGCGGTGAGCGCGGCGCGGACGGTGCGGCCGGAGAACAGCACGTCGTCCACGAGGACGACCACCTTGCCGTCGACGCCGCCGGCCGGGATCTCCGTGCGCTCCAGGGCACGAGCGGGACGCAGCCGCAGGTCGTCGCGGTACATCGTCACGTCGAGCGAGCCGACCGGGACGTCGGACTCCACCTCGGCGATGCGCCGGGCGAGCCGGCGCGCCAGCGGCACGCCACGCGAAGGGATTCCCAGCAGGACGACGTCGCTGCCACCCCGGTTGCGCTCGAGGATCTCGTGGGCGATGCGGGTGAGGGCGCGGCCGACGTCCGGCGGGTCGAGCACCGGGCGCGCGGGCGCCTCGACGGCGCCTGACCCCTCGGCGCGACGGGTGTCGGCCGGATGCCCGGGGCCGTCCGGGGCGGCGGGGCGCGACGCGCGATCGGTCGTGGGCATGCGTGCCCGGACCTCCTTCCCCGCCTCTCGGGACGGGTCGTTAAAGGATGTCGGTCGGGGTCACCGTAGCATCGCCCCGGCGGCCCGCCCGACGTCCCTCCGCACCCCGGTCGGACGTCGAGCGCCCCGGTAGGGCATCGTTGACTGAGTGCGCTCGGGGTCACACCGGCGACGCGAACAGATGCCGGCTGTCCCGAGCCGTGACCGAGCGAGTGAGAGGCCGCGGCGCCCGACAACGACCCATGAGGAAGCCAGTCACGCAGCGTGGCGAACGGGTGATAGCGCCGGATTTACTTGACGGCGCCTCTGACTCTCCGTGACGCTACTGAGTGTAACCGCGCTTTCAGGGGGGATTCCGACATGTCCAGTGAATACGCTCGCGCGCTCGGCGCGCGCCTGCGCTCGATCCGGACGCAGCAGGGGCTGTCCCTGCACGGCGTCGAGGAGAAGTCCCAAGGCCGGTGGAAGGCCGTCGTCGTCGGCTCCTACGAGCGTGGCGACCGCGCCGTCACCGTCCAGAAGCTGGCCGAGCTGGCCGACTTCTACGGCGTTCCGGTCGCGGAGCTGCTGCCCTCGGGCAGTCCGAACGCCGCCAGCGAGCCGCCGCCGCGGCTGGTGATCGACCTGGAGCAGCTCCAGGGCGTGCCGGCGGAGAAGGCGGGCCCTCTGGCGCGCTACGCCGCGACGATCCAGAGCCAGCGCGGTGACTACAACGGCAAGGTGCTCTCGATCCGGCAGGACGACCTGCGCACGCTGGCCGTGATCTACGACCTGTCACCGAGCGTGTTGAGCGAGCAGCTCATCGCCTGGGGCGTGCTGAACCCCGAGGCCCGCCGGGCGTTGGACCACGTGTGACGTTGGGACACGTGTGAAGGAACGGATGCCGCTCGGGGGGGCGGCGTCCGCTCCACCTCCGCCTGCCGGCCAGGCGGGGAGCTACCTCGCCAGCGTCGGCTTGAGCTCGAGCAGCCGGGCGAGCAGCCCGTTGACGAACGCCGGCGACTCGTCGGTCGAGAGGTCCCGCGCGAGCGTCACGGCCTCGTCCAGCACGACGGCGTCCGGCACCTCGTCGCGCCAGAGCAGCTCGTAGGTCCCGAGCCGCAGGACGTTGCGGTCGACCGCCGGCATCCGGTCCAGCGTCCATCCCTGCGCGTACGTCGCGAGCAGGCTGTCGATGCGCTCGCGGTGGGCGACGACACCCTCGACGAGCTCGACGGTGTACTCCCCGACCGGTGGGTCGCAGGCGGCAACCCGCCGGGCGAGGGTCTCGAGCGGGTCGACGCCGCGCTGCTCGGACTCGAAGAGCAGGTCGAGGGCACGCTTGCGCGCCTTGCTGCGGGCGGCCACGGCAGGTCTCCTCGTCGTGGGGCAGGGTGCTGATCGGCAGGACGGTGGTTGGCCGGATGGTGGTTGGCCGGATGGTGGTTGGCCGGGATGGTGGTTGGCCGGGATGGTGGTCGGCAGGTCCGGCAACGAGCCGGCTGGTCCGCCAGCCTGCCGCGCGCTTCGCGACGCACCGGGTCAGCCCGTGACACGCCCCAGGTAATCACCGGACCGGGTGTCGACCTTGACCTTTTCACCGGTGGTGATGAACAGGGGCACGGCCACCTCGGCGCCCGTCTCGAGCGTCGCGGGCTTGGTGCCGCCGGTGGAGCGGTCGCCCTGCAGGCCGGGCTCGGTGTACTGGATCGTCAGCTCGACCGCCGCGGGAAGCTCGACGTAGAGCGGAGTCCCCTGGTGGATCGCGACGACGGCTTCCTGGTTCTCCAGCATGTACTTCGCGGCGTCGCCGACCGTCGCCGCCGGGACGTGGATCTGGTCGTAGGAGTCCATGTCCATGAACACGAAGTCCCCGCCGTCCTGGTAGAGGTACTGCATCGGGCGCTTGTCGACGGTCGCGGTGTCGACCTTCACGCCGGCGTTGAACGTCTTGTCGACGACCTTGCCCGACAGGACATTCTTGAGCTTCGTGCGCACGAACGCGCCGCCCTTGCCCGGCTTGACGTGCTGGAACTCGACGACGCTCCACAGCTGGCCGTCGAGGTTGAGCACGAGGCCGTTCTTCAGGTCGTTGGTCGTTGCCACGTGGTCGCGTCTCCTGCGCTCTCGGTGCTGGGGCCGCCGCCTCGTCTCAGCCGAGGACGAGCAGCTCCTTGGTCGTCGTGGTGAGCAGCTCTGGCCCGCCCTGCGCGGGGTCGCGGACCACGAGGGTGTCCTCGATCCGGACACCGCCACGGCCGGGCAGGTAGACCCCCGGCTCCACGGTGACGGGCGATCGGTCCCCCAGGATAGCGGCTGACCCGTAGCCCATCAGCGGCGCCTCGTGGATCTCCAGGCCGACCCCGTGCCCGAGCCCGTGCGGGAAGTGGGGCCCGTGACCGGCGTCCTCCACGACCCGGCGCGCGGCCGCGTCGACGTCGCGGACGGGCCGTCCCGGCGCCAGCGCCTCTCGCCCGGCGCGCTGCGCGGCGAACACGAGCGCGTGCAGCTCGGCCTGCCAGGCCGCGGGCTCCGAGCCGACGACGAAGGTCCGGGTCATGTCGGCGTGGTAGCCCTCGAAGCGCGCACCGAAGTCAATCTTGAGGAAGTCCCCGCGGGCCACGACCCGCGACGTCGGGCGGTGGTGCGGCACCGCGCTGTGCGGGCCGGCCGCGACGATCGTGTCGAAGGCCGGCGCCTCGGCCCCGAGCGCCACCATGCGGCTGTCGAGCTCGCGGGCGATGCTGCGCTCGGTGCGGCCGGGAACGAGCGCGGGAAGCAGCTCCTCCAGGGCCCGGGCGCTGATCTCACACGCCGTGCGCAACGCGGCGATCTCGTCCTCGTCCTTCACCGTTCGCAGCCGCTCCACGGCCCGTCCCAGGGGGACGAGCTCCGTCGTCCCGGCTTCCCGGACGAGCGAACCGTGCTGTTCCACCGTCACGACGTGGTCCTCGAAGGCGAGCCGTCGTACGCCGGATGCCGCGGCACGGGCCGCCAGCGCGACGGCGACGTCGCGGTCCACGACCAGCTCGAGGTCGCCCGCCTCGGTCCCCGCTTGCGTGGTGTAACGGCCGTCCGTCGCGAGCAGCGCGCCGGTCGCCGTGACCAGCAGGGCGGCGTTGGAGCCGGTGAAGCCGGTGAGGTAGCGGACGTTGACCAAACCGGTGACCAGTGCGGCTTCGGCATCGCGTGCGCCCAGCAGGTCGCGCAGTGCCCGGCGTCGCCGCTCGTGGTTGTCGGGCATGTCGACCGACCCTACGCCGGAGGCTCGTCGTCGCCGGCCGTCGCCAGCGAGGCCAGCGCGGACAGGGCCAACCGGTAGGAGTCGAGCCCGAAGCCGGCGATCGTGCCGATCGCCACACCGGCGACCACGGAGGTGTGCCGGAAGGTCTCCCGGCGCGCGGGGTTGGTGAGGTGGACCTCGACCAGCGGCGCTCGCAGCTGTGCGCACGCGTCGCGCACGGCGTAGGAGTAGTGGGTGAACGCCGCGGGATTGAGGACGACCGGCACGGCCGCGTCGGCCGCCTCGTGCAGCCACGCGACGAGCTCGGACTCGTCATCGGTCTGGCGGACCTCGGCCTGCCAGCCAACCTGCGCTGCGGTCGCCCTACAGACCTCCACCAGGTCGGCGTAGGACTCGTTGCCGTAGACCTCCGGCTCGCGGGTGCCCAGCCGGCGCAGGTTCGGGCCGTTGAGCACGAGCACGCGCGTCACCGCGCGACCTCCTGGTAGGCGGCGACGAGCAGGGACGGGTCGGGGCCCTCGAGGGCCGCGGGGCGGGCGAGGTCGTCGAGGACGACGAAGCGCAGCCGGTCCCCGCGCGACTTCTTGTCGAGCCGCATGGCCTCGAGCAGCTGCGGCCACCGGGCGGCGTCGTAGGTGACCGGCAGGCCGAGCGAGGTCAGCACGTCGCGGTGCCGGTCGGCGACGTCCTCACGCAGGCGCCCGGCGAGGCGGGCCAGCTCGGCGGCGAAGACGAGCCCGACGGAGACCGCCGCGCCGTGCCGCCACCGGTAGCGCTCGACCTTCTCAATGGCGTGTCCGAGCGTGTGCCCGTAGTTCAGCACCTCACGGCTGACCGTGCCGCTGCCGGCTGCCACGCCCTCCCGCAGGTCGCCGGCGACGACGTCGGCCTTGACCCGGATCGCCCGCTCGATGAGCTCGCGGGCGTGCACCCCTGCGGGGCTCGTCGCGTCCTGCGGGTCGGCCTCGACGAGCTCGAGGATGCGCGGATCGACGATGAACCCGCACTTCACGACCTCGGCGAGCCCGCTGACGTAGTCGTTGCGCGGAAGCGTCTCGAGGGTGGACAGGTCGCACAGCACGCCCGCCGGCGGGTGGAAGGCGCCGACGAGGTTCTTGCCCTCGGCGGTGTTGATGCCGGTCTTGCCGCCGACGGCGGCGTCGACCATCCCCAGCAGCGTCGTCGGCACGTGGACGACCCGGACGCCGCGCAGCCAGGTCGCCGCGACGAAGCCGGCGAGGTCGGTCGTGGCGCCGCCCCCGACGCCGACGACCGCGTCGCTGCGGGTGAATCCCGACTGCCCGAGGACGGACCAGCAGAACGCCGCGACCTGGGCGGTCTTCGCCTCCTCGGCGTCGGGGACCTCCACCGCGACGGCCTCGTAGCCCTGATCGGCCAGGTCGGTCCGCACGGCCTCACCCGTGGCGGCGAGGGCCCGGGGATGCACGACCGCGACCCGGCGTGCGTGCGGACCCACGAGACCGGCGAGCTCGCCGAGCAGTCCCGTGCCGACCACCACGTCGTACGGCGCGTCCCCGCCGACGTGGATCCGCGTCGGCTCGTCCGGGGCGGCGGACTGCGCGGCCACGGCAGATGCGTCGGTCATGCCAGCTCCAGTCGGTCGGCGATCGCCGCGGCGACGTCTTCGGGGGCGGTCCCGTCGGTCGGCACCGTGACCGTGGCCACCTCGTCGTACAGCGGTCGGCGCGCCTCCATCAGCCGCAGCCACTGGGCGCGTGGGTTGCCCAGCAGCAGCGGGCGGTCACGGTTGAAGCCGACGCGGCGGGCGGCGTCGGCGATGCCGACGTCGAGGAAGGCGACGCGGTGTCCACGCAGGGCCGTGCGGGTCTTCTCGTCGAGGACGGCACCGCCGCCGAGGGCCAGGACGCCGTCGTGCTCATGCAGCGCGGCGGCGACCGCCGCGCGCTCCAGCCGGCGGAACTCCGCCTCCCCGTGCTCGACGAAGATCTCCGACACGCTGGTGCCCGCCCGCGCCTCCACGTCGGCGTCCGTGTCGCGGAACCCGACGCCGAGGCGCTCGGCGAGCACCGAGCCGACTGTGGTCTTGCCCGCGCCGGGCGGGCCGACGAGCACGACCACCGGACCGCTCACGCCGCGGCTCCCGTCCTGCCGAGGGCTGGCCTCACCGTACGGCGAGCCCGTCGAGGTAGGCCCGGGCGTTGCGGCGGGTCTCGGCGACCGAGTCGCCGCCGAACTTCTCCAGGGCAGCGTCGGCCAGCACGAGGGCCACCATCGCCTCCGCCACGACGCCCGCCGCGGGCACCGCACACACGTCGGAGCGCTGGTTGATCGCCTTGGCCGGCTCGCCGGTGGAGACGTCGACGGTGTCCAGGGCCCGCGGAACGGTCGAGATCGGCTTCATCGCGGCCCGGACCCGCAGCGGGTCACCGGTCGTCATGCCGCCCTCGGTGCCGCCCGCCCGCGCGGTCCGACGACGGATGGCGCCGTCGGAGAGCTCCATCTCGTCGTGGGCGGCCGAGCCCCGCCGGCGCGCGGTGCGGAAGCCGTCACCGACCTCGACACCCTTGATCGCCTGCACGCCCATCAGCGCCCCCGCCAGGCGCGCGTCGAGGCGGCGGTCCCAGTGGACATGGCTGCCCAGGCCCGGCGGCAGCCCGTAGGCGAGGACCTCGACGACACCGCCGAGGGTGTCGCCGTCCTTGCGGGCCGCCTCGATCTCGGCGACCATCGCCGCACTCGCCATCGGGTCGAGGCAGCGCACGGGATCGGCGTCGAGGCGCTCGACGTCGTCGGGCGTCGGGACCGAGCCGTCGGGCGCGTCGGCCTCGCCGATGGCGACGACATGGCTGACCAGCCGGGCCCCGAGGGCCTGGTCGAGGAACGCCGCCGCCACTGCGCCCAGCGCCACGCGCGCCGCCGTCTCCCGGGCGGAGGACCGCTCGAGCACAGGTCGGGCGTCGGAGAAGCCGTACTTCTGCATGCCGACCAGGTCGGCGTGGCCCGGCCGCGGGCGGGTCAGCGGCGCGTTGCGGGCGAGCGCGGCGAGCTCCTCCTCGGGCACCGGGTCGGCGGACATGACCTTCTGCCACTTCGGCCACTCGGTGTTGCCGATCCGCACGGCGACCGGCCCGCCGAGGGTGCCGCCGTGGCGCACGCCGCCAAGGAACTCGACCTCGTCCTGCTCGAAACTCATCCGCGCCCCGCGGCCGTAGCCGAGGCGGCGCCGCGCGAGGGCCGCCGCGAGCTGCTCACTCGAGGTACGCACGCCCGCGGGAAGCCCCTCGAGGACGGCGACGAGAGCAGGACCGTGGGACTCCCCCGCGGTGAGCCAGCGCAGCATGCCCGCATCCTCCCAGACGCACGAGGGCCGCCCGCACCATGGTGGGTGCGGGCGGCCCGTCGGTGCCACTGCGTCCGTCGTACGACGGTCCGGTCTCAGGCGGTCGGGTCCGCGCTCTCCCGGAGCTCGAAGTCGCCGTCGACCCCGGAGAACCGCACGACGTGGACCTCGCCGTCCATGGTCATGCTCGCGAGCGTGGACCCCGCGAACGTGCGCCCGACCGCGACGAGCTGCACCTCGCCCTTCCACGAGAGGCGGGCCGTCTTGTGGTCCTTGGCGACCCACAGGACCTTCAGCCCCTCGGGCGGTGCCACCGTGGACGTCGGCGACGGGGTCGGCGCCGGCGTGGTCGGCGTGGTCGTGGCGGCGGTGGACGGCGCAGTCGACGGCACAGTCGACGGCACAGTCGACGGCACAGTCGACGGCGTCATCGACGGGGCCGGCGCGGGCACCGTCGTCGGCGACGAGGTGGCCGCGACGGGCTGGACC
>JALYMU010000403.1 GCA_030773595.1 Actinomycetota bacterium | reverse complement strand
GTGCGCGACGCCGCGAGGGGGGCGGCTTCCGGCACGGGGCCGAACCCGGCGTACTGCAACGCCGCCGTCAGCCGGCCGGCGGCGAGCGCCGCGGCGACGTCAGCGTCCGCGAGCGCGGCGTCGAGGGTCTGCTCGACCTCCCGCGCCACGTCGTCGCTGACCTTCAGTCCCGCCTGCCCACCCACGGCGCGGACCTGCTGCCCGAGCGCGTAGACGAGCTGGCGCCGCTGCCGGGACAGCTCGCGCAGCGCCTCGCCCTCGAGCGTCGCCTGCGCCTCTCGCAACGCTCGTCCGACATCCAGGAGGGCCCGGACCTCGTCCGCGTGGCTGCGCGCCAGCCGGTTGAGCAGCCACGCCGCCGTCGACGGCTTGCGCAACGCGTGGATCTGCTGGGCCAGGTCCCTGTCGCCCGCCGCTCGCGCAGCCTTCTCGCGCTGTGTGCGCGTCGAGGTGAAGTCCGCCAGGTCCAGCGCGTACAGCTCGTCCGCTACCTCGTCGAGCTCCATGTGGCCACAATGCCGTGCGGGACCAGCGCGGGCGTACACGTGCGTACGGCGTGCCGCAACCGCCGTTCCCCGCCTACGCCAGGGGCGGGGTCCGCCCCGCGTGAGGTTGCGGCGTGGGCCCGCCCGCGTCGGCCGGACGGCGCCTACCGGCTGCCGCGGCCCGGGTCTGCCGTGCCCGGAAGCTGCGCCGCGTGGGAGCCGCCCGCCACGCGGGCCCGCTCGGCCTGTCGCAGGTCGACCGAGTCCGCCTCGGCCGGCGGTTGCGCGGCCGGGTGCACGTCGGCGGCGTGGGAGCCGCCCGCCACCCGGGACGCGGCGTCGCCGGTCGAGTGCGACTGTGCCTCGCCGGTTGCCCCGGAGTCGGCCTCGCCGGGAGGCCGAGTCCCCTGCGGCGCAGCGCCGCCGTACGCCGTCGCGCCGGTCCGCTGCCCGGACTCGCCACTTCGGTCCACGGACGGGCGTTGCGTCCGCTCCGCGTCACCGGTGTCGAGCGACTCGCGGACCACGTGCTGACGCTCGACGTGCTCGTCCCGGCGCACCGGCTGCACCGACTCGGCGCCCTCGACCTGCTCGACGTCGTGCACCCGCGCGGTCGGACCCGCCCCGGCCTCCCTGCCCTGGACGAGCGTGGAGCCGGTCGCCGCGCCGGCCGGGGACGGACCCGCGTCGCCACGGTCTGCGTCGTCGCCGAGCAGCCGCTCGAACAGCGCGCGGTAGTGGACGAAGGCCTCGCGCATCTCCTCCGTCGTGGCCTGTCCCGCGACGCTACGCCGGTTGACGTCGCCGGCGGCTCGGTAGTGGTGGACGATCTCCGGATGGTCGACCGCGACCATGTCCGCCTTGGTGGCGAAGTCGTCGACGGGGTAGCCGCGCTCGCGCATCACCTGGTCGAGCAACGCGTCGGCCTGCCCGACGGCGAGCACGGGGTCGTCGACGAAGCCGGTCTGGATACCGGTCCACTGCGCCGCGTAGCGCTGACGGGCGGCGGGCGCGAGTGGGAGGATATTCAGCCGGTCGCGGCGCTGCGCGCGCTCGAAGAGCTCCTTCTCCGCGCGGCGACGGTCGCGGGAGGCGCCCACGGTCCGGTCGTACTCCGGCCCGAAGCGCTCCTGCAACGCACGCCGGCGCCGGCGCTGCCTCGCCATCAGCGCGACGCCCGCCAGGACGGCGAGCAGGACGATGACGATGGCGACGATCAACGCGATGCGCGAGCCGTCCATGGGTGCACCTCCGCACGTGGTCCGGCTACCGCTGCTACCCCGGCACCCGGGTGGTCAACCGCTCGCGTACGTCAAGCACGGCCGGGACCTCCGGGGACCCGCAGGCGGGACCGTGGACGTCGATGCGCCCGTCGGGGTCGACCGTGGCGGTCAAGCCCGTGCCCACCCAGCGGGTCGCCGGCCCCGGACCGAGCGTCCCGCGGTCCCAGTCGCCGAGCGCCACTCCGTGACCGCGGACCAGAAGCTCGCCGGGTGTGCCGCGCGGGACGGGGCGCTCACCGGTGCACGCCTCCCGGTCGCCGGCGGCGACGAGAGCCCCCGCGTCCCCTGCGCCGAGGACCACGCAGGCTGCGTGCGACATGGGCCCGAGGACGCCCATCGACATCCCGTAGGAGCGGCTCATGTCGACGCTCACGAGCACGCGCTCGCGCTCCCCGAGGCCCGCCCCGGTCCACGTCAGCCAGCCGTTGTTGAGCAGCGCGTGGTGTGACCACGCGACATACCGGACAGCCGTGCCTGGCCGTTCGACCGCGGACAGGAGAAGTACGTCGTCCAGCGCGACACCGGCCATGCGCGCGTCCAGGGCGAGATGGTCCGAGCGACCGCCCCGGTCGAGGAGCCCGCGCCATTCCGGTGTCCCGACGCGTAGGTGCAGCGCAACGGCATCTGACGTCTCCTGTGCCGCACCGGTCGTCACCAGGACCGACGCCGTCAACTGTCGGCACACGGCGGCGAGTCCGCCGTACGCCTCGGCACCTGGAGGGACCGGCACGACGACCGCGCCGAGCTTGGCGACGGTGTAGAGGAGGAGCACCGTCTGCGCCGAACCTCGCGGCAGCGCCACGACGACGCGGTCGCCGGGCGTCACTCCCGCCACCATCAGCCCCAGCGCCAGGCGGCGTGCGAACATCCGCCGCGTGACGGATTCCGCAGAGCTTCAGGTCGACGGGCTGACCTACCGGCTGCGCCGGGCGCGTGTGAGCGACGTCCCCGCGATCATCGCACTCCTGGTGGCCGACCAGATCGGGGCCACGCGTGAGAGCCCCGGCGCGGACGGTCTCGCGGCGTACGAGCAGGCCTTCGCCGCCATCGACGCGGACCCGGCGCACCAGCTCGTCGTCGTGACGACGCCCGAGGGCGACGCGGTTGCGACCATGCAGGTGAGCTACCTACCCGGGATGGCGCGGCGCGGATCGCTGCGGGCCCAGGTGGAGGCGGTCCGTGTGCACGCCGCTCACCGCCGCCACGGCCTCGGGTCGGCCCTGCTCTCGTGGGCGGTCGAGCAGGCGCGCGAGCGGGGATGCTCGCTGGTCCAGCTCACCAGCGACAAGCGCCGCACGGAGGCGCACCGGTTCTACGGCCGGCTCGGCTTCACCGCCTCGCACGACGGCTTCAAGCTCGCGCTGTGAGCCGTCGCTGCGACATCAGGGGTGCACCGCGGCGGCGCGGTCGGTCACACCGCCTCGAGGAGGACGCGCGGTCCCACGGCGGGGTCGTGGTTGTCACGCGCCTCGAGCCGCAGCGCAGCCGCCGCCTCACGGCCGTTCTCGCCGGTACGTGACATCCGCGCGGCCAGCAGGCCCGCGACGATCGGGGTCGAGAAGGACGTCCCGCTCCATCGCGCCATCCGGTGGCGGAACTCCGCCCGGGACCCGTCGAGGTAGCGGTAGGTCCCGTCGGGGAAGGCGTTCACGACGTCCTCACCGGGAGCGAGGACGTCGACCCAGCCGCCGTGGTTGGACCACGACGCGCGCTCGCTCCCGGTGCGGGTCAGAGCGCCCACTCCCAGCGCCCAGGGGAAGGCCGCCGGCCAGAACGGCTGGCGGCTGCCGTTGTTGCCCGCCGCGGCGACGAGGGCGATGCCCTTGTGGTGGCGCAACCGGTGCTCCCAGAAGGCGGCGAGCGCCTTGGGCGGCACGTTCCGGCGGGTGTAGGTCCCCGCGGACAGGCAGATCAGGTCGGGGCTGTCCGCGAGCGACTCCGTGAGCTGTCGCACCATGGTGGCCTCGTCGACGACCCCGCCGACCAGGACGTCGTCGACGCTCACCCTCGCCCCCGGCGCCAGCGACAGGACCACCCCGGCACTGAAGGTGCCGTGCCCGCCGTACGGCGCGATCCGACGGCGCCCGCGCTTGAGGTAGACGTCGTCGTCCACGTCGTACCGGTCGACGCCGGACAGCCACGGGAGCGCTCGCTCGTGACCCGGGACGAAGCCCGTGTCGACGACGGCGACGCGGACGCCGGAGCCGAGTGAGGCATCGGCCGTGGTCGGCCAGCGCTGGTCGGGCGTCGCCGGTCGGGGCTCGTCCGCCGGGCAGAGCACGGCCAGTGGCTGGACGTCGAGGACGTGGTTGGGCGTCACGACGCCGACGCCGAGCGCGGCGTCGGCTCGGTCGACGAGGCGGCGGACATCGGTCCGGACGCGCAGCACGGTCACGCCGCCGATGAGGGCGTCCGCCACCTCGAAGCGGACCCGCGAACCTCGCAGGTACTTCTCGACCCGTGCCAGGTCCATGTCGTCGACGAGCACGTCGCCGGACTTGTAGAGGTAGTCGACCACACCGGCCGTGCCGGAGCGGTCCGGTGCGGCCTCCAGGACGAAGGCTCCCTCGGACCGTCGACCGGCCGCCTTCCGGACCCGGTGCAGCTCCTGCTCGAGGCGGGTGTCCATCCCTCGCCGTGCGGACCGTCCGAACCACATGATGACCATCCCCCGATCGGCCCGTCGTGCTGACAGACCCGGTTCTAGCATCGCGACGTGAGGTCTGCGAGTACCGCAGCGGTCCGCGTCCGGGCGAATCCCGCCGACGAGGCGCTGCTGGACCTCGCGACCGCCCGCCCCGCGCTCGCCGAGGAACGCGCCCGGACAGTCCTGCATGTCAGCCGGGACCCGCGAGAGCGCACCTTTGCCCATCACGCCCTTGGCATCGTGCGCCGGGATGCCGGTGATGTCGGGGCGGCATTGCGCGCGCTGAGAGCCGGGCTGCGCCTGGCGGAGCGCCATGGGCTGCACGACCGCGCCGCGGACGTCGCCGCGACGCTGGGCACGGCGCTCGCCCTCGGCGGCAAGTCTGGGGAGGCGACGCAGTCCTTCGACAAGGCGCTGAGGCTCTGCCCCGACCCGGTCGCCACGGCCCGCGTCCGGGTGCGCCGTGCGGCTGTCGCCCACTGGTGCGGCGGGAACGTGCATGCTGCTCTGGACGACTACCGCGCCGCGGTCCCGGTGCTTCACCGGCACGGGGACCTGCTGTGGGAGGCACGAGCCCGGATCAACCGTGCGTGGACGCTGCTCGAGCTGGGGGACCTGGACTCGGCCGAGACGGACCTCCGCCACGCCGAGGAGATCCACACTGCGGGTTCCCATTGGCGCGTCGCCGCCATCGCGCGGAACAACCGCGCCGAGGTGGCTCGTCGCCGGGGCGACCTGCCCGCTGCGCTCCACCACCTCGACGTGGCAGCCGAGCTCTACGCGCAGGCCGGCGAGACGCCGCCGGAGCTGTACGTCGACCGCGCGCGCGTCCTTCTCGCCGCCGGGCTGCCCGCCGACGCGCTGGAGTCGGCCCGCACCGCTCTCACGTCCACCGCGCGCTGGCCGGCCCCGGTCCGGCGGGCCGCGACGGTGCTGTCC
>JALYMU010000402.1 GCA_030773595.1 Actinomycetota bacterium | reverse complement strand
GCACCGCGCACCGCCTCGTGCTCGCCGGGCGAGCGCCGGAGCTCGCGGCGTACTACCCCTCGGCGGGTGGCCGGGCCGACGCCGCGCAGGCGTGGCCAGCGTTCCGCGAGGTCTGTGTGACGCAGCTCGAGGCCCTTCGCGAGGGCCTGACGCGACCCCCGCAGACCAACGAGGTCGGCCGGGCCGCGGCGCTCGTCGGCGCCCTGCTCCACGTCGCCGCTGCGACGCGGCTGCCGGTGCGGCTGGTGGAGATCGGTGCGAGCGCCGGGCTCAACCTGCGGGCGGACCGGTTCCGGGTGGAGGGCGACGGCGTGGCGTTCGGCGACCCGTCCTCGCCTGTCCGGCTGGCCGGCGCCTGGCTCGGGGCGCAGCCCCCGGTCGACGCCCCGCTGGAGGTCGTGGAGCGGTCGGGCAGCGACCTGACGCCGCTGGACCCGACGACCGAGGACGGCCGCCTCACGCTCGCCGCCTACGTCTGGCCGGACCAGCTGGAGCGGCTGGCCCGGTTGCGCGGCGCCTGCGAGGTCGCCGCGCGCGTCCCGGCAAGACTGCGCCGGGCTTCGGCGCTGGGGGCCGTGCGCGAGCTCGACCTCGTCGACGGCACCGTCACCGTTGTGTGGCACTCGGTCATGTGGCAGTACGTCGACCCGGCCGAGCAGCGGGGAGTGGACGCGCGGCTGGCGGCGCTCGGCGCGGGCGCGGACCGCACCCGGGGGCTGGCCCGGGTCCGGCTAGAGCAGGACCCTCGCCAGCCCGGGGAGCACGAGTTCCTCGTGACACTGCAGTCGTGGCCGGCGGGCGCGGAGGTCGTCCTCGGCTCGGCCGCCCCGCACGGGCTCCCGACGACCTGGGAGCAGCCGGCCTGACCGCGCGAGGCGAGTGGCCACTCACCGGGGCAGCACACCCCAGGCGGCGAGGCTGTCGACGAGACCGTCCACGACGTCGAGGCGGGCGAGCCCCGCCCGGGTGACGAAGACCGCGTCGAGGGCGTCGTCGCCGGGGACCAGCCGGCCGCCGGTGACGGCGCACGCGTAGTCCCGGACGTCGTAGACCACCCCGCCGGGTCCGGCGAGCTCGACGGTCCCCAGGCGCAGGCCGACGACCACCTCCAGGCCGGTCTCCTCGGCGACCTCGCGGCGTACCGCGTCGGAGTCGGTCTCGCCCGGTTCCACCCGCCCGCCGGGGATCGACCACCGGCCTGCGGAAGGCGCGTGCGCGCGGCGCACCACGAGCAGCCGGCCGTCGTCGTCGTGGACGACGGCTCCTACGCACGGTATTCGTCCGGACACGTTCACGTCCCGAGGGTATTGACGTGGCGGCGGGTGAGGAGGGACCGTCGAAGCCATGAGGGGCGAACCGAGCTGCCCTCGATGCGGTCGAACGCTGCATCCGCCGGGCCTGTGGTCGAGCGCGTGGCAGTGCGCGGTGCACGGGATGGTGCTCCCGTTGCAACCCGTCGTGCAGCCGACCGTCGAGATCCTCGCGGAGGTGTGCCGGCGCTCCGAGGTGCCGATGTGGGTCCCGTGGCCGCTGCCGCGCGGGTGGGTCGTGACCGGCGCGACCACGGCGGGCGACGACCGGACCGGTGGCCGCGCCGCGGTCGTGGCGCTGTCCGGACCGGCACCGCTCGGCGGTGTCGGTGAGATGCTCATCGTCGCGGAGGAGCCCGGCGTCGGACTCGGCGCGCACTACGCGGGGCTTGCCGGGCCGGACCCCGGCCGCTTCGACGAGGACGTCGCCCCGCACGCCAAGGTCCAAGCCGCCGGCCACCCGACGGCGCTGTGGGTCGTGGACGGTCCGAGCGACCGGGCGACCTACGTCGGCGAGGCGCTGGGGCAGTGGCTGTGGACGGTGTTCTGGCCGGCGGAGGCCGGTGCCCTGCTGCTGGAGGACCTGGTGCTCACCGACCTGCGCGCCATCGGCGCGGAGCGCGAGCTGGTCCCCGTCGGCGCGCTGTGTCCGCGGCTGGCCGGCGACCGCGTCTGATCGACGTACGTCGGAAAGGGCGGCGCGGCCTAGGCTTGGTCTCCGTGCCGATCGACCTCCACGCCCACACGACCGCGTCCGACGGCACCGACACACCCGCGGAGCTCGTCCGCGCGGCGGCCGAGGCGTCGATCGACGTCCTGGCCCTGACCGACCACGACACCACGGCCGGGTGGGCGTCGGCGGTCCAGGCACTACCCGATGGGCTCACGCTGGTCCGAGGGGCGGAGGTCTCGTGCACCGTCGAGGGCGTGAGCATGCACCTGCTCGCCTACTTGTTCGACCCTGACCATCCGAACCTGGCCGCCGAGCTCGACCGCACGCGCGATGACCGGGTGAACCGGGCGCGTGAGATCGTGCGTCGGCTCGCCGCCGACGGCCACCCCGTGACATGGGAGCAGGTCCTCGCGATGGGGGAGCCGGGTGGAGTCGTCGGCCGACCCCACGTCGCCGACGCGCTCGTCGCGGCGGGCGTCGTTGCCGATCGCGACGAGGCGTTCGCGTCGCTGCTGCACAGCCGCTCGCCGTACTTCGTGTCCCACTACGCGCCGCACCCGGTCGACGTCGTGCGGCTGGTCCGCGCAGCCGGCGGAGTCGTGGTGTTCGCCCATCCCGGCGCACACCGTCGGGGCGCGACCGTCGGCGACGACGTCATCGTCTCGCTGGCCGACGCCGGGCTGCACGCGCTCGAGGTCGATCATCCCGACCATGATCCGGCGACGCGCGCGCGGCTGCGGGCGCTCGCGGGCGAGCTGGGCCTGCTCGTCACCGGGTCCAGCGACTACCACGGCACGGGCAAGCCGCAGCGGCTCGGCGTGGAGCAGACCGACCCGGAGGTCTTCGCCGAGCTGGTCGCGCAGGCCTCCGGGTGCGAGCTGGTGTCGCGGTGAGCTGGTTTGACGTACAGCTGTTCAGCGCGGTGTTCGTGACGCTGTTCTGATCATGGACCCGCCGGGGACGATCTCGATCTTCCTGAGTCTGACCAGCGGTCGCAGCGCGGCACTGCGCCGGCGCATCGCCTGGCAGGCACCGCTCGTCGCGTTCTTCGTGATCGTGCTGTTCGCGTTGTTCGGCCAGCAGATCCTCGCCTACCTCGACATCACGCTGCCCGCCCTGCAGTGCGCCGGCGGGCTGCTGCTCCTGCTCGTCGCGCTCGTGCTGCTCACCGGGAAGGCCGACGAGCCGACCCAGACCAAGGACGTCAACGTGGCACTGGTCCCGCTCGGGACGCCACTGCTCGCCGGACCCGGCGCCATCGTCGCAACGATGGTCTTCGTGCAGCGCTGGCGCGGTGTGGGGGACGGTGTGGCGATCGCCGCCGGGATCGTCGGGGTGCATGTGGCGCTGTGGCTGACCATGCGGTTCTCCGTCGCGATCATCCGCGTCATCCGGGACAGCGGCGTCGTCCTGATCACGCGGATCGCTGGCCTGCTCCTCTCGGCTATCGCCGTGCCGCTGCTCGCGGACGCCGTGCGGGCCTTCGCCGCGGGCAAGTGAGCGGCATTGGGGTGCGTCCTGCCGTGGCGGCACGGGCCCAGCGGTCAGCGCGACGGCGAGTCCGACGCGCCGTCACGCTCGGAGTCCGCGTCGACGTCGGACCAGAAGGCCGTGAGGATCTTCGCCGTCGCCTCGGGGTTCTCCGCCGCGGGCGAGTGAGCGGCGCCGGGGACGACCGTGTGCGCCGCCGCGAGGTGCTGCGCCATGGACGCCTGCGTGGCAGGCAGCCACGCGTCGTCGGCCTCCCCGTAGCACACATGCACCGGTAGGCCCGTCTCGCGCAACGCCTGCGTGCGATCCGGCTCGTCCAGCAACGCGTGCCCCATCACCCACAGCGCGGCGGGGTCGTTGCCGACGAAGCGGCGGTGCAGGAACGCCTCCACCGCTGCCGGCGGCCGCGGCAAGCCGGCATCGGCGTCGAGGTCGCGCATCGCCACCCAGATCTGCTCGAGGCTCAGTTGGCCGAGGGCGGGCAACAGCAGGCGCAGGCGGTCCGCCCGTGCGGAGGGCAGCGCCGCCGGCCCCGAGCCGAGCAGGGTGAGGGAGCGGACCGCCGACGGGCTCGCCAGCACCGCGGCACGCGCCACCAGCCCGCCGAAGGAGTGCCCCAACAGGTGCACGGGGCGCCCGAGGCCCGCCACGACGTCGAGGACGTCACGTGCCAGCGCGTCGACGGCGTAGCGCGAGGTCTCGCCGGCGTGGGTCGACTCGTGCTGCCCCAGCTGGTCGACGGCGAGCACGTGGTAGCCCTCGTCCACCAGGGGTTGCAGGACGCCGACGAAGTCCTCCTTGGAGCCGGTGTAGCCCGGGACCAGGACGACCGTGGCTCGCGTGGGGCCGGGCCGCACCTCGGCCTCGATGGCCGCGAGCTGCGCGCCCGTCACGCCCACAGTGCGGTGTCGAGCGCACCGGGGCGTTCCGACGTACGGCGGGATGCTCACCGTGCGGCTGCGGCGCGGCGCTCAGCCGGCGTCGGCGG
>JALYMU010000401.1 GCA_030773595.1 Actinomycetota bacterium | reverse complement strand
GCCCCGTCACCCGCCGCCCCGTCGCCGGGCAGGCGATCGACCACGTCGTCCAGCACGCTGTCGCGTCCCGGTTGCGCGGGCAGCGCCACACCGGGCGAGCCCGCCCCGTCCGTCGACGGGCGACCGCCGCCGGCCCGCTCCCCCGGCGCTGCGCCCGGTGCGGCGTGACCACCGGCGCCGATCGCGCCGCCCGCCGGCCCGCCGTCGGAGCCCCGCAGGCCAGCCCGCACCGGCAGGTAGAGGGTGAACGTGCTGCCCCTGCCCGGCTCGCTCTCGGCGTGGATCTCCCCGCCGAGCAGCCGAGCGATCTCGCGGCTGATTGACAGACCCAGGCCCGTCCCGCCGTACCGCCTGCTGGTCGTCCCGTCCGCCTGCTGGAACGCCTCGAAGATCACTCGCAGCTTGTCCTGCGCCACCCCGATGCCGGTGTCGCTCACCGCGAACGCCACGACCTCGCCCGAGGCGCGCAGCGCGGGGTCGGCCAGCTCGACGTCCCGGGCGAGGTAGGCCTGCAGCCGCACCTCGCCGGACTGGGTGAACTTCACCGCGTTGGAGAGCAGGTTGCGCAGGATCTGCTGAAGGCGATGCTCGTCGGTGTGCAGCACGGCGGGGACGTCGGCCGCGGCGCCGACCGCGAAGGACAGACCCTTGTCCTGCGTGAGCGGCCGGAAGGTCGCGTCGAGGTAGGCCAGCAGTCCGGCGACGTGCACGTCGGCCGGGTGGACGTCCATCTTGCCGGCCTCGACCTTCGACAGGTCGAGGATGTCGTTGATCAGCTGGAGCAGGTCGGTGCCCGCGTTGTGGATCGTGCGGGCGAACTCCACCTGCTTGGGCGTGAGGTTGGACTCGGCGTTGTCGGCGAGCAGCTTGGCCAGGATGAGCAGGCTGTTCAGCGGCGTGCGCAGCTCGTGCGACATGTTGGCCAGGAACTCGGACTTGTAGCGGGAGGACAGCGAGAGCTGCTCGGCCCGCTCCTCCAGTGCGCGCCGCGCCGTCTCGATCTCGGAGTTCTTGATCTCGATCGCGCGGTTCTGCTCGACGAGCAGCGCGGCCTTCTCCTCCAGCTCGGCGTTGCTCTGCTGCAGCTCCTCCTGCTGGGTCTGCAACAGCTCCTCCGACGCCTTGAGCGAGCTGGCCTGCTGCTCGAGCTCGGCGTTGGTCTGCTGCAGCTCCTCCTGCTGGGCCTGCAGCTCCTCCTGCTTCTCCTGCAGCTCCAGCGCCATGCGCTGGGACTCGCCGAGGAGTTCCTCGGTGCGCGACGCGGCGATGATCGCGTTCAGCGAGACGCCGATCGACTCCACCAGCTGCTCGAGGAGGTCCTGATGGACATCGGTGTACGGCGTGAACGACCCGAGCTCGATGACGCCGAGAACCCTGCCCTCGAACAGCACCGGCAGGACGATGATGTTGACCGGAACTGCCTCGCCGAGCCCGGAGGTGATTCGGATGTAGTCGCTGGGGGCCTGGGTCACGAGGATCGGCTTGCGCTCGAGCGCGGCCTGACCGACGAGCCCTTCGCCGACAGCGAACCGGTTCGAGAGGTTCTTCCGCGCCTTGTAGCCGTACGTCGCGACGAGGCGCAGCTCCGTCTCCCCGGTCGAGTCGTCGGCGAGGAAGAACACGCCGTGCGTGGAGGACACGACCGGCGTCAGCTCGCTCATGATCATCCCGGCGACGTCGCCGACGTCGCGCCGTCCCTGCATCAACCCGGTGATCCGCGCGAGGTTGGTCTTGAGCCAGTCCTGCTCCTGGTTGGCCCGCGTGGTCTCCCGGAGGTTCGAGATCATGCGGTTGACGTTGTCCTTGAGCTCGGCGACCTCGCCGGAGGCCTCGACCGTCACCTGGCGGCTGAGGTCGCCGCGGGTGACCGCCGTCGACACCTCCGAGATCGCGCGCAGCTGAGTGGTCAGGGTCAGGGCCAGCTGGTTGACGTTCTCGGTGAGCTTCTTCCACGTGCCCGAGACGCCCTCGACCTCGGCCTGCCCACCGAGCTTGCCCTCCGTGCCGACCTCGCGGGCGACGCGGGTGACCTCGGAGGCGAAGGCAGAGAGTTGGTCGACCATCGTGTTGATCGTCGTCTTGAGCTCGAGGATCTCCCCCCGGGCCGGCACGTCGATCTTGCGGCTCAGGTCGCCGTTGGCGACCGCAGTCGTGACGAGGGCGATGGAGCGCACCTGGTCGGTCAGGTTGCCCGCCATGCCGTTGACGTTGTCGGTGAGGTCCTTCCACGTCCCGGCCACCCCCGGGACGCGGGCCTGGCCGCCGAGGATGCCCTCCGTGCCGACCTCGCGGGCGACCCTCGTCACCTCGTCGGCGAACGCCCGCAGCGTGTCGACCATCGTGTTGATCGTGTCCGCGAGGGCGGCGACCTCGCCCTTCGCCTCGATCGTGATCTTCCTGCTCAGGTCGCCGCGCGCCACTGCCGTCGACACCGCCGCGATCGAGCGGACCTGGCCGGTGAGGTTGCCGGCCATGGAGTTGACGTTGTCGGTGAGGTCCTTCCACGTGCCGGAGACCCCCCGCACCTGCGCCTGCCCGCCCAGGTTGCCCTCGGTGCCGACCTCGCGGGCGACCCGGGTCACCTCGTCGGCGAACGAGGAGAGCTGGTCCACCATCGTGTTGATCGTGGTCTTGAGCTCGAGGATCTCCCCGCGGGCGTCGACCGTGATCTTCTGGCCGAGGTCGCCACGGGCGACCGCGGTGGTCACCTGCGCGATGTTGCGGACCTGGTCGGTGAGGTTCGCCGCCATCAGGTTGACGTTGTCGGTGAGGTCCTTCCAGGTGCCCGAAACCCCCCGGACCTCGGCCTGGCCGCCCAGGCGCCCCTCGGTGCCGACCTCGCGGGCGACCCGGGTCACCTCGTCGGCGAACGAGGAGAGCTGGTCCACCATCGTGTTGATCGTCGTGGCCAGGGCCGCCATCTCGCCCTTCGTCTCGACCGTGATCTTCTGGCCGAGGTCGCCGCGGGCGACCGCCGTCGCAACCTGGGTGATCGAGCGGACCTGTGTCGTGAGGTTGCCTGCCATGAAGTTGACCGAGTCGGTCAGGTCGCGCCAGGTCCCGGCCACGCCCTCGACGCGCGCCTGCCCGCCGAGCTGGCCCTCGCGGCCGACCTCGAGCGCGACGCGGGTGACCTCGTCGGCGAACGAGGAGAGCTGGTCGACCATCGTGTTGATCGTGCTCTTGAGCTCGAGGATCTCCCCGCGTGCGTCCACGGTGATCTTCTGGCTCAGGTCGCCACGCGCCACCGCCGTGGTCACCTGCGCGATGTTGCGGACCTGGTCGGTCAGGTTGCCGGCCATGAAGTTGACCGAGTCGGTCAGGTCCCGCCACGTGCCCGACACACCGGGGACCGCCGCCTGGCCGCCGAGGCGCCCCTCGCTGCCGACCTCGCGCGCGACGCGCGTGACCTCCGAGGCGAACGACGAGAGCTGGTCGACCATCGTGTTGATGGTGCTCTTGAGCTCCAGCAGCTCGCCGCGCACATCCACGGTGATCTTCTGGCTCAGGTCGCCCTGGGCCACGGCGGTGGCGACCTGGGCAATGTTGCGCACCTGGCTGGTGAGGTTGCCGGCCATGAAGTTGACGGAGTCGGTCAGGTCCTTCCATGTGCCCGACACCCCCGGCACCTCGGCCTGGCCGCCCAGGCGCCCCTCGCTGCCGACCTCCCGGGCGACGCGCGTGACCTCCGAGGCGAACCCGGAGAGCTGGTCGACCATCGTGTTGATCGTGCTCTTGAGCTCCAGCAGCTCGCCCTTGACGTCGACCGTGATCTTCCGGCTCAGGTCGCCGTTGGCCACGGCGGTCGTCACCTGCGCGATGTCGCGGACCTGGGCCGTGAGGTTTCCGGCCATGGAGTTCACCGAGTCGGTCAGGTCGCGCCAGGTGCCCGACACCCCGGTCACCTGGGCCTGGCCGCCGAGCTTGCCCTCGGTGCCGACCTCGCGGGCGACGCGCGTGACCTCGTCGGCGAAGGTCCGCAGCGTCTCGTTCATCGAGTTGATCGTCTCGGCGAGCTCCGCGACCTCGCCACGGGCGTTGACCGTAATGCGCTGGGATAGGTCCCCGCCGGCGACGGCGCGGGCCACGGAGGAGATGTCACGGACCTGGCTGGTGAGGTTGTGCGCCATCCCGTTGACGTTGTCGGTGAGGTCCTTCCACGTGCCGCTCACGCCCTTGACGTCGGCCTGGCCACCGAGCTTGCCCTCGGTGCCGACCTCGCGGGCGACCCGTGTCACCTCCGAGGCGAAGGAGGAGAGCTGGTCGACCATCCGGTTGACGGTCTGCTTGAGCTCGAGCACCTCGCCCTGGACGTCGACGGTCACCTTGCGGGACAGGTCACCGTTGGCCACGGCCGTCGTCACGACCGCGATGTCGCGGACCTGCGCGGTGAGCCTGCTCGCCATGAAGTTGACCGAGTCGGTGAGGTCCTTCCAGCTTCCCGAGGCACCGCGGACCTTGGCCTGCCCGCCGAGCTTGCCCTCGGTGCCGACCTCGCGAGCAACGCGGGTCACCTCGGAGGTGAACAGCTCGAGCTGGTCCACCATCGAGTTCGTCGTCTTCGCCACCCGCAGGAACTCCCCGCGCAGCGGCTGGCCGTCGATGCGGACGTCGATCCGCTGGGAGAGGTCACCGTCGGCGACGGCGGCAACGACCCGGCCCAGCTCCGCCGTCGGGCGCACCAGGTCATCGATCAGCGCGTTCGCCGCGTCGATGCTCTCCGCCCACGCGCCCGTCGCCCCGTCCGAGCCCAGCCGCTCGGCGAGCTTGCCCTCGCGGCCGACTGCCCGACGTACCCGTGTCAGCTCACCGGACAGGTGGCTGTTGCGGTCGGCGAGCTCGTTCACCACCGTGGCAATATCGGCGAGCACGCCGTCGCCGCGCGGCGTGAGCCGACCGCGCAAGCGCCCGTCGCGCAGGGCGGTCAGCGCCTCGAGCAGCGGCTCGAGCTCCCCGGCGGTGTACGTCGGACCGGTCGCGACGCCGTTGGCGTCACCGTCGGCTGCCCCCACCGCGCCCGGGACGGTCGCCCTCCGCGTGCGTGTGCTGCGCTCCTGGGGGACGGTCGTCGTCGCCTTCGGCACGTGAGGTCCTTCCGTCACAGCACAACGCGGTAGTCGCCGTGCCGAAGGATTCTGTCACCATTGGTGCGCCTTGCTCCTTTCTCGGCGCCCCCTGGCCACTCGACGGAACGGGACGTGACCACGACCGCCACTGCTCTCGCGACGTCCGCGGCCTCGTTCGAGCCGAGGGGCGAGTCGATCGCTGCCGCGCGCCGGTTCGTCCGCGAGACGCTGCGCGAGTGGGGCGCCACGGCCGTGCTCGACGACGCGCTGCTCGTCGCCAGCGAGCTCGTGACCAACGCGGTCGTCCACGCGGGCACGCAGACCGACGTCGAGTGCTCGCTGTACGCCGACGCCGTGCGGGTCGACGTCGTGGACCGCTACTCCGGGCGCGCCATCCCGATGCCACCGGACAGCGTCGACAGCGACCGTGAAGGCGGTCGGGGGATGTTCATCGCTGCCGCGCTGGCGGAGGCGTGGGGCTTCGAGCACGGGCGCGAGTCCAAGCGGGTGTGGTTCCGGCTGGCGCTCGCCGGCGAAGCGCGGCGGCAGACCTCCAGTGCCGTCCCGCTCACCACGGGCACGGCCCTTCCCGACCTCGGCGGGCGGCTGCTCGTGGCCGCCGTGCGCCTCGACTCCGACGGCCGGGTCGACGAGTGGAACGCCGATGCGCAGACGCTGACCGGGTGGGACGCCGCGGCGACGCGCGGACGGTCGTGGACCGACCTCGTCGCCTGGCCGGCCGGGGCACCCAGCGAGCTGTCCGTCGCCGACGTCCTCGCTCTGGCCCGCTGGCAGGGCGAGTACGACGTGCGCGCCCGCGACGGCGCGCCGGTTCGGGTCTTCGCCTCCCACCTCACCACGTCCACGCCCGGTGGCGGCACCGCGACCGTCGTGCTCGCCGTACCGGCCGAGCACCGGCCAGTGCTGGAGAGCGCCGCGCCGCCAGCCGGTCCCACGCCGGATCAGCTCGTGCGCGCGGAGCAGCTCGACGAGGCACCGCTCGCCGTCCGCGAGGACGTGGCCGCCCGCCTCGGCCTGGACGAGCTGTTGCAGCGGACGGTCGAGCGTGCACGCGACGCCCTGGACGGCGACGCTGCCTACGTGCTGCTCGCCACCGAGCTCGACGAGGAGCTCGAGCTCCGGGCGACGACGGGCCTGCCTCCGGGGCTCTACCGGTCGACCCGCGTCCCGGCGGAGTTCGGCGGGACCGCGGTGGTGGCGTCCGGGCACCTGCCGGCCGTGCACGGCGACCTCGACGCCGACCACGCCGGCGTCGCGTTCCTGCGCGGCACGGGACTGCGATCGCTCGTCACGGTTCCGATGCTCGTCGAAGGCGGCGTCATCGGGACCATCGGCGTCGCGTCCACGCTGCCGGGACGCTTCGACAACGACGACGCGGTGCGCCTGCAGCGGGCGGCGGACCGCGTCGTGCTGTCCGTGCAGAGCGCCCGCCTGACGGACCTGGAGCGCCAGCGCCGGGGTGCTCTGAGCTTCATCGCGGAGGCCAGCGACCTGCTCGCCGGGTCGCTCGATCAGGACATGACCGTCGCGCTGGTCGCCCAGCTCGTCGTACCCCGCCTGGGCGAATGGTGCGTCATCCACCTCATCGACGACCTCGGCGCGCCGCGCCCGGCCTCGGTCTGGCATGCCCGAGAGGACCGGATCGACGACCTCCGGGCGCTGATGGACAAGGTGCCGCCACCGCAGCCGCGGGCGAGGCCCGGCGTGCGGGCCTGGGACCTCGACAGCGACCTCACCATCGCGGGCACTCCCCTGGCTCGGGCCGAGGACCTGCTGCGCAGCGAGGCGGTCAGCGTGCCGCTCGTCGCTCGCGGGCGGGCGCTGGGGACTCTCGCGGTCGGCCGCTCCGGCGGCGAGGGCTTCCGCCGGGACGCGTTCCCGTTGCTGGAGGATCTCGGCCGGCGGGCCGCGCTCGCGCTGGACAACGCGCGGCTCTACCGGGAGCGTACGGCGATCGCCCAGGCACTGCAGGCGAGCCTGCTGCCGCCCGAGCTGCCGGACACGCCGGGTCTCGACGTGGCCGTCGTCTACGAGGCCGCCGGTGCCGGGAACGAGGTCGGCGGCGACTTCTACGACGTGTTCGAGCTCGGCAAGGGGCGCTGGGGGTTCGCGGTCGGGGACGTCTGCGGGAAGGGTCCCGAGGCCGCCGCGGTCACCGGCCTGGCTCGACACGCGCTGCGGATGCTCGGCCGCAAGGGCGACCCGGTCGACGACGTCCTGCGCCAGCTCAACGCCGCGATCCTCGACGAGGGCCCTCGCGCACGGTTCCTGACACTTGTGTACGGCGAGATCGCACGCGAGGGCGACGGCGCGGCGGTGCGGTTCGCCTCCGCGGGTCACCCGCTCCCACTGCGCCTGAACGGCTCCGGCGCCGTCGTCGCGGAGGGGCGCAGCGGCTCGTTGCTCGGCGTCCTCGACGAGGTCGACGTCGCGGTCAACGAGCTGACTCTCGCGGCCGGGGAGTCGCTGGTGTGCTTCACCGACGGGGTGCTCGAGCGCCGCGACGGCGCGCGGATGCTCGGTGAGGACGGCGTGGTGCAGGCGCTGCGCGGCTGCGGTGACCTGCCCGCCGACGCGGTGGCGAAGCGGCTGCACCGCACCGTCGTCGCGTTCGCCGACGAGGCGCCGCGCGACGACATGGCGGTGCTCGTCGTACGCGTGGGGTGAGGCGTTCGGTTCCGTCGCCCAGCCACCGGGGCGGCTCCCGTGTCCGGCAGGATGGGCCCGGTGAACGAGCCGACGCCCCAGCCCGAGGCCGCCCCGGCGACCGCTCCCCTCCTGCCCGTGCTGAAGGTCGACGTGGGGCGCGTCCTCGCGATCGTCGCGCACCCGGACGACCTCGAGTACGGCGCGAGCGCCGCCGTCGCGGCCTGGACACGAGCCGGCCACGAGGTCGTCTACGTTCTCGTCACCTCGGGTGAGGCCGGGATCGACGGCGTGGCCCCCGCGGAGGCGGGACCGCTGCGCGAGCGTGAGCAGCGGGCCAGCGCGGGCGTCGTCGGTGTGGAGACGGTCGAGTTCCTCGCACACGCCGACGGGACGGTGCACGCGGGGCTGGCCCTGCGCCGGGACCTCGCGGCCGCTATCCGGCGGCACCGCCCCGACACCCTGCTGCTGTCCAACCACCGTGAGACGTGGGGTCCGGGAATGCTGAACTCCGCCGACCACCGGGCCGTGGGGCAGGCCGCGCTCGACGCGATGTCGGATGCCGGCAACCGGTGGATCTTCCGGGACCTGATCGACGACCTCGGGCTCGAGCCGCACTCCGCGCGGCGGGCGCTCGTCGCCATGTCGCCGCAGCCCACGCACGCGGTCGACGTTACGGAGGCCGTGGACGCCGCCGTCGCCTCGCTGGTCGAGCACCGCGCCTACCTGGACGGTCTCGGCGACCACCCGATGGCCGACCCCGAGATCGTCCGGGCTTGGCTCCACGGCGCCGGCGCGCTCGCCGGCATCGACGCTGCCCTGCTCGTCGAGGTGTTCGGCGACGCCGGCTGACGCGTCAACCGGGAACACGCACCGAAGAGCCGGGGCCCGTGCTGACCAGAAGAGGGTCGGACAAGAAGCACAACAACGCCGCTGGACAACAGAGAAAGGGACTGAGCGCATGGCCCGCGAGACTGACGGCGTGCCGGCGGAGTCGCTCGTTCGTGGCCTCCGGGCGGCCTGGCCTCTGCCAGAGGGCTGGACGCCCGTAGCAGCCATTTTCCTTATCAAGTGCCTTGACAAGGACGGAGAGCCGACATGGGCGTTCAGGATGACCGACGGACTGTCCGAGGAAGAACTCCTCGGGGCGTTGACCATCCGAATGGAACTGCTGAAGACGGATCTACTCGAGCAGTACAACAGGTCCGACGACGACGACGAATAGAGCTCGTAGGGGCGTTGCGCGCACCATAGGCAAACTCCATCGTGGGTGCTGGGCCGCATAGAACTGCCGCATGTCAAGCCGAACCGTCCCGGACCCCACCCGAAGGGTGACCGGTCCGCGATCACGCTCAGTGTCCCTGTTCCTGAACCGAGCTTCGCGAAACCCCGACGACTATCTGGGCTCTTCTCAATGAAGCGTGGTAGCGCGGTGGGGACACGTGCCTTGTCCTGAGCCCTGACACGGGCCTGGGGCCTCAGGATTCGTGGTGTCTGGACACGAGTCGAGGGAGACCCCAGGTGGTTGATGACGGTAGCGCGGGACGGCGATGCCGGGGCTACCCGCCTTCGTGCTGCTCGCCGTCTCCGAGCAGGGCGTGAGCTCGAGCAGGCGGTCGAGACCACGTCGGGCGTGGACTTCTCCAGCGGCTGCGGGGTGCCGGCGAGGCTGCACGGCCGCCGCCCGACGTGGGTGCGGCAGCTGCCCTCGGGGGGCCGGCCGGTGACGCTGGTGTGGGTCAAGCGGGTGTGGCGCTGCCCCGAGCCGACGCGTGCCGTCAGCACGTGGTCCGAGACCAGCGGGCACATCCGGGCGCGGGCGTCCCTGACCGAGCGGGCGCGCCGGGAGATCCGCCGGCGGGTCGGGCAGGACGGTCACTCGGTCGCGCAGGTCGCTCGGGAGTTCGGGGTCGGCTGGGCCACGGCGATGGCCGCGGTCCGCGAGTACGGCGCTGCGCTGGTGGACGACCCGGCCCGCCTGCAGGGCGTGAGGCAGCTCGGGGTGGATGAGACCGCGTTCCTGGCGGCGAACGCCGCCCACGCCACTGAGTTCGTCACCGGCGTCGTTGATCTGACCGCTCCGCGGCTGCTCGATGTGGTACCGGGACGCAGCGGAAGGCTTTGTCCGGCTGGCTTTCCGCGCGCCCGCAGCCATGGCGAGAGCAGGTCCGCACCGCGGCGCTGGACCCCTATCGGGGCTATGCGACGGCGCTGCGGACCGAGCTGCCCGGCGCGGTGCGGGTCCTGGACGCGTTCCACGTCACCCGGCTAGGGTTCGCCGCCGTCGACGACGTGCGCCGCCGCGTGCAGCAGGAAACCCTCGGGCACCGGGGGCGCAAGCACGACCCGCTGTACCGGATCCGGCGCCTGCTGCGCCGCGGCGCGGACAACCTCAGCCCCCGGGCGTGGGAACGGCTCCTCGCCGGGCTCGAGGCCGGCGACGTCGACCAGCAGATCCCCCGCACCTGGATCGCCGCCCAAGACCTGCGCCGCATCTACCGCAGCCGGGACCGGCCCGAGGCCGCGCAGCGGCTCTACCGCTGGCTCGTGCACTGCGCCGACGCCGACGTCCCGGAGCTGATCCGCCTCGCCACCACCATCGACTCCTGGCGCGAGGAGTTCCTGGCCTACTTCGACACCGGCGGCGTCAGCAACGGACCGACCGAGGCGATGAACCTGCTCATCAAAAAGATCAAGCGCGTCGGGCATGGCTTCCGCAACTTCGACAACTACCGCCTGCGCCTCCTGCTGCACTGCGGCGTCGACTGGCACACTCCTGAAC
>JALYMU010000400.1 GCA_030773595.1 Actinomycetota bacterium | reverse complement strand
GGTCCGGACGGCTCGCTCGCGGCGCCATGGCATCCCCTCGCAGCCGGGACCCCGCCGCGAGGCGGTCGCGCGGCACCGGCTCCGCGCTGCGGCATGCAGCGGGAAGAGCCGGTCCCGGCGGAAGGCCCCGGGTCGGACCGGCCGCGGCCCGTACGCGCCCGCCCCGTCGTGGCGACGCTACCGCGCCCGGTCCCGGGACCGGGACGCCTTTCCCGACCGCCGGCGACGTCAGCGAGCGCCGAGCAGGTGCTCGATGGCGAGCTGGTCGAGCGCGACGAACCCGTACCCGCGCCGGCCGACGGAGTCGGCGTCGAACTCCTCGAAGGCGGACCGGTCCGCGAGCAGGTCCGCATACGTCTCACCGGGCGCGAGCGTCGGCTCGGAGAGCTCTGCGACCTTGCCCACCGCGAGCGCCTCCTGCACCGCCGGGTCGGCGCGGAAGGCTGCCGCCCGCTCCCGAAGCAGCAGGTAGGTCGCCATGTTGGCCTCGGCCGAGGCCCAGACGCCCTCGGCGTCCTCCGTGCGCAGCGGCTTGTAGTCGAAGTGACGCGGCCCGTCGTACGCCGGTCCGCCACCGGTCCCGTGCTCGAGCAGGTCCACGAGGAAGAAGGCGCTGATCAGGTCACCGTGCCCAAAGACGAGGTCCTGGTCGAACTTCGGACCGTGCTGGCCGTTGAGGTCGATGTGGAACAGCTTGCCGTGCCACATCGCCTGCGCGATCGCGTGGACGAAGTTGAGGTTCGACATCTGCTCGTGGCCGACCTCCGGGTTCACACCGACGATGTCGGCGTGCTCGAGCTCGGCGATGAAGGCGATCGCATGGCCGACGGTGGGCAGCAGGATGTCCCCGCGCGGCTCGTTGGGCTTCGGCTCGAGCGCGAAGCGCAGGCCGTAGCCGCGGTCCTTTACGTACTGCGCCAGCGTGTCGAGGCCCTCGCGGTAGCGGTCGAGCGCGGCGCGGACGTCCTTGGCCGCATCCGTCTCCGAGCCCTCGCGCCCGCCCCAGAGAACATACGTCTGCGCCCCGAGCTCGGCGGCGAGGTCGATGTTGCGCATCACCTTGCGTAGGGCGTAGCGGCGCACCGATCGGTCGTTGCTGGTGAAGGCGCCGTCCTTGAAGACCGGGTGCTGGAAGAGGTTGGTCGTGACCATCGGGGTCACGAGGCCCGTCTCCTCGAGTGCGGCGCGGAACCGCTTGACGTGCTGCTCGCGGGCGCCCTCGTCGCTGCCGAACGGGATGAGGTCGTCGTCGTGGAACGTCACGCCGTAGGCGCCGAGCTCGGCGAGCCGGTGCACGGTCTCCACGGGGTCCAGAGCGTCCCGGGTGGCGTCGCCGAACGGGTCACGCGCCTGCCAGCCGACGGTCCACAGGCCGAAGGAGAACTTGTCCTCACGGGTGGGCTTGCGCACGGCGACCTCCTGGTCGATTCGTTTGTCGGTTGAACATAAGAGCGCCCCGGTGACCGTGTCAACGCGGAGTCCGCCGAGCAGCGCCGGGGGGGAGCCGACCGTGACCTCGCGGCCGGTGACGCGGGGACTGTCCCGCGGTCCGGACCGGCTGCGAGCCCGACCGCGAGCCGTACGCCGACACGTCGGCGGAAGGAGCTCCGCGTTGCCCGCCGCGTCACGCCACGGCACGGTCCACGAGCCGGGTGACCTCCTCCGCGCATCCCCAGGACAGCGTGACGCCCGCACCACCGTGCCCGTAGCAGTGCACGACCGTCCCCGAGGCGGACGGCACCGCCTCCACCCGCACCCGCGGGCGGGCCGGCCGCAGCCCGACCCGCGATGCAAGCACGCGCGCACCGGCAAGGCGGGGCTCGAGGGTCGTGGCGCGGGCCAGGATGCGCTCGGCGGCGGCGCGGTCCGGCGTACGGCCCCAGTCACCGTCGACCGCGGTGCCGCCCACGACGACCTCGTCCGCGCGCGGCACGAGATAGACGGGCTCGGGGTCCGTCGCGCCCGCGAGCAGCCACTCGCGCAAGCCGAACTGCTCCACGATCACGACCTGACCGCGCACCGACGTCACCGACGGGTCACCGGCCAGTCCGCGGGCTGCGACACCGGTGCAGTTGACGACCATGGGGGCGCTGGGCAACGCCGGCAGCGCGGCCCGGGTCAGCGTGGCGCCGAGCTCTTCCAGGCGAGCTCCCAGCCAGCGCAGGTAGTGCGGCATGTCGATGACCGGGGCGTCGAAGCGCCAGCCGTCGGCCCAGCCGGGCGGGCGGGCCGGCGCGGGCAGCCGCCTCAACGGCGGACCGGCTGGCGTCCGCGGCAGCGCGCCGACCCACCACGGGTCCGGTGTTGCCCGGCGCATCAGCTCGGTGCCGGACCGGAGCGTGACCGCGGCCTGCGGGGCGTGCTTCGCGAGCCGGGCCAGCTCGGCGTACGTCGTGGCCGCCCAGGCCGTCACCTGCTCCGGCGGCTGCGCGCGGTAGGGATACCAGAGCGCGGCGGCGACCGACGATGTCGTCTCGAGCGGGAGGTCGCGCGCGAGCACGTGCACGTCGTGGCCGGACTCGGCCAGCCGGACGGCGCAGCTGAGCCCCACCACCCCGGCACCCACGACGAGAATGCGCACGGGCGCATTCTCCCGGTCCCCGCCGGCCGGTGGGAGAGGGAAGATCAGAAAAGCCGCGCCGAGGCGTCGTCCATGCCGCGCAGGGCGTCGTAGTCCAGCGTGACGCAGGCGATGCCACGGTCGCCGGCGAGGACGCGGGCCTGGGGCCGGATCTCCTGTGCGGCGAAGATGCCGCGCACGGGGGCCAGCAGCGGGTCCCGGTTGAGGAGCTCGAGATAGCGGGTCAGCTGCTCGACGCCGTCGATCTCGCCGCGCCGTTTGATCTCCACGGCGACGGCGGCGCCGGCGTCGTCGCGGCACAGGATGTCCACCGGCCCGATCGCCGTGGGGTACTCCCGGCGGACCAGCCGCCATCCGCTGCCCAGGGTCTCGATGCGCTCGGCGAGCAGCTCCTGCAGGTGAGCCTCGACGCCGTCCTTGGTGAGTCCCGGATCGCAACCGAGCTCGTGGGAGGAGTCGTGCAGGACCTCCGCGATCGTGATCACGAGCCGCTCGCCGGCCTTGTTGACCACCGTCCAGACGCCGCCGTCCTCACGCAGCGTGCACGGCGGACTCATCCAGCTCAGCGGCTTGTACGCACGGTCGTCGGCGTGGATCGAGACCGAGCCGTCCGCCTTCACGAGGACGAGCCGCGGCGCGAGCGGCAGGTGGGCCGTCAGCCGGCCGACGTAGTCGACGCTGCAGCGGGCGATGACCAGGCGCACGGTGGCTCACCGTAGCCGACCGGCGTACGGCGCGGGCTCAGGCCGCGGTCGAGGGCGGCGCGGGCGCGATGAGGTCCGCGAGGTCGAGCAGCCCCAGCAGCCGGCGGACGGACGCGCTGGGGTCGCGGACCTCCACCACGCCGCGGCGCTTGGCCAGGACGGCTCGGGCGTGCAGCACGGGGGAAATCCCCGCTGCGTCGACGAACTGCACGGCGGACATGTCGAGCACCAGCCGGACCACGCGCGGCGTCCGCCGGGACCGCAGGACGTCGTCGAGAACCGCCTGCAGCAGGCCGCACGTGGCCATGTCGAGCTCGCCGCCGAGCGCGAGCAGGGCGCTGCGGCCGCAGTCGAGCAGTGACACGTCGAGCGTCGAGGGCGCCCCCGTGCCGGCACTGGACATCGGCGCGTACGTCGGGTTCACGCGGGTCCGCTGCGGACGTGCGACAGAAGACGGCGCCGGCGGCAGGGCCACGGGCTGTCGCCTAGCGGGGGGTCCTCGTCGCGCCGAGACTCCGCGGTCGCCGCCGCGACGCTTCGGGGACGGGCTGCCGCTCGCGGGCGGACCCGGGTCCGCTGAGGTGTCACGGCGCGCGTTATGCCCCTGCGCCGCGACAGCCAACCGTCGTAGTTTTCGGCATGTCCACGGCACGCCGGATCTCGGGTCGAGGCATGCCCGCCGCACGCCCGCGCGCCCGCCGCGTGCCAGACTCCCGTGCCGAGCGAGGGCGCTCGGCGCTGGCCGGGCGTGCGGCGAGGCGGCGAGCGAGGAGGAGCGGCGGCGTGACGGCGCGCGGGGTGGCAGAGGGCGGACCGGAGCAGGTCCGCGGGGGGCCGGGCTGCGTGCAGCGCGTGGGTGTGGTCGGCCTCGGGACCATGGGTGCCGGCATCGTCGAGGTCTTCGCGCGCGCCGGGCTGGCCGTGGTGGGCCACGAGCCGGAGGAGGCCGCGCTCGGCCGCGGCCGGGCGCACCTCGACCGTTCCTTCGACCGCGCCGTACGACGGGGCCGGCTGGACGCCGATGCCCGGCGCGAGGTCGACGCCCGGATCTCGCTGACGACATCCGTCGCGGACCTGGCCCCGTGCGACCTGGTGGTCGAGGCGGTCCCCGAACGGCTGGACATCAAGCACAGCGTCTTCACGGCCCTCGACGAGGTCTGCCGTCCTGACGCCGTTCTGGCCACCAACACCTCCTCGTTGTCGGTGACCCGCATTGCCGCGGCGACGTCGCGCCCCGGCCGTGTCGTGGGCATGCACTTCTTCAACCCCGCGCCGGTGCAGCGCCTCGTCGAGGTGGTCCATACGGTCCTGACCGTCGCGGAGGTGGTGGACACCGCGCGCGCACTCGCCGTACGCCTGCGCAAGACCCCGGTCGTCGTCGGCGACCGGGCCGGGTTCGTGGCGAACGCGCTGCTGTTCGGCTACCTCAACCAGGCCGCCGGGCTCGTCTCTCGACGTGAGGCGGCGCTCGACGACATCGACGCCGCGATGCGCCTCGGTGCCGGGCTGCCGATGGGACCGTTCGCCCTGCTGGACCTGATCGGGCTCGACACGACCGTCGAGATCCTCGAGACGATGTTCGCGCAGTCCCGCGACGCCCGGCACGTGCCCGACCCGCTGCTGCGCGAGCTCGTGGCGGCCGGGCGGCTGGGACGCAAGCCCGGACGCGGCTTCCTCGACCACGGCGACGGGGGATCCGCCGGGGCCGCGCCAGCCGCCGCGGACGCGGCCGTCGGAATGGCCACGGC
>JALYMU010000399.1 GCA_030773595.1 Actinomycetota bacterium | reverse complement strand
GTGCGTGGACGGACCGCCGCCGGATGCTCCGGGGCGTGGCGGCACCGGGCCCCGGCGCCTGGCGCCGCAGCGCGCTGCCCTAGCGACGAGCCAGAGCGCGCTCGGTCGCTTCCTCACCGCCCTTGCGGTCGCTCGACGGCGTAGCGCAGGCCGTCCGCGGTCGCGTCCTGCAGCACCATCCCCGAGTTCTCCAGCACCCGTGCGGACGCGACGTTGCCGGGGGAGGTTTGCGCGCACACGCGCGCGACGTCGGGAACCGACCACGCCAGCCGCAGCAGCGCACCCACCGCCTCGGTGGCGTAGCCGCGCCCGCGCCGGGACGCCACGATGCCGTAGCCGACCTCGACGACACCGTCCGCGGGCGGCCCGTGGAACCCGGCACCGCCGACGACCAGGCCGCTGGAGCGCTCCACGACGCTGCGGTGCCCCCACAGGTCGTCCGGGTCCGCGCCCGGGACCGCCGCGACCATCCGGGCGATCAGGACGTCCCCCTCGTCGGGGAAGTCGGGGGCCCAGTCTGGCCGGCGCGCGCCCGTGACGACCGCGTCGACGTGCGCGGCGTCAAGGCCGCGCAGGACGAGGCGGGCAGTGGCAATCTCGCGCGAGGACACCGTCGTACGCCGGACCGCGGGCCCGTCAGGCCATGGTGGCGACCATCACGGCCTTGATCGTGTGCATGCGGTTCTCGGCCTGGTCGAAGACGATGGACCGCTCGGTTTCGAACACCTCGTCGGTCACCTCGAGCGCCTCCATGCCCGTCTTGGCGTAGATTTCCTCGCCGACCGTCGTGCGACGGTCGTGGAAGGCCGGCAGACAGTGCATGAACTTCACGTCGGGATTCCCGGTCTTCTCGAGCATCGCCATGTCGACCTGGTAGTCCCGCAGCAGTGCGATCCGCTCGTCCCAGACCTCCTTCGGCTCACCCATCGAGACCCAGACGTCGGTGTGCACGAAGTCGGCTCCGGCGACGCCCTCGTCCACGCTCTCGGTGTGCGTGACGCGCGCGCCCGTGCGGTCGGCGATGGCCCGTGCCTGCGCGACGACCTCGTCGGAGTTCCACAGCGACCGCGGGCCGACGATGCGCACGTCCATGCCCATCAGCGCGCCGCCGACGAGCAGCGAGTTGCCCATGTTGAAGCGGGCGTCACCGACGTAGGCGAAAGCGATGTCGCGGTCGTCCTTGGCCGAGTGCTCACGCATGGTCAGCGTGTCGCAGAGCGTCTGCGTCGGGTGCCAGTCGTTGGTGAGGCCGTTCCACACGGGCACGCCGGCGAAGCGGGCCAGCTCCTCGACGTTGTCGTGAGCGGCGCCGCGGTACTGGATTCCGTCGAACATCCGCCCCAGCACCCGCGCGGTGTCGCGCACGGACTCCTTGTGCCCCATCTGGGAGCCGGCCGGGTCGAGATAGGTGACGTGCGCGCCCTGGTCGTGCGCCGCGACCTCGAACGCGCACCGCGTGCGCGTGGAGGTCTTCTCGAAGATCAGCGCGACGTTGCGGCCACGCAGCCTTGGCTGCTCCGTCCCGGCGTACTTCGCCGCCTTGAGCTGCGCCGAGAGGTCCAGCAGGAAACGCCATTCCTGCGGCGTGAAGTCCGTCTCCTTGAGGAAGTTGCGGTGCCTCAGGTTCAACGCCATGGGTCTTCCTTCATCTCGGGCCTGCGCTCGCGGAAGGCACCGTATCGCCCGCTACGGTGGCGCGGTGACCTCCCAGCCGGCCGGCGTCCCGGAGCTCGTCCTCGCCTCGGCCAGTCCGGCGCGCCTGCGGACCCTGCGCGCCGCCGGGCTCTCGCCGCGCGTCGTCGTCAGCGGCGTCGACGAGGACCGGGTGGCGGAGTCCTCACCCGAGCGTCTGTGCGCGGTCCTCGCCTCGCTGAAGGCGCACGCCGTGGCGGCGAGCACGGCCCCGCCCGCGCTGGTCGTGGGCTGCGACTCGGTGCTCGACCTCGACGGCTTGGCGCTGGGCAAGCCGGCGGACGCGGATGACGCGGTGGCACGGTGGCGTCGGATGCGCGGCCGCGAAGGCGTTCTGCGGACCGGCCACTGCGTGCTCGACGTGTCGACGGGGCGGCGCGCGGAGGCGGTGGCATCCACCACCGTCCGCTTCGCCGAGGTCCACGACGACGAGATCGCGGCGTACGTCGCGACGGGTGAGCCTCTCCACGTCGCCGGCGCGTTCACCGTCGACGGTGTCGGCGGCGCGTTCGTCGAGGGCATCGACGGCGACCACCACAACGTCGTCGGGATCTCGCTCCCTCTGCTGCGACGGCTGCTCTCGACGCTCGGCGTGCGGTGGACCGACCTGTGGTCCGTGCCCCGGTCCTGACCGCGCCCCCCGCCGACACGGCGTACGGCGCAGGGGCAGCGGTCGGACCGCCACCCCTGCGCCTGCGTACACCTGTGTCCGGTCAGCGCCCGCGCACGTGGTTGAACAGCGAGAGCGCCTCGTTGCCGAAGTACGGGCTGTACATCTCCAGGGGCATGCTGGGTGAGATGTACTTGTAGCTGTTGACGCCGTTCACCCAGCCGCCGCCCGGGCCGTGGCCGACGATCCAGGGCCCGCCGCTGGAGCCGCCGGTGAGGTCGTTGCCCATGGCGAGGGTGTCAGGACCCGGCCGGCTCGACGGGGTGTCGCTCGCGGCGTACGACCCGTGGTTCTGGTACTGCCGCTCCCCGCTGAAGGGCGACGCCGCCGGGTAGCCCATCGCCGTCCAGTGGCGCAGACGCGGTGCGTTGAACTGGATGCCCAGGGCACCGATGGAGTTGGCGATGCTCGTGCCGTTGGCGTTGTCGTTCATGAGGAGTGCCCCGACGTCCTGGCGGAGGTTGCCGAAGGAGTGCCACTCGCTCAGCGTCCAGAACTCCCGCGGGGTCCAGACCCCGAGCGGGTTGGCCCCGAGCCGGCGGGCCGGCACGAAGGCCCAGTTGCGGTAGAACGTGCCGGCGCCGTTGCTCAGGCAGTGCCCGGCGGTCCAGACGATGTCCTTGTTCTCGCTGTTCACGACCGAGGCCGAGCAGACGAAGTTGTTGCCGACCCCGTCGGAGAAGAAAAGCTTCCCAACAGTCCTGTTCGGGAAGACCTTGTACGACGACGCGGGGAACGTCTCGTGCCGCGTGAACGGCGCCGGGTAGGCGTACGCCCGGCTGTGAATGGCGAGTGACACGTCGGGCGAGGTGGCGGTGACCGGCGCCCGCTTGCCGGTCGTGGGGCTGACGGTGACCGGCGTGCCGCTGTAGGAGGAGTTCGGCGCGACCGAGGCCGTGGCCGCGGTCTTCTTGACCACCGGCATGGCCGGCTTCGCTCCCTTCATCCGCTCGGCCGTCCAGTAGGAAGACGTCGCCGTCTGCCGCTCGGTCGAGATGGTGCCGCCCGCGAGAGCCGCCGGGCCACTCGACGCCGCAGCGGTCTGGACGGGCGCGGCCGTGGCGTACGGTGCCAGGAGCGGCGTCGCGAGCAGGGCCGCCGCGAGTGGCAGACCGAACAGCACCTTCTTGCCGGACAGTCCTCGGGTCGTCGTCTTCGGAATCATGCTGCCCCTCCTTGGGGTCCGCGCCGGGCGATGGCCCCGGCGCTGTGGCTTCGGCACCCGGGAAGAGCGCAGCACGGGCCCGCAGATACCGGCGCAGGGTCGCGGATGGCACTGAAGTTCCGGAGCGGTCTCGGCGCGGCGATGAATTGTGACGGGTTGTCCGCATTCGCCTGTCAGGGCGGGCATCCACGACCACGGGACCGGCCTCGTCGGCCGCGACGCTAGGCTCGGCGGCCAGCAGCGGCACGAAGGAGTACTGGTGCGCAAGGTCCTCATCGCCAACCGCGGCGAGATCGCCGTACGCGTCGCGCGGGCGTGCCGCGACGCCGGCCTGGCCAGCGTGGCGGTCTACGCGGAGCCCGACCGTGACGCCCTGCACGTCCGCGTGGCGGACGAGGCCTTCGCCCTCGGCGGGAGTACCCCGGGCGAGAGCTACCTCGTCATCGACAAGGTCCTGGACGCCGCGCGGGTGTCCGGAGCCGACGCGGTTCATCCCGGCTACGGGTTCCTGTCCGAGAACTCCACGTTCGCGCGCGCCGTCATCGACGCCGGCCTGACCTGGATCGGCCCGCCCCCTGCGGCCATCGACGCGCTCGGTGACAAGGTCGCGGCCCGCCACATCGCGCAACGCGCCGGCGCGCCCCTGGTCGCGGGGACCCCCGACCCGGTGTCCGGCCCGGAGGAGGTCCTCGCCTTCGCCCGCGAGCACGGCGTCCCAGTGGCGATCAAGGCGGCGTACGGCGGGGGTGGCCGCGGTCTGAAGATCGCCCGATCGTTGGAGGAGATTCCCGAGCTCTACGACTCCGCCGTACGAGAGGCGGTCGCTGCGTTCGGGCGTGGCGAGTGCTTCGTGGAGCGTTACCTCGACCGCCCGCGGCACGTCGAGACCCAGTGCCTCGCCGACCAGCACGGCAACGTCGTCGTCGTCTCGACCAGGGACTGCTCCCTGCAGCGCCGCCACCAAAAGCTGGTCGAGGAGGCGCCGGCGCCGTTCCTCAGCGAGGATCAGGTCGCGCAGCTCTACCGGGCCAGCAAGGACATCCTGCGCGAGGCCGGCTACGTCGGGGCCGGGACGTGCGAGTTCCTCGTCGGCGCGGACGGCACCGTGTCCTTCCTCGAGGTCAACACTCGCCTGCAGGTGGAGCACCCGGTCACCGAGGAGGTGACCGGCATCGACCTGGTCCGGGAGATGTTCCGGATTGCCGACGGGCAGCCGCTGGGCTACGACGACCCACCGGTGCGGGGGCACTCGATCGAGTTCCGCATCAACGGCGAGGACGCCGGGCGCGGGTTCCTCCCGCAGCCCGGCAGGCTCGCGGTGTGGCGGACGCCGTCGGGTCCCGGCGTACGCGTGGACTCCGGAGTCGAGGCCGGTGACGTCATCGGCGGCGCCTTCGACTCGATGCTCGCCAAGCTCATCGTGACGGGGTTGACCCGCCGCCAGGCGCTCGAGCGCGCGCGGCGGGCCCTGGCGGAGTTCGACGTCGAGGGCATGCCCACCGTCCTGCCGTTCCATCGAACGGTCGTCACGGACCCCGCGTTCACCACCGAGCCGTTCGCGGTGCACACGCGATGGATCGAGACGGAGTTCGACAACCGGATCGAGCCGTGGAGCGGTCCTGCCGCCGACGCGACGGCCGCGCCGGCGCGCGAGCGCATCGTCGTCGAGGTCGCCGGTCGACGGCTCGAGGTCGTGCTGCCCGGAGGACTCGGCGTGGCCACGAGGACGCCGGTGACGGGTCGGGAACGCCCGCGCTCCCGAGCCGGCGGCAAGGGCGCGACCGTCTCCGCCGGCGGTGGCACCCTGACCAGTCCGATGCAGGGGACGATCGTGAAGGTCGCCGTTGCCGAGGGCGACCAGGTCGAGCAGGGCGACCTCGTGGTCGTCCTCGAGGCGATGAAGATGGAGCAGCCGATCAACGCGCACAAGGCCGGCACGGTGACCTCGCTCGCCGCGAGCGTCGGGGACGCCGTCTCCAGCGGCTCGGCGCTCTGCGAGATCAAGGACTGACGCAGCACCGCGCTGCGGACCGTCCGGACGTCAGCTCTGCGCGCCGCTACCGTCCTGCGGGCGGAACACCCAGTCCCGCAGCGCGAGGAAGTGGATGACGGCTGCGACGACGTTCGCGACTGCGAGCACCCCGGCTTCGAGGGCGGGATGCGGGACGGCGACGACTACCTCGAGCAGCCACAGCGAGCCACTCGTGAGCGCGACGCCTGAGAGCAGCACCGGCAGGGCGAGGACCTGCTGACGCAGGTGGCCGTCGTCGCGGACCCTGAAGGTGTAGCGCCGGTGACCCGCGGTGTTGGCGGCGGCGGTGACGAGGAAGGCCAACACGTTGGCCGCCGGAGCGCCCATGGACGGCCTGAGTGCGACGTAGACGAGGGAATAGGCCAGCGTGGTGACCGCCCCCACGACGGCGAACACGACGATCCTGCGCGCTCCCGGCCGCAGCAGAGGCCGGAAGATCCCGGGGCACGCCACCGGAGGCATGGGCTCGAGCGGCGCCCTGGCACCCGGAAAGCGCCTGGTCAGGCATCTCGTGGTCATCGGCTCCCCTTGCCTTCGCCACCACCGTGTCGCGCACCAGCGTGCTCGCCGTTGCTGTGTCCTGCCTGTGCTCCTCCTGGACCTGCCCTGTGGGGTGGTCCAATCCGGGGGACGTGTTCGGCGTCCCCGACTCAGCGGCACGCTGGGTCACAGTCTGATCTCATCCACCGCCGAGCGCCAGTGACTTCCCCGTGGCGGCGTTCGGCGCGGCCGTCAGCCGCCGCACAGCGAGCGCAGGTCGCCGTAGTAGACCAGCGTAAGCCGCCGTCCGGTGCACAGCGCGCTCGCGGGCACGGCGCCCGCCGAACCCTGTGCTGCCGAACCCTGTGCCGCCGACCTGCCCGCCGCGGAACCCTGCGCTGCGGAGCCCTCCGCTCCGGTTAGCGCCTCGAGCAGCCCGGGCTGGCGCTCGCGGTAGACCGCCATCTCGCCGGGGTCGACGTCGTTGAGCTTGGCGACCCGCGCGTAGGCCTCGGTCTGGTCGCCGACCGTGTCGATCAATCGCAGCTCGCGGGCACGCTCGGGGTCGTAAACATAGGCGCCGACGTCCTCGCGGATCGTGCGCTCCGGGATGTCCCGCGTGCGCGAGACGTGGCCGACGAAGTCGCCGTAGAGTCGGGTCACCCCGCCGGCGAGCACCTTGCGCTCCTCGGCGCTCAGCCCACGGAACGGGTTGCCCAGGTCCTTGCCCTTGCCCGCGGTGAGGTACTCCTGGGTGATGCCGCCTCGGGTCTCGACGCCCGGCGTGAACAGTGAGCCGGAGTAGGCCACCACGCCGTCATAGCGCTCGAACGGCCCCATGATGACGCCGATGCTCCCGATCAGGGTCCCGTGGTCGGCGACGATCTCGTCCGCCCCGGCCATCGCGTACATGCCGCCCGAGGCGGACAGGCCCTGGACGAAGGCGACGACCTTGTTGCCGGTCCGCTCGCGGTAGCGGTCGACGGCGTCCGCGATGGCCCGCGCGCCGTAGATCGTGCCTCCGGGGGTGTTCATCTCGAGGATCACGCCGTCGTAGTCCTCAGCCTCGAGCTCGTCGAGCACCTTCGCGACCTCGTAGCCGTAGGTCGCGGCCATCAGCCCGCCGCCCTCGGACTCGTGGCCGAGGATGACTCCCTGCACGGGCACGGCCAGCACCCGGTTCTGCGCGTCAGGCTCGCCCGACACGAGGTCGGCCGGCCGACCCTGGTCGGAGGCGGCCAGCCCGCCCAGCGTGGCGAGCGCGAAGAGCGTGAAGACGCCGAGCATGGCGAGCAGCGAGAACACCAGCCCGACACCGAGCGCCGCTCCGCTGCCCATGCGAAAGCCCGTCCCGAACGGTCCCGGGCCTTGCGTCGGGCCGGCGACCACGGGGCGGTGGGCCGGGGCTTGACCCGGCGGGTACGCCGAGGCGCCGCCGCGCGGCGGGCCGGCCGCCGGCCCCTGGCCGGGCGTGGCCGATGGGGTCTGGAACGGGTTGTGGTCGGTCATCGGGGTCCTTCCTGCGTCACGCTGTCTGTCCCCAGGCTCACATACGCCACCGACGATTGCGTTGCGGGCCGCGGAGAGGACGGCCCGCGGGCCTGGCGGACCGTGCGCGCGGGTGCCCGCGCGGCCGCGACGACGCCCAACCCGCGCGTCGTACGGCGCGGGCCGCGGCTCGTGACGGGGTAGGCAGCGCATACCGCCGTCGCTCGGGCACCCTCGGAGACGGTGCGACGTTGTCCCGTCGAGGGAGAGGAGAGCACGCCGATGGAAGGCGTCATCATCATCGCCGTCGTCCTGCTCGTGCTGGTCGGCGTCATGCTGTGGTCCGCTCAGCGCAAGCGCCAGGCCGACCAGGCGCGGGTCGCGGCGGTTCGCGGCGTCGCGGAGGAGGACGTCACCCGGCTCGGCGAGGACGTCGCGGCGCTCGATGTTGACGTCGCCGGACGGATGCTCGACGAGGCCACCCGCCAGGACTACCGCCGCGCGCTCGACGCCTACGACGCAGCCAAGCGCGCCCTCGACGCGGTCACGCGGCCGGAGGACGTGCGCGGCGTGACCGAGGCGCTCGAGGACGGCCGGTACGCCGTCGCCTGCGTGCGGGCGCGGGTCAACGG
>JALYMU010000398.1 GCA_030773595.1 Actinomycetota bacterium | reverse complement strand
ACCGCCGTCGCTCTGGTGGACGACGCCGGTGGGGCGCTGTTCGACGTACGACGGATGGTCCCCGGAGATCGCCACAGTGCCTGCGTTGCCATCACCGTGGCCGGCACCGCGGGGGAGAATGCACGGGTCACGCTCGTCGCGGACATCGCGGACGACGGTCTCGCGCCGTACCTGAAGGTCGGCGTGGACGTCGCGTCCGAGGGAAGCCATGACAACTGCGGTGAGTTCGACGGCCTGCGCATCTGGGACGGCACTCTCGCCGACATGCCCTCGGACCCGAACCGCGGGATCGACACGGGCTGGCGGCCCGCGCGGACCGGCCGCGTCGTGTTCCGCTTCACCGTCGAGCTGATCGACGACCCCCGAGCGGAAGGACGGTCGGCGCGCGCGGACTTCCGCTGGACTCTGCTCGACGGCACGGGCCCTGTGCCACACCCGACCCCGACCGCTTCGCCGACGACGCCGTCTACCCGTCCGCCGGTCGCCGACACACCGCCACCACGACGCGACGGGGACCGTTCCACCGAGCGCCCGACGCCGCCGCCGACGCGCCCCGTACCGCAACGGTCGCGCACTGACGACGGCACAGGCAAGGACGACACCAGTCCCCGGGAGCGTGAGGACCGTCCGCGCAAGGACGACGACCGCGACGGTCCCCCCGCGGCGGGTGGGCGTGGGCCGGACGGCGTCGTGGAGGCGCCCCCGATCCAGGCGGAGGGGACGGTTGACAAGCTGGTCGCTACCGCTGCGGCGATCGCCCGCAACGGACACTTCCCGCTGCTGCTTCTGCTGGTGCTGGTGGCGTTCCTCGGGTTCCAGGGGCTGCTCGACCGGAGGGATCCCAAGCTTGCCCTCGCGCGCGTCCGTGAGGACCTGCGCGCGTTCCATGACTTCCCCGAGCACCTCGGGAATGCGCCGTGAGCCCGTCGGAGCACAAGCCGCACGGCGGACGGTCGATCGAGATCGTCCCGCTCGCGGACCGACTCAGGTGGATGCTCGCCGTACGCATGTGCATGGTGCTGGCGCCCATGGGTGCGTGGCTGCTGCTGCCCGAGCTGCGTCACCGACCGCTGCAGTGGTTGCTCGTGCCCGCGGCGGTTCATCTCACCCTGAGCCTGTTCCTGCACCCGCTCGCCGAGACGTCACGCCGGGCCGCACGCTGGTCGTTCACGTTCCCGGTGCTCCTCGACGGGCTCTACCTCGGCTGGGCGCTCTACCTGACGGGAGGGACGGCCGGGCCGGTCGCCCACATGGTCCCGCTCCATGTACTCGCGGTGACGCTGCTCGCCTCGTTCCGCAGCGGGATGAAACTCGCGTTCTGGCACTCCCTCATCGCGATGAGCACTCTGGAAGCAGTCGAGGCAGGCCTCCTGCCTCCGGTCGGTGCGGTGATCGGTTTCCCGTCACGCGAGTTCACGTTGTTCCTGTGCGCCGTGTGGCTCACCGCGTTGGCGACCGCGAGTCTCGCTGCGGTGAACGAGCGAGAGCTGCGCCGGCGCCGGTACGACGAGGAGGCTTTGCGCCGCTTCGGCCTCGCACTGCACGAGGCGGACGGCTCCGGCAAGGTGGCGGCCACGCTGCTCGACTTCTCCTTGGACGCCGTCGATGCACCCCGTGCAGCGGTGTACTGCGTGGACCGAACCACGTCCGCGCCGGTGGAACTCGCCGCCAGGCTGTCGACCCGCGGTCGTGTCGAGGTCCTGCGTACGGTCGGAACGCCGCCTGCGGACTCCCTCGTCGCCACCGCCGTGAGTCGCGCGAGCACCATGCTCGTGACGCTCAAGCGGCGTGACGCCTGGATGGAGGAGGTGCTTCCGGGCGCCTCGCGCGTCGTCGTCGTGCCCTTCGCGGTCGAGGATTCCATCGCCGGTGTGCTCGTCTTCGAGCACGACGGTGCCGCCGGTTCCCGCATCGAGCGACGGCGCGTGTCCGTGGCCGAACAGGCCGTCGCGCACGGCGCGACCGCCTTCGCCCGTGCTCGCCTGCTCGAGCGGCTCCAGGCCACGGCCCTCACCGACGGGCTCACCGGTGTCGCTAACCGCCGGGCCTTCGACGACGCGCTCGCCAAAGCCGTCGCTGCCGCTTCACGCTCGGACGCCCCCGTCGCGGTCATCCTCATCGACCTCGACCACTTCAAGTCCCTCAACGACCGGTTCGGCCACCTTGCCGGTGACGACGTCCTGCGCGGCGTCGGCGCGGTCCTGTCTCAGTGCATCCGCCAAGGTGACGTGGTGGCCCGGTACGGCGGTGAGGAGTTCGCCCTCATCCTCCCGGACACCACCGCGGAGCAGGCGGTCGGCACCGCGGCCCGGGTCCGGGACGCGCTGCGCTCCGTGGCCGCGCCCGTGCCCGTCACGGCGAGCCTCGGCATCGCCGCGATGCCGGCACACGGTTGCGCCGCCGCGGAGCTGCTGGCCGCTGCGGACGCCGGGCTCTACCGATCCAAGGAAGCGGGGCGAGACCAGGCGCACGTCTCCGGCCGGGACGATGCGGTGACCGGAGCCTCTGTCGACGCCGCGCGCGAGGGCGGCGCACCCCTGCCGGGCACCTTTCCGACCCAGCGGGACGCCGTCGAGGACGCCGTCAGACCGACGGGCTGAGCTCTCGATGCGCGTCAGATGGGTCTCTGCGCGTTGCGAGCGGTCTCTCGTCTCCACGGCGCCACCGGCACCAGACACACGCTCACCGGCGAAGCGGGCCCGCTCCTCTTTGCCCTCGGTCTAGGAGTACGACTGCGGAACACTCACGATGAGCGAGAGGGCTACTCCGTGTTCCACGGCCGATACCACTCTTGGCCGTGCTGACTACCGGCGTGATGACTACCAAGGCCCTTGGACGTGCGCTCGCGCGGGCGCCACCCATCGCGAACCCGGCGCGTTCACCGATCTGGTACAGCAGCAGTTCCGCGCCGCCGCACCGGGCCGCTTGGGTCACCGACATCACCCAGCACCCCACGAGCGCGGGCTGGATTACCCGGCAGTCGTCCTCGACGTCCACACACGCCGCTGCGTCGGCTGGTCGATCGGAGACCACCTGCGCGCCGACCTCATCGACGCGCTCGACATGGCCGGTTGGCGGCGCAAGCCGGCCGACACCATCGTGCACAGCGACCGCGGCGCGAATATACGAGCTGGCTGTTCGGCCAGCGGCTGCGCGAAGCCGGACTGACAGGACCAGGCCGCTTGCAGAGCCAGTCCCGCTCAGCACTTCGGCGGCGGAACCAGCTCGCGCGTGAGGTCCCGCCGCAGCCACACCCGGTGACCGCACACGTCGGCCACGACGCGGTACCGCTCGCGGACGAGATTGCGCAGCCGCGACTCCCTGTCGATGTTCCACGCGTTGAAGCTGTTGACCTGCACGATCCAGGCCGGCGCCTGCGGCCCTGCCAGCGTCGCCCGCAACCTCGCCTGCTCCGGGTCCAGCGTGCGCATCGGCACGCTCCACAGGTGGGGGTAGGGCGAGTGCATGTCCGCGCGCTCGAGGACCGAGGCCCAGCCGTACGCGACCAACGCGGTGTCCGTCGCGGCCTTGGAGTCGCCCAACCACTCGCCCGTTCGCTCGCTGAACCACGCCCTCGGCACCGTCGCGTAGACGATCCCTGCAACCGAGGAGCCGACAACTGCGCTGGCCACGATCATCCCGCCGAACACGCGCATCCACCGCCCCCCGACGGTGACGGTCGGCGCGACGACCGCTGCCGCGAGCACGACCGCTGGGGCGAGTTGGAGCAGGTACGGCGGCCAGTAGCTGCCTCCGCTGACGATGGCGGCCAGACCGAACACGAGGATGACGGCGATTGCCGCCGACTCCGGCGTGCGCGGAACTGGCGCCCGCCAGCCCGCCCCGACGAACCAGGTCACCACTACCGGGAGGACGCCGGTCACCAGGCCGAGGGCCACGAGCAGCATCGCCCTGCGTATAGAAGCCTGCGGCCGGATTGACCAGATGACGTTGAGCGCTTCCCGCCGGAAGGTGACGAGGTCGTGCCAGACGCCGGACCACTCGGCTCCGGCCAACGCCGCCCACGCACAGAACAGTGCCCCCGTGAACACCGCCCCGAGCGCCACCCCGAGTGCAATAGCGCCTTCGCGGCGGCGCGATCCTGCGCGCGCCACCCATCGCACGGCAACGAGTGCAGCGACGAAGAGCAGGCCCTCGAGCAGGTTCTGCTTCACCAGGGGCGCTGCGGCTCCGAGCGCACCTGCGCACCCCGCGAGCGACAGCCGCCGGGGCGACGCGTCCGCGCGCCAGGCCGCGAGCCCTGCCGCGATGGCCGCCATCACGAGCGCAGCGCCGAACAGCTCGCCATCGGCCTGGTCCGCGGCGAGCATCGGCGAGCACATCAGTCCGGCGGCGACCACCGCTGCCCATCGCCCGCCGGCGGGCCCGGCGAGGACCTTCCCGGCGTACCATGCCGCGAGCACGAACACGAGAACGAATGCAATCGCGATAACCCGGATCGCCTGGTCCCACTCGAAGACAGCGGCGATCCGGAAGATCGCCATCAGCAGTGGCGGCCGGTCGACGAAGTAGTCGCCGTACAGGAACTCCCCGCCGGTGTGCCACTGCCGCGCGATGCGCAGATATCCGCCCTCGTCGTTCCGCAGCGGTTGCACGACGTACGTCGCGCGGACGGTGACCACGGCCAGACACACGAACGTCAGGAATCGGCGCGACGACCGCCGTTCGGCAGCACGCGTGGGACCCGGTCGCGCCGGGCGCTCGTCTGCCCTCGGCTCGACGTCCCCGGGCGCCAGCACATCCACGCCGCCATTGAACCGGTTGCGGCGCTACCACAGAAGGCCGTCTCGACCCTCGACCTCGCTGCCGGCTGCCACTCCGGACCAGCACCTCGATGTCGCGGCGGCACGGGGTCCTCAGTCGTATAGTCAGCTCGTGGCAGCAGCGTTCGTGGCAGCGGTGATCGTGGCGGTCGTGCATCTGGCGTATCTCGTCTACGCCGCGCTCGGTGGCTTCCTGGCGCTGCGCAACCGTGCCTGGCTGGTGCCGCACATCGCGTCTACGATCTGGTCGATCACGGTTACCACGACCGCCCTCAACTGCCCCCTCACCGCGCTGGAGAAGCGGCTACTCCTGCTTGCCGGCCGGGAGCCATACGGAGGCAGCTACACGGCGCACTACCTCCGCGGTGTCCTCTACCCCGAGCAGTACGAAGTCGCGGTCTGGCTCTCCCTGATCGCCGTCGCGCTCCTGTCGTACGTCGTCGTGCTGCGGCGCGAGCGGCCCCCGTACGTCGAGGTGGGCGAGGCCGCGCGCCCCTAACGGGCTTGGCACGGGAGCGCGGCAGTCGCCTTCCCCGCGGTGCGACGGCGCGCAGCCCGACCGGCCATCGGGGACGTCGTAGACCTTGTTGCGGCCGACCACGGCTACGAGCGGCAGTCCCCTGACCAGGGCGCGCGTCTCCCGGCTGAAGCCGGACAGCTGCGGACGGTCGAGGATCACCACGTCGCCCGACGTCAGGTGCTGTTGCATGACGTGCTGCCACTGCACGAGCCGCTTGCGCGCCTCCGGCGTCGGGCCCGGACCGAGGTCGTAGCCCGGCTCGTAGGTCAGACCCGTCGGGTCGACGAGCAGGGGGCAGCCGCGCCGAGCGTCGCGAGTCAGCACGTCGGCAGCGATGAGCACGCCGGGGTTGTCGGCGACGACACAGCCGCGGTCCGCGACGACCGCTGCCAGCTGGGCGGGTCTCCACTCGAACCCGTCACGCGCCTCTCGCGTCGCGCCGGCGGAAGCGTCGACGGCGACGACCCCGAGAGCGACGCCGGCCGCGGCGCCGAGGCTCGCGAGCGGGTGCAGCTCGACGGCACGTGACGGCACGAGGGCGTGTGCCCACCTCGCGATCGCTGCGGCGATGACCACAACGCCCCCCGGCGCGACGTACGCCGCGTAGTGGTCGAAGTAGACCGGTGCGGTGAGGACGACGGCCACCTGCGCGGTCAGGATCGCCGCCCAGAGGCGGAGGCGGCCGCCCGCAGCCGCCGCCGTCACCGTGGCTGCCACCACCAGTGCGGCAACCGCGAGAGCGACCACCATCTGGTCGTTCGTCGGGTCGTCGCCGGGCAGGTGCGTGCCCGTCATGCTCGCCAGCCGCTCCGACAGGTCGTAGCCGTTGTCGGGCCGGGCGAGCTGGTCGAGGACCACCATGCGGACCATCGCGGACGGCGCCGCCAGGAAGAAGGGCAGGCATACGACCGCGGCCGCGCCTGCGCCACCGAGAACGTAGGCACGAGCGGCAGTCCGCTGCCCCCGTAGCGCCAGCCACGCGGCGACGACGACAAGCGGGACGACCGCCCACATCTTGACGGTCATGACGATGCCGAGGACGGCACCGGCCACGAGCGCGCGCCGACGGGACGGCTCCGCACGCCCGTCCCCCACGAGCAGTGCACTGCCCAGCAGACCGGCACACACCAGCGGCTCGAGCTCGGTCGTCTTCTCGACGAAGGCGGCCGGACGCCACAAGGCGTAGGACAAACCCGCGAGCAAGCCCGGCCACCGACCGACCGTGGCGCGCACGACGTACGCGACGAGCACGGCGTTCAGGGCGCCGATCCCCATGAACGAAAGGCGGGCCACGACGAAGCCCGTCATGTCGGTCGTAGCCTCGCCGAGCCCTACGAAGGGCAGGAGTGCGAGCAGCATCCCCGGCGGGTGGAGCAGCAGGAAATCGTCGTACGGCAGCCGCCCCGCGAAGAGCGCGGCCGCGCCCGCGTAGTAGACCCCGTCGTCGTAGTCGAGGCGCCCGGTCAGCCCCGCGCCCTGGTGCACCGGCCACCACCGGACCAGCACGGCGACGGCCGCAACGGCGCCGAGCCCGGCCCGCCACGGCCACTGCCGTACCCGTGCGGCAGCGGGAGTTGGCGGCTCGTCAAGCCTGATGGTCGTCGTGGTCACGGGGTCACCCTGTCCCGCGCAAGCAGCGACAGCATCAGGCGAGACCGCGCACGCAGCACGGCACGTGCACTACCCAGGGCAGCCGGGCATCGGACGCCCTCCCGCCACCGTCTGTCATGGGCGGCTGTCCACCGGTCGACGGTCGGACGCCGAAGCGACGGGCCGGGCGCGCAGGGCTTCGGGTCGCGCGAGTGCGGCTGCCTTCGCGCCGTAGTCGAAGCCGGTCACAACGGTCCAGAGCACGGCCATGACCGCCGCGACGGTCAACAGGTCGGTCTGCTGCGGCGCCGCCAGCGCGAGCACGACCAACGCGGTCTGCGTCGCTGTCTTGACCTTGCCGCCGCGACTCGCCGGAATCACCCCGTGGTGCAGGACGGTCAGCCGCACGCCCGTGACGATGACCTCACGGGCGAGCACCACGATGGTCACCCACCACGGGACGAGCTGCAGCAGGGAGAGGCAGACGAGCGCGGTCGCCACGAGAGCCTTGTCGGCGATCGGGTCCATCAGCGCCCCGAACTCGCTGCACTGGCCGCGCCGTCGTGCGATCCAGCCGTCGGCGACATCGGTGAGCGAGGCGGCCACGAACAGGGCCAGAGCGACGATTCGGCCGCTCTCGGCGTCGCCCGCTGTCAGGAGAACCCAGCCGAGGACCGGGACTGTGAGCAGGCGCAGTCCAGTCAGGATGTTGGGCAGCGTCCACATCCGCGGGTCACCGCAGGAACAGCATGAGGTGATAACCGCAGGACGGGCCGCGTCCCCGGGCGATATGCGCGAGGCGGTACGCCGACATCGCACGGTGATCACGAGTCGCCTGGTCGGTCGGGTAGGGTCTGACGAACCGCTCCGGGTCTCGGCTGGCAAGCACCAAGACGTCGGGCGCTCGGTCATGCACGATGTCGGCGCGCACTCGGGCTGGCATTCGGCCAGTCTGCTGGATGAGCGGCTCATTCAGCAGGAAGCTGTCCACGGCGAGTCGTCCACCCGCGCGGGCAGGCACCAGCCCGGCGTCGGAGACGGCGAAGGACGTCCCAGGGGGCGTCGTACGGAGCCACGCCGCTGCGCTCTCCCGCGCGCCGCCCCTGCGGTTCATGTAGCGCTCCTGCGCGACATGGAGCTCCCCGCGTCCGCGAGGGTCTCGAGGCACCACAGCCGGACCGAGAGGCACGGACAGGCGCCGTGACGGCGTGGACGGCGTGGACGGCGACGACTTCGCCTCGGCCGTCGGTAGGCTGACCGTCTTCACGGTCCTCCATTTCATATCAGTGCCCGAAGATGAGTCAGGACGAGGATGACTGCACGACGACTCGAAGACCATGACCTCGACCGCGTGTCGGACGAGTCTGCAGGGCGCGGGAGCCTTGTAGGACCGTACCGGTTGGCCGTGGGTGTGGCGCTCGTCACCGCGACCGTCGCGGCGCTCACAGCGTGGTTCCTGGATCTGCCACTGCGCGACCCGGACGGGTTCCTCGGTCCGACCTACGTGCGCCTGCCGGTGATCGTCGGGTTGATGCTCGCAATCGACGTGCTGCCCCGAAGCGTACTGCGCGCCCGATCCCTCACCGGGGTCGGGCGCGAGACGGTTCGGGTCGCGCGGGAGCGCTGGCCCTTGCACCGCCTCGGTCCGGCACTGGTCGGCCTGGCGGCCTTCTACGTCACCTACGTGTCGTACCGCAACCTCAAGCACCACCTGCCTCTCCTGCGGCCGGACCACGTCGACGAGGAGCTCCGCGAGCTCGACCGCGCGCTCACCGGCGGAGTCGACGCCGCCGAGCTGCTCCACGACGTACTCGGGACCTGGGCGAGCGCGCACGTGCTCTCCTGGGTCTATCTCGCCTTCCTCATGTTCGTGCCGATCTCGCTCTCGTTCGCGCTCGTGGCCAACGGGCGGTCCCGTGAAGGGGCGTGGTACGTCACCGCACTGTGCCTGAACTGGGCGATCGGAACGGCGAGCTACTACATGCTGCCGTCGATGGGGCCGGTGTACGCCGAGCCGGCGATCTTCGTCGACCTCCCCGAGACGGGGACGTCACTGCTGCAGAACCGCCTGCTCGTATCCCGTGCGTACGTCCTCTGGGACCCGCACGCGACCGAGCGGGTCCAGAGCATCGCGGCGTTCGCCTCGCTGCATGTGTCGATCGTCTTCACGGCAGCGCTCATCGCCCAGCTCGTGCTCAAGTCCGTGGTGGCCCGCGCGCTGCTCTGGGTCTTCTTCATGCTCACCGTGATCTCGACGATCTACTTCGGCTGGCACTACATCGTGGACGATTTCGCAGGGCTCGCGATCGGTGGCGCGGCGGTGGCGCTCGCCGCCTGGGGGACCGGGCAGTTCGGCCCGCTGGTGCTCGAGCGTGGCAATCGTGACGGCGCCGAGCCGGGTTCGATCGACCTGACCGATCATGAGGCGGGGTCCAGGACGCGGGACGGCGCGCGGGTCTAGCGCCCGGCGCATCCGGGGCCCCACCTGACCTGCCCGCCGGACCGGCAACGGCGGAGACGACGGGCGGACGCTGTGCGGCAACCCGGCTAGGCAGCCGCGTCCGGGAAGACCCATCGGCGGTAGGACACGAAGCGGAAGGCCGTACCGAGCGCCAGGCCCACGCCGTTCGCGGCGACGTTGTCGGCGAGCGGGCTGGTCAGCCCGAGGAAGTATCGCGAGATCGCCAGGCAGGCCAGCGCGATCGCCATGGCGACCACGCTGAACGCGACGAACAGCACGTACTCGCGCGTGACCGGCCGCCGCGGCCGGTGGCGGTAGGTCCAGAACCTGTTGCCGACGTACGCGACCGTCGTCGAGGCGGTGACCGACAGCGTCTTGGCGGTCAGCGGCATGTCACTCAGCAAGCCGCCAGCGTTCAGGTGCACCAGCGCGTTGAACAGCCCAATGTCGACCGCGAGCGCGACAGCGCCGACGACCGCGAACGCCGAGGCCTCCCTGCCGAGCGGCCGGGCGCGCTGCCGCAGTTGCGTGAGCATCGGGTCAGATCGGCAGCTTGCGGAAGATCGCTCGAGGTGTGTGCCGCAGGGCGGACATGACGAAGCGGAGAGCGGCCGGGACCCACACGGTGTCCTTGCGCCACCGAAGCCCAGTCACGACCGCCTTCGCGACCGCCTCGGGCGTGGTGCTGAGCGGAGCCGGCTGCAGGTGCGCCGTCATCTTCGTGGTGACGAACCCTGGCCGGACGACCATTACGTGCACTCCCGACCCGTGCAGCGCGTCGCCGAGCCCGGACGCGAATGCGTCGAGCCCTGCCTTCGAGGACCCGTAGACGAAGTTCGACCGCCGGGCGCGCTCGCCCGCAACGCTCGACAGGACGACGAGTGCGCCGTGACCCTGACGGCGCAACGCCTGCGCCAGAGGTACGGCGACCGAGACCGCCGCGGCGTAGTTGACCGTCGCGATCTCCACGGCGTGGTCGGCGTCGCGCTCGGCCCGCGCCTGGTCGCCGAGGATGCCGAATGCCAGCACGGCGACGTCGATGTCGCCGTGGGCGAACGCCTGGTCGACGACGGCTGTGTGGGAGGCCCGGTCGTGCGCGTCGAATTCGACGACGCTGACGTCGACGGAGGCCGACGGCGCCGTCTTCTGCAGCCGCTCGCCCGCCGCGCGGACCGACTCCGCGTCGCGCCCGGCGAGGATCACCCGGCGTGCGCGGTCCCCGACGAACTCTTCGGCGATCGCGAGGCCGATCTCCGAGGTGCCGCCGAGCACCAGCACCGACTGCGGCGAGCCGAGGGCGTTGATCACAGTGCGAGCCTCCTCGCCAGATCCGAGGTGAAGACGTGATGAGGGTCGAGGCGCTCGCGCGCCTCTCGCCATTCGTCGAGCCGGGGGTACATCAGCGGCAGGACCTCCGGCCGGAGCCGGGAATCCTTCGCGAGGTAGACGCGCCCGCCGGCCTCGACGACGAGGTCGTCGAGCGAGTCGAGCAGGCGGGCGAGCCCCGGCGTCCGCGTGGGCACATCCAGCGCGAGGGTCCATCCCGGCAAGGGGAACGACAGAGGGCCGGGGTTCGCCGGCCCGAAGCGCTTGAGCACGGCGAGGAACGACGGCGCACCTTCCGCGCTCAGGCGCTCGACCGCGGCTCGCACGGCGGCCTCCTGCCCGAAGGGGACGACGAACTGGTACTGGACGAAGCCGTCGGGGCCGTATACGCGGTTCCATTCCAGCACCCCGTCGAGCGGGTGGAAGAAGGTGGCGAGTGGCTGCACCTCCCCCCGGCGCTCGCGCGGGGCCTTGCGGTACCACAGCTCGTTGAAGGCCCGCACCGTGCTCGGGCGGAGAAGGCCGCCGGGCACGATGCCCGGCATCGTGGCCACCGACCGCGGCGCGAAGTGGAGGGGGTCGCGGCGCCGCTTGCCCTCGAGCATCGCGCGGGGCGCGTGGTCGCCGCGCGTGAGCACGGCCCGCCCCAGCCGGGCGCCGCGTGCGAGCAGGTCGATCCACGCGACGGAGTAGCGATACCGGTCATCGGTCCGCTCGAGACGGTCGAGGAGGTCGTCGAGGTCGGCGGCGCGCTCGGTGTCGACGGTCATGTAGGCCGTCTCGACCCGCAGCAGTTGCACGGTCGCGCGGAGAACGACGCCGGTCAGTCCCATCCCTCCGGCGGTGGCCCAGAACGCCTCGGGGTCGCTCGCCGGGTCGACGTGGCGCACCTCGCCCGCACCGGTGAACAGGTCGAACGAGCGGACGTGCTGGGCAAAGCTTCCGTGCAGGTGATGGTTCTTGCCGTGGACGTCCCCCGCGATCGCGCCGCCGATCGTCACGAATCGCGTGCCCGGCGTGACGGGGACGAACCAGCCGAACGGCAGGACGAGACGCATCAGCTGATCCAGACTGAGCCCTGCGTCGCACTCAATCAGTCCCCGCTCGACGTCGAAACACCGGACACCGGCGAGCTCGGTGAGGTCGAGGACGTCACCACCAGCGTTCTGCGCGGCGTCCCCGTAGCTGCGGCCCAGCCCACGCGCGATCACCCCGCGCGAGGCCGCGGCGGCGACCGCGGCCGCGGCGACGTCGGGGGCGGGCACGGGTGTCACGCGGGCGGCCGTACGAGCCGTCCCTCCCCAGCCGGCGAGCAGCCGCGGCGCGGCGGCGCCCGACACGGCGCGGTCAAGCACCGACCACACCCGCGGTGAAGACGGCGAGCCACACGAGGCCCACGACCTGCAGGCCCCGGTCGCGCAGCAGGATGTCCTCGGGTGTCCCGGCCGAGCCGCGATCGATGGTCAGCGCGTAGCGCAGGACACCCACGACGAACGGCGCCACCGAGAACGCCAGCCACGGCGCGGTGGAGCCTGGGGCGCGCAACTCGGAGACCTCGAACGCCCACAGGCAGTATGCCGCGACGAGCACGCCGGCGGCGACCGTCCAGACGAACCGCAGGTAGCTCGCTGAGTACCCCTCGAGGGACGGGCGCATCTTCGGGCCATCCTCACCGAGGGCGACCAGCTCGGAGTAGCGCTTGCCGGCGACGATGTAGAGGGAGCCGAACGAGGCGACCGTCAGGAACCAGGGCGAGAGCGGCAGGTCCGCTGCGAGACCGCCCGCCATGGCGCGCAGCAGGAAGCCCGCCGCGACGACGACCAGGTCGACCACCGGCTCGTGTTTCAGCCAGCGGCTGTATAGGCCAGTCAGGACGACGTAGGTCGCGACGCAGACCGCGAGGGAGTAGCGGCCCGAGAGAGCGGGGAGCAGCGTCGCGCCGAGCAGGAGCGTCACACCGGCGGCTTTGGCCACCCGCAGGGGCACGTCCCCTCGCGCGATGGGGCGGTGGCGCTTGCGCGGGTGGAGCCGGTCATGGTCGACGTCGTGGACGTCGTTGAGCACGTAGGCGCCCGACGAGGCCAGCACGAACGCGACGAGCGCCACCGCGGTGTCGACCAGCACGTCCGGGCGCAGCAGCACGCCGGCGGCGAGCGGAGCGGCGACCACGAGGGCGTTCTTCGGCCACTGCCGCATGCGGACGGCCTCGACCAGGGCCAGGCCGACCGACGTGTGCCGTCGCCGATCGGCGCTGGCGCGCGCCCTTGCCGGCCCGGATGCGCCACTCATGCCTGCCGCCCTTCGTCGAGCACGCGCCGTACGAGCCTCGAGGTGACCACGCCCAGGACCGCGCCTGCGGCAACATCGCCGGGGTGGTGGACGCCGAGAGCGAGCCGCGACCAGGCCACCGACACCGCCAGCGGGTAGCGAACCGTCGGCGGGACCAGGCCGGCGAAGGCAGTGGCTGCTGCCGCCGAGGACGACGCGTGCGAGCTTGGGAACGAGTGCGCGCTCGGCGTCGACACCGACAGCACCAGAGGCAGCCGGGCGGGTCGCCGACGGCGAACGATGCGCTTGAGCACGGCGGCCGCGCCGTGCGCGGCGACCACTGCTGCCGTTGCTGAACCCCAGTGCCGCCGCCGCGACCGGCTCGTGGCCGCGCCCACCATCCCGATCAGGAGCCACCCCGCCGCGTGGTCGCCGAAGTGCGACACCGCCTGCGTGACCGGCAGCGCTCGCTCCGCTCGCGACGAGAGCTGGAGGCGCCGGGCGAGCTCCGCCTCGACCGACAGCGAGCGGCGCTCGAGAGAAGCGATTACAGCTCCAGGCATGAGTGCCCCCTCCTCCGTCACACATCGTCGCCGAGGCGGCAGCGCTTCTCCCCGGCATCGCGCCCGCCTTTTGGCGCGAGTCTAGGTGACAGGTCGTACCACTTTGGGCACCGACAGGCCGAGGCCGTGCGCCGGCGGAAGCGAGGCTGGACCGATGGGTGGCAGAACGCCGTACGCACTGAGGGTGACGAGGCCCCGGGACGACCTCGTCGAGAGGACGAGCAGGCGATGGTGCCGGGTCGGGCTCCGCGGCGTCCTCGACGACCTCGACCGTGCCGGCGAGACGTGTCCCGTCCCCGGCGAGGCCGCGGGCGAGGGCTTCGCGTGGGACGAGTTCGACCGCGACGACCACCGGTGGTGGCCGCAGGGAGTCGCGAGCATCCGTGCCGGTGAGCTGCTGCTGGTGAGCTGGTACGCCAAGCGCCGGTGGCTCGTGCACACTCCGGGCGCGCGGATCTCGGTGATCGACCGGTCGGACCGCCGCTGCCCTCGCTACCGGCACGTCCTGCTGGTGGCGCCGCACCGGCGCGCGGGGATCCTGACAGCGGGAGGGGTCCGGGTGCACGCGGGAGGAATCGCCGTCCGCGGCGATCTCCTGTACGTCGCCGACACCTTCTTCGGAGTGCGCGTCTTCCGCCTCTCGGACGTCATACGCACCGTGACGACCCGCGGGTCCGGCGCGAAGGACTACGTACTCCCCCAGCTCATGCGCTTCCGGATTCCGCTGCGCGACGGCCTGCAGCGACTGCGCTACTCGTTCGTCTCCATCGGGCACGAGGACGGCCGACCGAACCTCGTCGTTGGGGAGTACCGGCGGAAGGGCTCCGCGCCGCGGCTCGCGCGCTACCCCCTCGACCCACGGACCGGCCTTCCGCTGCTGGATGGGCACGGCCGCTGCGCGCCGCTCGAGATCTACGAGCGCCAACCGAACCGGATGCAGGGCGCGGCGCTCGAGGAGTCGGTCTGGTTCCTGACCGCGAGCGCCGGCGGGGGGAACCCGGGAGACTTGTACGTCGGTGCACCGGGAGCCTGGCAACGGCATCGGCGCGTGCTGCCACCCAGCCCCGAGGACCTCGACTGGTCCGTTCCGGGCGAGGAGCTGTGGTGCCTCTCGGAGTGGCCGGGCTCCCGGTGGGTTTTCCCCATCGCCGCACGAGATTGGCACCGCCCGCCGGGCGTGCGCGGCCATGATGCTCGCGGTGCCGCTGGTTGCCCGGCGCCGCCGACCCCACCCGCGGCGAGGCGACGCACCCGTCCGGGTGATCCCCGCGCCGTTCGAGCGCGCACCCCTCGATCTCGACCCGACATTCGCGGGGTTGCGAATCAGTCCGCTGTCAGCAGACCCGAGTAGTCGCTTGGTACTCCGATGCCTCTCGATCGGCTCCCGCGAGGTCCGTGATTAGTGACGTCGTACTTGGTTGGCAGGGAGACGTGAGCATGGACGACGACTGGGACCGGGTGCTGGCGTACGCACGTCGATGTACGTCACCGCACAACCGCCAGCCCGTCAAGGTCCGCCGCGACAGCGCAGCCTTGCACCTCTTGCACGACAAGGAGCTGGTCCACCGGGCGAGCCCTACGAGAGCCCGTTCGGGTCGGTCTGACCCGTCCTGAGCGTCCCGGACACCTGTTCTGAGGGGGAGACTCCTCCTCAGGACGAAGTTCTGGATGCCCGGACCGCACCCGCGGGAGTTCCCGGCAGCGAGCTGTCGAAATGGGCCGGTTGCGTGAGAAGCGATCGCGGAGATCGCGAAGGGTCTAGGGATCTGCTGGACGCGATCCTGACGACCACTCGGACTCAGCAGACGTACGGGGTGCGGCGGGTCCACGCCGAGCTGACGCTCGCTCTGCGGATCCGCTGCGGCTGGCAGCGGCCGCGCAGAGGTCACGCATGTCCCCGCCTTCAGCCCTCGGCTACGCCGGCGCACGGGCCCGGCCTCAGCTCACCACACTGAGCGGGCGCGTCGTGGTCCCGCAGGCGATCGCCGCGAACTCCCGGGCATCGGCCGGCCGGGCGACGTGGTAGCCCTGCCCGTACTGGCAACCCATCTCGTGCAGGACCGCGAGCTGGTCGGCGTTCTCGATGCCCTCCGCGACGACCTCCAGGCGGAGGTTGTGGGCGAGCAGCAGGATGGCCGAGACGATGGCCAGGCTCTCCCGGCTCGTCGCCATCGTGCGGACGAAGGACATGTCGACCTTGAGCGCGTCGACGTGGAGCTCGGTCAGCCGGCTCAGCGACGAGTAGCCCGTGCCGAAGTCGTCCACGACGATGTGGCACCCGAGCGCGCTGAGTGCCTCGATCGCGCTACGGGCGGCGTCCGGGTCAGCGAGGATTTCCGTCTCGGTGACTTCGATGCACAGCCGGTGCGGCGAGACGCCCGTGGCGGCGAGCGCCTCGGCGACCCCGGGCGCGAAGTCGTGGACGAGCTCGCGCCCGCCGACATTGACGAAGATGCGCTCCGGCGCCCGGCGGCCGAGCTGGCGGTCCCACTCGGCAAGCTGGCGGCATGCCTCGGCCAGCACCCATCTCCCGATCGGGATGATCAGACCGCTGCGCTCGGCCACCTCGATGAAGCTGGCCGCGGTGAGCACCCCCAGACTGGGGTGCTCCCAGCGCAGCAGCGCCTCGGCCGCGGCCAGCCGCCCACTGCGCAGGTCGATGATCGGCTGGTAGGCCAGCCGGAAGCCGCCGTCGCGCAGCGTGTGGCGCAGGTCGGTCTCCAGGCGGCGCCGCTGGGCGAGCGTGTCGAAGGACTCCTCGTCGAAGACCTCGTAGCCACCGCCTCCGCGCTGCTTGGCGCGGTACATCGCGGCGTCCGCGTTGGCCAGCAGGGCGTCAGGGCGCATCTCGCCGTCCGTGCCAACGGCGATCCCGATGCTCGCACCGCCGTCGATGAGCCCGGCGCTGAGCGGGAAGGGAGGTCCGAGCTCCTCGAGCATGCGCTCGGCGACCGCGACGGCCTCTCCGGGGTGTCGGATGTCCTCGAGGAGCACCGTGAACTCGTCGCCCCCGAGGCGGGCAACGACGTCCGAGGGGCGCAGCGCGCGGCGCAGGCGGCTGGCGACGCCGAGCAGCAGCTCGTCCCCGATGGCGTGGCCGTGGGTGTCGTTGACGGCCTTGAGGCCGTCGAGGTCGATGAAGAGCACCGCGACGTAGCTGTCCGAGCGGCGGCACAACCGGGCGAGGGCGTGCTGCAGCTGCTCGAGGAACACCGCCCGGGAGGGTAGGCCCGTGAGCTGGTCATGGGTGGCGCGGTGGACGAGGCGGGCCTCGGCGTCCTTGCGGTCGCTGATGTCCTGGAGCTGCACGTAGACCAGCGGCTCGATGGTTGCTGCGCTCTGCACCGGCACGCAGGTGAAGGTGACCCACACCGTCGTCCCGTCGGGCTTGGCGAAGCGCAGGTCCGCCACCAGGTCGTGCTGCTCACCGGCCACCACGCGCGCGAGGGCGGCCGCCAGGACGCCGCGGTCGCGTTCGTGGGCGATGTCGGCGATCGCCGTACGGCGCAGCGCCTCGGCGTCCATGCCGACCAGGGCGCACAACGCCGCGTTCGCGGAGACGATCCGTCCGTCCCCCCGCACCAGTGCCATGCCCTCAGGCGATCCCAGGACTCCCGCGACGATCGCGTCGGCATGCTCGTCGTACGACGTCGGCTCGACCATTGCGCTGACCCCTCCGCGCGCTCGGCGTACCGGCTTGACGAGCCGGCAGGACCACTGCGGGTGAAGACCCCCGCCTGACCCCACACAGTGTGATTGATTGATGCCCGTGAGTCACACGGGGAACCCTCCGACTCCGTCTGTCACCCGAACGCAGTAGCCAGCAAATCGGGCGCCGCCGCGTCGGCGGCCGACGCAGGAGCCGTTCCCGCAGCACGGCTGTCGCCTCGCGTGCCGCCGGGGAACAAGGTGCCATGCTCGGTGTTGCACGGAAGGTGTCCGTGATCTCCGAGGGCCCGGCGACGGGGCCGCACGTGCTGAGGTACGCCGCGTTCGGCGCACGGGCCGGCGGAGGAAACCCCGCGGGTGTGGTACTCTTACGCGACGGGGCTGACCGAGGAGGTCATGCTCTCCGTGGCGGCTGATGTCGGGTACAGCGAGACGGCGTTCCTGACACCGCGGGGCGGCCCCGGCGAGTACGACGTCCGCTACTTCAGCCCCGTCGCGGAGGTGCCGTTCTGCGGGCACGCCACGGTGGCGGCGGCCGTCGCGGCAGCGGAGCGCGGCGCACCCTCCGCGCTGCTGCTCCGGACCCGCAGCGGGCCGGTGCCCGTCGCGGTCGCCTCCGACGCCGGGTCCTACGTCGCGACGCTGACGAGCGTCCCGCCGCGGGTGGCGCCGGCGGACAATGACGCCGTACGCGCGACCCTGGACGCGCTGCGCTGGTCGCCCACGGACCTCGACCATGCGCTGCCGCCGCGGGTCGCCTACGCCGGTGCCACGCACCTCGTGCTCGTCGCGGCGACCCGCCGGCGGCTGGCTGAGCTGGACTACGACTTCGACGCGCTGCGCGAGGTGATGTCGGCGCAGGGCTGGACCACCGTGGCGCTCGTCTGGCGCGAGGACGCCACGACCTACCACGTCCGTAACCCGTTCCCGGTCGGCGGCGTGGTGGAGGACCCCGCGACGGGGGCCGCCGCCGCGGCCTTCGGCGCCTACCTGCGCGACCTCGGCGCCGTCCCCGTGCCCGTGACCCTCACCCTGCGGCAGGGCGTGGACATGGGGCGCCCCAGCGTGCTCCGCGTGTCGCTGTCCGCCGACGACTTGCGGGTGGAGGTCTCCGGTACGGCGGTGCCGATCGGGTGAGCGGACACCGCGCGCCCGCTGGAGCCGTTGGCCTACCAGTCGTTGACGCGCGAAGTCGTCGGCGCCAGCGCGTGGCCCAGGCGCTCGCGGTGGGTCGCCGCGAGCGGGGCCAAGCCCAGCGAGGCCGTCGTGAAGGCCTTGCCGCCGCCGTTGATTCCCGTGGCCGCGCCCCGCACCACCGTGACCATCCCGGCGTTCACCGTCCCCGAGACATCCTCGCGCGGCGCGCCGATGACGACGTCCGCGCGGCCGTCGGCGTTGCGGTCGAGCAGGGTCACCGCACTGCCGAACTGGTCGCCCCTCTCCCTCGTGCCGGGCATCCCGGCGGTGTTCTGGGAGATCACCTGAGCACCGGCCGTCGTGAGACCGGACCTGCCGCCTCGCAGGTACACCACCCGCTGTTTGTCGGTGCCGGCCACGAGGTCGCCGTAGCCGTCACCATCGACATCGCCGACCCCGAAGCTGACGAACGACAACGCCCCGCCGGTCGCCGGCACACCGGGCGACTGCGTCGACCAGGTGACCCGGCTCGACGGCTGCACTCCGGTGGAGGAGCCGCGGTACACGGCGAGCGCCTCCGGGTTGGGCTCGTACGGGCCGGTCTCGTCCCCCGCGGAAGCTCGCGTGACTCCTACCACCGCCTCGGCGTGGCCGTCCCCGGTCAGGTCACCCACCGAGAGCGCGAGACCGAAGTACGCGTCCCTGGAGCGGGGGGTCAGCAGTGTGCTACCCGATGCGGTCAGCCCCTCTGAGGAGCCCGGAAGCACATGGGCCACGCCGTAGCTCGTGCCGTACTCGTCCCATCGGGCGCTGACGAGGAGGTCGTCCTTGCCGTCACCATTGAGGTCCCCCATGGCGACGCGGTGTCCGAAGTTGTCCCCCTCCTCCGGCACGCCGGCGACGCCTGGACTGGCCTGGGACCACAGCACCGACCGAGCCGGGTCGAGCCCGGCCGCGCTGCCGGGGATGTAGATGACGCCACCCGCCGCACCGCCTTCGGACTCCCATGCCACGCCGACGACCAGGTCGGCGTGGCCGTCACCGTCGGCATCGCCGAGGGCGACTGCGTGGCCGAAGCGCTTCGTGCCCGCTGAGCCAGGGACTCCCGGCGTCTCCTGGTCGATCGTCACGCCGCGACCGAGCCCCGTCGCGGATCCGAACAGCACGCTCACCCGGCCCGCGCTCGCCACGGACCCGACCCGCTCGTCCGTGGCCGAGACGACGAGGTCGTCGAACCCGTCACCGTCGATGTCGCCGCTCGCGAGCGTGGCGCCGAATTCGTCGTAGTACTCTGGCCGGCCAGGCACACCGGGGCTGCCCTGCGTCAGACGGGCATTGCCCAGACCGGACCGGGTGTAGCGGACCACGACTGCCCCGGCAGGTTCCTGGCCACCGATCCTGGCCCCCGGTGCGCCGACGGCGAGGTCGTCGCGACCGTCGCCGTCGAAGTCCGCGCGCGTTGGCGAGGACGCGCTCGCGCCATCCGCCGCGGGCAGCGCTGCCGCAGCCGCGCTCGACACTGTCGCAGCTGCGCTCGGCACGGTCGCCAGGGCCAACGCGACGACCGAGGCCGCAGTGACCAGGCCGGTACGACCGTACCGGCGACGATGGGACCCACTCATCCCGAAACTCCCCCACCTAGACATGGCACATCTCGTTCCTCGGCCGTCGGCCGACCCCCCGCGGCCGCCACCTGGGTGGTCGCCCGCCTCCCGTGGCCACGGTAGAGAATGGACGGCCCGTCCGGGCGGGTTCGGCGAGACCAGCCACGAACGGCCCAACGCCGGCGCCCCAGCGTCCTGCGCGTGTCGCTGTCCGCCCACGACTCACGCGTGGAGGTCTCCGGTACGGCGGTGCCGATCGGCTGCGCAACACCCCGCGGGTCGTCGGTGCTGGTTCCCTCGGCCCGAGGCGCTGTGCGGACGGGATATGAGTACGATCGCGGATGGCACGGGCAACCCGGTCGCCGATCCTCGGCTCATGACCAAGAACGTCTCGACCGCCAACACGTCCGCGTTCTACGCCCAGGCCATGGTGTCCTTCGGCGTGGCGCTCGTCTCCGTCGTCGTGGGAGTCCTGAACCTGCCCGTCGACGTCTGGGTCCGGTCCTTCCTCGGACTCGGCACCCTCTACCTCGTCACCGCGTCCTTCACGCTCGCCAAGTGCGTGCGCGACCATCAGGAGTCCAGCCGGCTCGCCCAACGGCTCGACGACGCCCGCGTGGAGCGCATCCTCGCCGAGCACGACCCGTTCAAGGACGGGCTGTGAGGTCCGCGCCACGCGTGAGGTTGTCGCGGGCGGAACGGCGCCGTAGCCGGCGCGCGACCGGCGGGATGCCCGTTGCGCACCGCGGAGGCGCCCTATCCCTTCGTCGCGCCGAGCGTCAGCCCGGAGACGAAATGGCGCTGGAGGACGAAGAACACCAGCAGCGTGGGCAGGGCGACCAGGACCGATCCCGCCGAGAGCAAATTGTAGTCGGTGAAGAACTGGCCTTTGAGATTGTTCAGGGAGCTCGTGACCGGGAACTTCTCGCCGTCCTGCAGCAGCACGGTCGCCCAGAAGAACTCGTTGTAGATCCAGGTCACCTGGAGCGTGGCGAGGGCGGCCAGCGGTGGCCGGCACAGCGGCATCGTCAGCTGCCAGTACTGGCGCAGGACGCTCGCGCCGTCGACCCGGGCCGCCTCGTAGAGCTCACCCGGCAGCGTCTTCATGTAGTTGCTGAGGACGAACGTGCAGAACCCGAGCTGGAACGCCGTGTTGACCAGGATGAGTCCCCAGTAGCTGCCGAGCATTTGTCCCGAGTCACTCATCCACAGCGGCAGCGGAATCTCCCGGAACGCGCGGTAGACCGGGATCAGCAGGGCCTGCGGGGGCAGCAGGTTGGCGGCGACGAAGAACCCGAGCAGCGCGAGGTTGAGTTTGAAGCTGAACCTCGCCAGGACGAATGCGATGCACGACGCCAGGAACAACGTCAGCACCACCGCCGGGGCGGTGATGAGGAAGGAGTTCCACAGCGTCCGGTCGAGGTTCGCCCGGTCCCACGCCTCGACGTAGTTTTCGAGCGTGAAGCCGCCGAAGGAGACGTAGCCGTGGGTGGCGGTGTAGCCGTAGTCCCGGAAGGAGTTGAAGATGGCCCAGAGGACGGGGAACAGCCACGCCAGCGCCGTCGCGGCGAGGAAGAGGTGAAGCAGCAGCCGCAACGGACGGAACCCGCTGCGACGCCGCTTGGCGCGGTCCACGGTCGCCGGTCGGCTACGCGCAGCCGACGTGGACGCCGGTGTCGAGGTACTGACCGTGCTCACGCCCGGTCCTCCTTCATGACGACGCGCAGGTAGATCGCGATGAACACCGACGAGATGAGCAGCATGATCGTCGCGAGGGCGGAGCCGAATCCGATTCTGCTGGCCTCACCGATGATGTTCTGCGTCACCAGCGCCGAGATGACTTCGAGCCCGTTGCGGCCCTTGTTGACGACCCACACGAGGTCGAAGGCCCGCAGGGACTCGATGACCGTGACGACGAGGACGATGAGGTTGATCGGTCGCATGACTGGGAGCACGACGGAGAAGAAGGTCTTGACCTCGCTGGCGCCGTCCATGGCGGCCGCCTCGCGCAGCGAGTGGTCGACGCCCTTCAGCCCTGCGAGGTAGAGCAACATGATGTAGCCCGTGTGCTTCCACGCCGACGCGACGAGCACGGCCCACAGGTTCACCGACGGGTCGCCGTACCAGTCGATCTGCGTGCCCAGCGCCGCGTTGAGCAGTCCTTGCTCGCGGGAGTAGATCAGCTGCCAGATGAAGCCGATCAGTGCGAGTGACAGGACGACCGGGAGATACAGGGCTGTCTGGTAGAAGCGGCTGCCCCGAAGCTCCTTGTCCAGCAGGACCGCAAGGAAGATGCCGAGCAGCGTCGGAAAGACGAACAGCACCGCGAGCCAGATCAGGTTGTGCCGGATCGCCGGCGGGAACGGCGGGTAGATCGTGAAGATGTTCTTGTAGTTCGTCGTGCCGATCCACTGGATCGTGTCGAGCCCGCCGATGCCCTCCCACCGCGTGAAGGACAGCAGTACGGACGCGAGGGCCGGCAGCCACACCAGCGCGGCGACGAACAACGTCGGCACGAGGACCATCGCCGCGACGACGAAACGGTCCGATCCGCTGAGCCGCCGCACCCTGCGAGCGCCGCCCGGCCGGACCCGACGGACCGGCCTGGCGGGCGTGGGCGTGGTGACGCTCATGGGCGCTCCCGTCCCTTCGACGATCGCGGCTCAGGCGGCGAAGATCGACTTCTTCTGGCTCTCGATGCTCTTGGTGAGCCCGTCGACGTCCTCGGGGTTCTTGATGAACTGCTGCAGAGCCGGGATCATCACCGTCGAGGCGAAGTCGGGTCGGGTGTCCCGGTCGAGGAACTGCGCAATGTTCTTCGCCTGGCCCACGAGCTCCTTGGACTTCTCCTGGATCGTGGAGTACTTGCTGGTGTCGGCCTTCTCGTTGGCCGCGATGAACGGCTCACCGAGGGCCGACGCCGCGTCGGCCGCCTGCGGTGAGGCCAGGTAGGCCAGCAGCTTCTTGGCACCTCCCTCATTCTTCGGCTCCGCGGACATGCAGAAGCCGTCGATGGGGGCGTCGATCGCGTCGGCGCCGATGGCGGGGTCGACCTCCGGGAACGTGAAGAAGTCGAGGTCGTTCCGCTCGTCGGGCTTGAACTGGTCGATGAGGAAGGTGCCGAGGAGGTACATCCCCGACTTCCTCTGCTGCAGCGACTGGGCGGCCTCCTGCCAGGTCCGGCCCAGGGCGGCCTCCTGGTGGAACGGCAGCAGCGAGCGCCACACGTCGAACACCCTCTTGACCTCGGCGGAGTCCCAGGCCTTCTCCCCGGCCATGAGGTCGATGTGGAAGTCGTAGCCGTTGATGCGCATGTTGAGCGCGTCGAACGTCCCCATTGCCGGCCAGCCGTCCTTGTCGGCGAAGGCGATCGGCGTGAGGCCGTCCTTCTGCATCTGACCGGCCAGCGCCGTCATGTCGTCCAGGGACGTGGGCACCTCGTAGCCGTTCTTCTTCCAGACCGACTTCCGGTAGAACACCGCCCACGGGTAGTAGGACTGGGGCACGAAGTACTGCTTGCCGTCGTTGCCGGTCGAGGCCTCCTTGAACGACTCGCCGATGCCCTCGATGGGCCAGACGTCGCTGACGTCGCCCACGAGGCCGCGCTCGGCGAAGAACCGCATGCGGAAGCCGGCGAACCACGAGAGCACGTCGTCCGGGTTGCCCTGCAGGTAGTTGTTGATGTTCTCCTGGAAGGTGTTGTGGTCGACCTCGTTGAGCTTCACCTTGAGTCCGGAGGACTTCTCGAAGTCCCTGACCATCGCCTGGCGCTGCTTGGCGAACGTGCTGCCCGTCTCGTTGGACCCGAACGACACGGGCTGGTCCGTCCCGCCCTTGCCCCCGGACCCGCCGCCGTCCGAGCCGCACGCAGCGAGCAGGCCCGGCAGCGCGAACGCGCCGCCGACACCGAGCGCGCCCTTGAGCACCGCGCGCCGGCCCGGCCCGGTGGCCGCCACGGACGCGGGCACCATCCGCGCGAGGTACTCCGACTCGGTACGGGGACGGGACATGTCGCCTCCTGGCGGTTCGGCAGAGCAGCTCAACCGACTTCAACAGATTGCGCCAACACTGCCGCGCGTCCAGGCCACCTTGTCAAGTCACGATCTGTGATCGTGACTCGGGTGTGACCTCATGTCGTTCGGCCGTCGTACGGCGAGAACGGACGAATCGCGGCCGGGCCTCGCGCCCGCCTCACCGCGGCCTCTCCATTTGTGCGTTCGTGTTGACTTCAACTCCCCGTGGCCGCCAGTGTTGCGGCGTGATCGGGACTGACCCAACATCACGGCCTCGGCCGTCGCGCCCGCTCGGGCTGTCCGGAATGGCCTACGGCGGCGACTACAACCCCGAACAGTGGCCGGAGCAGACCTGGCCGAAGGACATCGCGCTCATGCGCGAGGCCAAGGTCAACCTCGTGAGCGTGGGCATCTTCTCGTGGGCACTGATCCAGCCGGGCCCCGACACGTTCGAGTTCGGCTGGCTCGACCGCGTCATGGACCTGCTTCACGAGGGTGGCATCCGCGTCGACCTCGCCACAGCGACCGCCTCGCCACCGCCGTGGCTGTCCCGGAAGCATCCGGAGACGCTGCCGGTAACCGCCGACGGGACCCGGCTGTGGCCCGGCGCGCGCCAGGCCTTCTGCCCGTCCTCGCCCGTCGTACGGAACTACGGGCTCCGCTTGGTCGAGGCGATCGCGACGCGCTACGTCGAGCACCCGGCCCTCGCCCTCTGGCACGTCAGCAACGAGCTCGGCTGCCACAACGCGCACTGCTTCTGCGACGTAAGCGCCGCGGCGTTCCGCGCATGGCTGCGGCGTCGCTACGGCGGTCTCGATGCGCTCAACGACGCGTGGGGGACGGCGTTCTGGTCCCAGCGCTACGGGGATTGGGAGGAGATACTCCCGCCCCGCAGCGCGCCGACGTTCCCGAACCCCACCCAGCGCCTGGACTGGTTCCGCTTCTCCTCCGACCAGCTGCTCGACAATGTCCGCGCCGAGCGAGAGTTGCTCCACCGCATCACCCCGGACGTCCCCGTGACGACCAACCTCATGGTGTCCTCCCACGTGAAGTACATGGACTACTTCTCGTGGGGGCACGAGCTCGACCTGGTGTCCAACGACCACTACCTCGATGCGGCGGACCCCGAGGCTCACGTCGAGCTCGCCTTCAGCGCCGACCTCACCCGCGGCGTCGCCCTCGGGGAGCCGTGGCTGCTGATGGAGCACTCGACCAGCGCGGTGAACTGGCAGCCACGCAACATCGCCAAGCAGCCCGGTGAGCTGGTCCGCAACAGCCTCCAGCACGTGGCCCGCGGCTCCGACGGCGCGCTGTTCTTCCAGTGGCGGGCCTCCCGGGCCGGTGCGGAGAAGTTCCACTCCGCGCTCGTGCCGCACGCCGGCACGGACACCAAGATCTGGCGCGACGTCACGCGGCTGGGCGCGAACCTGGACGCGCTGTCGGAGGTCGTCGGGTCCCGGGTGGAGGCCCGCGTCGCGATGGTGTTCGACTGGCAGGCGTGGTGGGCGGCCGAGCTCGACTCGCACCCGACCGCGGACGTCACCTACCTCGACCGTGCCCACGCGCACTACCGCGCGTTGTGGGAGCGAGGCGTCACGGTCGACTTCGTGCCACCCGAGGCGGGGCTATCGGCGTACCCGCTCGTGATCGTGCCGACGCTCTACACGATCACGGACGCGGGTGCGGAGACCGTGCGGCGCTACGTCGAGCGCGGCGGCACCGTGCTCGTCACCTACTTCAGCGGGATCGTCGACGAGCACGACCACATCCGGCTCGGCGGCTACCCGGGAGCGTTCCGCGAGGTGCTGGGCGCCCGGACCGAGGAGTTCTTCCCGCTGCGGGAGGGCGAGACCGTGGGGCTGTCCGACGGCACGACCGCGACCGTGTGGACGGAGCTGCTGCACCCCGAGGGCGCCGACGTCGTGGCGTCCTACGTCGGCGGGCCGCTGCCGGGCGTCGCGGCCCTCACCCGGCACCGGTACGGCCGCGGTACGGCGTGGTACGCCGCGACCCGCCTCGACGCGGCGGGTGTGGCGGCGCTGACGGACCGGCTGCTCGCCGAGACGGGAGTCAGTCCGGTCGTCGATGCACCGCGCGGCGTCGAGGTCGTACGGCGGCGCGGCGCCGGGGCGTCGTACCTGTTCGTCATCAACCACGGCGGGACGGACGCGGACGTCCCGGTCACCGGCACGGACCTGCTCACCGGCGACCGCGCCGAGGGCAAGGTGTCGGTGCGCGCCGGTGACGTGGCGGTGGTGCGTGAGGACGCCGCGGCCGGCGGCCCGCCGTACACGCGTGCATAGCGATGCTGGCAAGACAACGGCAGGCGCTCATCCTGGGCGAGCTGCAGCGCCACGGCGCGATCCGGGTCAGCGACCTCGTGCAGGTGCTCGGCGTGTCGGACATGACCGTGCGGCGGGACCTCGAGGCGCTGGCGCGCCAAGGGTTGCTGGACAAGGTCCACGGCGGCGCGACGCTGCGGAGCGGACGCACCACGGACGAGCCCGGCTTCGAGGCGAAGTCCGTGCGGGAGCTGCCGGAGAAGGAGGCCATCGGCCGCCGGGCCGCGATGCTCGTGCAGCCCGGGACCGCGGTGGCGGTGACGGCGGGTACGACGACGCACGCGCTCGCCCGCCACCTCGCCGGCATGCCGGGGCTCACCGTCGTGACCAACTCCATCCGCGTGGCGCAGCTGCTGCACCAGACGGCCTCCCGCGACCAGACCGTCATCCTCACCGGCGGCCTGCGCACACCGTCGGACGCGCTCGTCGGGCCGGTCGCCGTAGACGCGCTGCGGTCGCTGCACGTGGACATGTGCTTCATGGGCGTGCACGGCATGGACGAGCGCACCGGCTACACGACGCCCAACCTCATGGAGGCCGAGACCAACCGCGCGATGCTCGAGGCCGCGCGCCGGCTCGTCGTGGTCGCGGACCACACCAAGTGGGGGACGCTCGGGCTCAGCCGGATCGCGCGGCTGGAGGATGCCAGCGTGCTCGTGACGGACGACAAGCTTCCGCGCGCGGCGCGGGAGCTGTTGCAGGAGCGCGTCAACGAGCTTCTCGTCGTCCCGGCGGGCGCGCCGCGACCCGAAGCCGCGACCGAGGACGCGAGCAGGTTGGCCTGACGCCGCTATCAGCGAACGGGCTGCGCCGGACGCAGGAGCTCCTGTTGCAGGCGGTTCCTCAGGTCGCCGGCCGACTGTGGTCGGCCCAGCACGTAGCCCTGGGCGACGTCGACGCCGACCGAGCGCACGAGGTCGAGCTGCCGAGGGTCCTCGATGCCCTCTGCCACGACGTCCATCCCGAGCGCATGGGCCATGGAGACGATCGCCTCGACCAACCGGGTCGACGCGGACGCCTCGGAGTTCATCGTCGCCACGAAGGAGCGGTCGACCTTCACGCGGTCGACCGGGAACCGCTGAAGGTAGGCGAGCGAGGAGTACCCCGTGCCGAAGTCGTCGACGGCGACGGCGACGCCGAGCGACTTGAGCGCCCGCAGCGTCGACAGCGCCACCTCGGCATCTCGCATGAGGACGGACTCGGTGATCTCGAGCTCGAGCTGGTCCGGCCGCAACCTGTGCCGGCGCAGCGCGGAGCCGACCCGGTCGACGAGGCCCGGCTCGGTGAACTGCCGCGCAGACAGGTTGACCGCCATCCGGACGCCGGCGGCCGCCGACGTCCAGCCCGCCATCTCGGCGCACGCCTGGTCGAGCACGACCTGACCAATCTGGACGATCAGGCCGGTCTCCTCGGCCAGCGGGATGAAGCTCGCCGGGGAGACGGTCTCCCCGTCGGCGCGCCGCCACCGCACCAGAGCCTCGACACCGACCAGCCGACCGCTGCGGAGGTCGAGCTGCGGCTGGTAGTCGAGCAGGAACCCGCTGCTGTGCAGGGCGTTGCGCAGCCCTGCCTCGACATCGAGGCGGTGCTGGCCGACCGCCCGGAGCGCATCGGTGTGCACCACGATGCGACCGCCGCTCCGCTTGGCCTCGTACATCGCAGCGTCGGCGTCGCCCAGCAGCGACTCGGCCGCGGCCGAGCCCGCGCCACGGGCGTAGGCGATGCCGATGCTGGCGCCGACGAAAACCTCGCGCTCGCCGGCCTGGAACGGTCGCCCGACCGCCTCGATGACGCGCTTCGCGATATGCTCGGCATCCGCCTCCGAGGCGAGGTCCTCCGCCAGGATCGTGAACTCGTCGCCACCGAGGCGCGCGACGGTGTCACCGGCCCGGACGAGTGCCTGCAACCGCCGCGCGACCTCGGCCAGCACAGCATCCCCCACGGAGTGACCGAGCGTGTCTTGATCGGCTTGAACCGGTCGAGGTCCAGGAAGATCAGCGAGACGAGGTGGTGCTGGTCTCGCCGGCTGCGCTGCACGGCGTGCTCGATGCGTTGGAGGAGCAGGGAGCGGTTGGGCAGCCCGGTAAGGGAGTCGTGCAGCGCCTGATGGGCGAGAACCTCCTGGCTGCGCTGGCGGTCGGTCACGTCGAGCACCTGCACGAGCAGCTGCGCCGGCGCGCCGGCCTCGTCGCGGATCAGCACCAGGGACTTGTGAGCCCACACCGTGTCCCCGGAGGCGTCCACGAAGCGCTTGTCCATGTGCAGGCTGTCCGCGCTGCCCTCCTGAAGGCGTCGCAGCGCCTGCTCGCACTTGGGCTGGTCCTCCGGGTGTGTGTAGTCCAGGTCCCTGGCGCCGACGACCTCCTGCGGGTCCCGGCCCAGCAGCTTCCCGAGCGCCGCGTTGACCTCGAGGAACTGACCCGAGAGGTCGGTGACGGCCACACCGATCGGCGACTCCTCCAGCGCGCGGCGGAAGCGGTCGTGAGCGGCGACGAGAGCCGCCCCCTGGCGCGACCGCTCGGTGACGTCGCGCGCGATGCCGACGACCCCGACGACATCCCCGTGCGCCCCCCGCAGGGGTGACTTCTGCGTCCAGACCGTGCGCTCCACACCGTCGACGACCATGTCCTCGTCGGTGCTGTACGGATGGTCGCTGCTCATCGCTCGGGCGTCGTCGGCGACGAACCGTGCGGCGAGGTCCGGCGGCACGATCTCCGCGTCGGTGCGTCCAACGATGTCCGCCGGCCCCCGGCCCAGCATTCGGGCGCCGGCGTCGTTCACCAGCAGGTACCGCCCCTTCGTGTCCTTGACGAAGATCACGTCCGTCGCCGCGTCCACGATGCCGCGCAGCACGGCGTGGCTCTCGCGCAGCTGGTCGGCCAGTGCCCCCGCGACATAGCCGACCGTGACGAGCACCAGGGACCGCACGCCGAACCGCACTACCGGCAGCTCGACGTCCTGAAGGGCAAGGCGTGAGGCGATCAGGGCCATGCTGACGGCGGCGGCGACCAGGCCCGCTCGCCGCCCGAAGCCCAAGGCGAGCACGAGGATCGGAATCACGTAGAACGTCGCGAAGATGTCGTGCTCGGCCCCGCCGAGGACCTGGAGCCCGTAGACGAGCGCGAACAGCAGCGCGGCCACGACGATGCCGGCGCGCGTCGAAATCCAGGAGAAGCTCATGTCGTCCTCTGCGGGCGGTTGAGTCCATCGTGCCCCACCGCGGCGCCCCCGCGTTGGGTCCGGGTGATACCGCACCCGCGGTGACGTGCCGAACTTCGCAGACTTTCTGCCGGCGCCTCACCACAGGCGGCCGGTCGCCAGCTCCGTGAGGTGAGGGGAGGCCACATGAAAGACGTCGTACGCCGCCCTGGGCGGCCGCTCGTCCGGTGGCTGTACCCAAAGCGTGAAGCGGACGAGCTCCCAACGAGCGGGGTCGACGGCGACGGCCTCGCTGTGGACCGCGTCGCCTCCCGCCACCGGCTCCACCGCGCGCTCGACCAGCTCGGCCGGTGGGACGTCGGGGGGAGACACTCAGTCACCCGGGTGGCGAAGGGCCGCGAGCCCCGGGAAGGCGTCGGTCATCGCGCCCTTGGCGGCCACCCGGCGCGATATGACCGTCATGTCGTAGTCGGCCGGCAGCCGGATCTCGTACTGCCTCGCCTGCACGCACCTGCGCCCCTGACCGCTCGCTGCGGGCGGTCAGTCTGCCGGCTTGCACCCGGCCTGGCGCTCGAGGGTGAAGGACGCGGGCGGCGGCTCGGTCTCACATCCCGTCGGAAGCTTGGGCACCGGCCGTGACACACCTCCGCTCGCCTGGCGTCGTCGCGCGGGCCGGGCGATCACGCTGTGTGCGGTGGCGGTCCGGGTCTCACGGGGTCCGAACGCCGAGACCCTTGATGGGATAGTGCCGCAGCGGCGAGCGACCCGTCCCCCGAGGCGACGCCCGGAGACGTCCTAGGAGGCAGCGGACCTACCGGCGCTGCCCGGGACGCGCCGGCGAGGACGTCGTCCTCGGGATCATCGCCGCCCCGGGGCGCGCCGCAGGGAGCTGGCCGGTCCGCTCGTCGCCGACCTGCGCCAGGACCTCGCCGGACGTCTGCCCGAGGTGTCCTGGACACTTCCGTGTCGCCTTACACCAGCTACATCTGCGCCATGTCGACGAACCGCGAGTAGTGGCCCTGGAACGCCACCGTGATCGTCGCCGTGGGGCCGTTGCGGTGCTTGGCGACGATGAAGTCCGCCTCACCGGCCCGGGGTGACTCCCGCTCGTAGAGCTCCTCGCGGTGCAGCAGGATCACCATGTCGGCGTCCTGCTCGATCGAGCCGGACTCGCGCAGGTCGCTCATCATCGGCTTCTTGTCGGTGCGCTGCTCGGGGCCGCGGTTCAGCTGGGAGATCGCGATGACCGGCACCTCCAGCTCCTTGGCCAGCAGCTTGAGCGCACGGGAGAACTCCGAGACCTCCTGCTGGCGGCTCTCGACCCGCTTGCCGCTCGACATGAGCTGGAGGTAGTCGATGATGATGAGCCGAAGGTCGTGGCGCTGCTTGAGGCGGCGCGCCTTGGCGCGGATCTCCATCACCGACAGGTTCGGCGAGTCGTCGATGAACAGTGGCGCGCTGGACACCTCACCCATCTTGCGGGCCAGGCGGTTCCAGTCGTCGTCGGTCATCGACCCCGAGCGCATGTGGTGCAGCGGCACGCGAGCCTCGGCGGAGAGCAGGCGCATGGTGATCTCGTTGCGCCCCATCTCGAGGCTGAAGATCGCCGACGTCAGGCCGTTCCTGATCGAAGCGCTGCGGGCGACGTCCAGACCGAGCGTCGACTTGCCGACGGCCGGCCGCGCCGCCACGACGACCATCTGGCCGGGGTGGAGCCCGTTGGTGAGCTGGTCGAGGTCGGCGAAGCCCGTCGGCACCCCGACCATGGCTCCGCCGCGCGAGCCGATCGCCTCGATCTCGTCGAGGGTGCCCTCCATGATCTCCGAGAGCGGGAGGTAGTCCTCCGTGGTCCGCCGCTCGGTGACGGCGTAGACCTCGGCCTGGGCCCGGTCGACGATGTCATCGACCTCGCCCCCGTCGGAGGCGTAGCCCATCTGGACGATCTTCGTGCCAGCCTCGACCAGCCGGCGCAGGACCGCGCGCTCGCGGACGATCGCGGCGTAGTAGCCGGCGTTCGCCGCCGTGGGCACCATCGAGATCAACGTGTGGAGGTACGGCGCACCGCCGACGCGCCCGATCTCGCCGCGGCGGGTCAGCTCGCCGGCGACCGTCACGGCGTCGGCAGGCTCTCCACGGCCGTAGAGGTCGAGGATGGCGTCATAGACCAGCTCGTGAGCCGGCCGGTAGAAGTCCGTGCCGCGCAGGACCTCCACCACGTCGGCGATGGCGTCCTTGGACAGCATCATGCCGCCGAGCACCGACTGCTCGGCGACGACGTCCTGGGGCGGGGTGCGCTCGTAGTCGGCTGAGCGGTCCGGCCCGCGTCCGGGTGCGGGGATCTCCGCGACACTCACCGCCGTCGACCTCCCTGTCTGCCGCCGGACCCTCCGTGGCCCCGTCCCGACGGGACGTGCGTGCGTGACCATTGCTAGCCGTCGCCACTGACGATTTGGTGTTGCCGGCACGAGCCGCCGCCAACGAGCGGCGACGCTAGGGATGCGGCGAGGGCGGCTCAAGCGGCGCCCGCGCAGGCCGGTGGACGAGCTGTGGGGAACGCCGCGTGCGGTGTGAAGACCCTGTGGACGAGGCTGGGGATATGTGGACAACCGCGCAGGCGGACTGCGGCTCCGTAGTGGGCTGACGCCGCGGCGGCGACTGTGGACACGCCTTCGCCCGCGCCCTGTCCGGATGCCGAGACGCTGCCTTGCGTCGGCTTCATGGAGTAAGAGTCAGGCTGCCGCTACACTCGTTACATGCCCGTCCGGGTCCTGCGTCCCCTCCACGCGGACGACTCGCGTGTCATACGCCTCGCTGTGCCGGCGCTGTTCACGCTGCTCGCCGAGCCCATGCTCCTGCTCGGTGACTCGATCATCGTGGGGCGGCTGGGTACCTCGGCGCTCGCCGCACTCGGTGTCGCCTCCGCCGTTCTGTCCACGGTGGTGAGCCTGTGCGTCTTCCTCGCCTACGGCAGCACGGCCGCCGTTGCCCGCGAGTGCGGAGCGGGTCACCCGCGACGTGCCCTGAGGCGCGCCGTGTCCACGGTGTGGCTCGCCGTCGTTCTCGGCGCAACGCTCGCCGTGGCCGGTCTCGTCCTGCACTCCACCATCGTGTCGGCCCTCGGGGCGACGGGCGCCGTCGCCCAGGACGCCCGGACCTACCTCGGGATCAGTCTGGTCGGCGTCCCGGCGATGCTCGTGCTCCTCGCTGCCACCGGGGTTCTGCGAGGACTCGGCGACGCCCGAACGCCGCTCGTCGTCACGACCTCCGCGGCCGTGGCGAACGTCCCCTTGAACGTCGTCCTCGTCCACGTCGCCGGCCTCGGGATTGCCGGCGCCGCATGGGGCACGGTCCTCGCCCAGGCCGGGGCCGCGGCCGCCGCGGCACGGTCGCTCGTCACCGCCGCGCGCCGACACGATGTGCCGCTCACACCCGACTGGCGCGCCGTCGCCGCCGTGGGCGGAGCCGGCGTGCCACTGCTCGTGCGCACCGCCTCGCTGCGCGTGGCGCTGATACTCGCGACGTACACCGCGACGCGTCTCGGCCCCGTCCCCCTCGCGGCCCACCATGTCGCGTTCTCGGTCTGGACGACGGTCGCTCTCGCCCTCGACGCGCTCGCGATCGCCGCGCAGACCGTCGTCGGCCAGGCGCTCGGGGGCGGCGAGCTCGAACGGACGCGGCGACTCACCTGGCGGCTCTGCGGGTGGGGAGCGCTCGCCGGGGTGGTGCTCGGTGTCCTCGTCCTGGTCACGCGCCCGGCCTACATCCCGTGGTTCACCGCCGACCCCTCCGTGGCGCAGGCGCTCTCGACTGCGCTCGTCCTCGTCGCGCTCCTGTCACCGGTCGGCGGTGTGGTGTTCGTGCTCGACGGGGTTCTGATCGGTGCCGGCGACGGGCCCTACCTGGCCTTCGCCGGTGTCCTGACGCTGGCCGTCTTCGCTCCGTTCGCGGCAGCCGCATCCGACCTGACCGCTTTGTGGGGTGCCTTCGCCGTCTTCCTGGTCGCCCGCCTGCTCACGCTCGTCCTGCGCGCTCGAGGCGACGCCTGGTGCACGGTCGGAGCGGATCCATGAACCGGTAGCAGCAGCAGGCTAGTCATGAGAGGCTGCTGCACCGCTGCAGTCGTGTTGGGAGGGTCATGGGTCTGCGTCCGGTTCTCAGTGCGTCCGTCGTCGTCCTGGCGGCGGCCGTCCTCCCGCAGTTGGACGTCCCCAACGCGACAGCCGCAGACGAGCGCCTGCACTTCTCGGTCGACAACGGCGAGACCCTCCAGTCCGGGACGACGGTCACGGACACGTCCGGCAACGACTACGACGGCAAGGTCCGCACTGCCAACGGCGGAGCGCTGCGGGTCAGCAGCGGCACGTCGAACGCCGTGCGGTTCCCGCGTCCGTGCTCGACCCAGCCATGCCCGGTCGGTCTGATCGAGGTCGCGGACCGTGATGGGCTCGACCCGGGATATGCGCCGTTCTCCTGGCGCGCGCGTGTCCTGCTCCAGCGGAGCGAGACCTCCGCGGGTGCCAACCTCGTCCAGAAGGGCCTGTGGGGCAATCCCGGCGGGCAGTGGAAGCTGCAGGTTGACGGCGAAGAGGGCAAGCCGAGCTGTGTCGTGTCGGGCAAGCGGGACGGCACGTACCGGCGCGCCATCGTGAAATCCTCGGTCACGGTCGCCGACGGCAAGTGGCACACCGTCATGTGCCGCCGGACGACGACCACTGTCGCGATCCTGGTCGACGGTGTGGTCAAGGGCTCCGCCACCATGGCTGCGGTCCTGCTCTCGAGCACGGCCAACGTGACCATCGGCGCGAAGAGCACGACGGCCGAGGACCCTGACCAGTACCACGGCGTCCTCGACGACGTGGTCGTGCGCCTGGACTAGCTAGCCAAATCTGGGCCGCTCGCGGCCGATTCGTCAGTGCCGCCCGGTCGCCGTTGCAACGTCCGCGACACGCGGCCGGTGCGTTTCCCTCCTGGCTCGCCGGACAGTAGTGTATGGCCGTGCCTCTCACCATCGATGACTGGGTCGACGTCGCCACCGCTGCACTGGAGGAGGGAGGCGTCAGCGCGGTCGCCGTCCTGCCGCTGGCCGAGCGTCTGGGGACCACGCGAGGAAGCTTCTACTGGCACTTCCGCAATCGGGAGGAGCTGTTGGAGGCGACCCTGGCCCGATGGGAGGAGCGCAGCACCGCCGACGTCATCGCGGAGTTGGAGGCCCTTCCCGAGCCGCGGGAGCGCTTGGAGCGGCTGTTCCGCGCCGCGTTCGAGAATGCGAACGACGGGCGCGTCATGGCGGCCCTGCACGCCGCGACACACGAGCCCGTCGTGGCCATTGCCCTGCAACGCATCTCGGAACGACGACTGCGCTTCCTGGCCTCGTGCTTCACCGGGCTGGGTCTCACGCCGGCCCGGGCCCGGCGCCGTGCACTGGCGGCCTACGCCGCCTACACCGGGACGGCGCAGCTGCAGTTCGCCGGCCCCGACGTCGCTCCCAGTGGCCGCGCGGTCCGCAGCTATGTCGAAGACCTGGTGGGCTCGCTCACCGGGGACTGAGCACAACCGGCGGGACACGCACCCGTCGCGTCACGGTCATCGGAAGCACGCCGCGACAGGGCACGACACGACAAGGCACCACACACACAGGGCAAGGCCATCCCACATCGGGACGACCCTGCCCTGTGTTGGCGTGCACTGTCGGAGTACAAAGTGCGCAGCGTCAGCCCGCGACGACCTCCACGGCGAGCGAGGCCTGCACGTCGGGATGCACGCGGACGTTGACCCGGTGCGGCCCGAGGTTCTTGATTGGCGAGCCGATCTCGACTCGGCGCTTGTCGATCGCCGGCCCGCCGGCCGCCTTGACCGCGTCGACGATGTCGGCCACGGTCACGGACCCGAACAGCCGACCGGACTCACCGGCACGGACCGGAAGGCGGACACGCAGGCCCTCGAGCTGGGCCTTGATGTCCTTCGCCTGACCGAGGTCGCGGACCTCGCGCACCTCCCGGGCCTTGCGGATCGAGGCGATCTGCTTCTCGGCACCTCGCGTCCACAGGATCGCAAGGCCGCGCGGCATGAGGTAGTTGCGGCCGTAGCCGTCCTTGACCTCGACGACGTCACCAGGCGCGCCGAGGCCGGTGACCTCCTGAGTGAGGATGAGCTTCATCTCCTCCGCCCCTCTCAGCGCGCGGTGCTGGTGTAGGGCAGCAGGGCGACCTCACGGCTGTTCTTCACGGCCGTCGCGACGTCGCGCTGGTGCTGGGTGCAGTTGCCGGTGACCCGGCGGGCACGAATCTTGCCGCGGTCGGAGATGAACTTGCGCAGCAGACCGGTGTCCTTGTAGTCGACGTAGGAGATCTTCTCCTTGCAGAAGACGCAGACCTTCTTCTTCGGCTTGCGTACAGGCGCCTTGGCCATCGTGGTGCTCCAGTCCTTCTGGATGCCCGGCGTCGTGCCGGGATGGTCGGCTCGTGCGAATCTGTCTACGGCGTCGCCGGCGGCGAAGACCGCGGGGGTGACGTCACGGACGCGACGTCGGGTGTGGGTCAGAACGGCGGTTCGTCCATGGATGAGCCGGAGCCCCCCCAGCCGCCGCCACCACCGCCGGAATATCCGCCGGAGGCCGGCGCCGCTGTGGCCCAGGGATCGTCGGCGGGCTGGCCGAAGCCCCCGCCACCGCCGCCGGAGCGCGAGGTCTTGTTGACCTTGGCCGTCGCGTTGCGCAGCGACGGGCCAACCTCGTCGACCTCGACCTCGTAGACCGTGCGCTTCTCGCCCTCCTTCGTCTCGTAGGACCGCTGCTTGAGCCGGCCCTGGACGATGACGCGCATGCCGCGCTGGAGGGTCTCGGCGACGTTCTCCGCCGCCTGGCGCCAGACGTTGCAGGTCAGGAACAGCCCTTCGCCGTCCTTCCACTCATTCGTCTGCTTGTCGAGGTACCGGGGCGTCGAGGCGATGCGGAACTTCGCCACTGCCGCACCGCTCGGGGTAAAGCGCAGCTCGGGGTCGTCGACGAGATTGCCGACGAGGGTGATGACGGTGTCACCGGCGGCCATGGGCGTCCTTCGCTGACTAGCGCTGGTCGGGGCGGAGAAGCTTGGTGCGAAGCACGGCCTCGTTCAGGTTGAGCTGACGGTCGAGCTCCTTGACGACGGCCGGCTCGGCCGTGAGATCGAGCACGGCGTAGATGCCTTCGGCCTTCTTCGCGATCTCGTAGGCAAGGCGCCGCCGCCCCCACACGTCGACCTTCTCCACGGTGCCGCCGCCGTTGCGGACCACCGTGAGGAACTGGTCGATGGACGGGGCGACGGTGCGCTCCTCGAGATCGGGCTCGAGGATGATCATCATCTCGTAACGACGCATGCGGAAACCCACCTCCTCTGGACTTCGCGGCCACGGTCTCTCCGTGGCAGGAGGGCTACTGCGTCGAGGCAGTCGCACCAGGGTACCGGCCAAGCCGGTGTGCGCCGACATGCGCCCGCTTCCGCGGCGATGACGGCGGGGTCCATCCTGGCTCATCGGGCCACCAGTTCGGACGCATTCCACAGGGTGGGGCCGGCGTCCGCTGGGGCTGTGGACGACAGCGGCATCTGGCCGTGGCGAAACCGTCTGCGCCCGGTCGTAGTGTCGCCGGCATGACTTCGGGAGTACCGATAGGGGCCCATGTCGACCAGAACGACCCGGTCGGCGCGGCGCACGCCCGCGGCGCCGACCTCGCGCAGTTCTTCCTCGGGGACCCGCAGGGATGGAAGGGTCCACGGATCGCGCACCCGGGAGGTGCCGAGGGGTTGCGGGCACAGGCGGCGCAGGATGGCGTCGACCTCTACGTCCACGCGCCGTACCTCATCAACGTCGCCTCCACCAACAACCGCATCCGCATCCCCAGCCGTAAGCTCCTCCAGCAGCAGATCGACGCGGCCACCGAGATCGACGCCCGGGGCCTGATCGTCCACGGCGGTCACCTCGCCAAGGGCGAGGACCCGCGCGTCGGGGTGGACAACTGGTGCAAGACGTTGGAGCGGCTCGACGTGACGCTTCCGGTCCTGATCGAGAACACCGCCGGCGGCGACAACGCCATGGCCCGCCTGCTCGAGCGGGTCGCCATGCTCTGGGACGGCCTCGGGGCGCGCTGCGACATGGACCGGGTCGGCTTCTGCCTCGACACCTGTCACGCCCACGCCGGGGGCGAGGACCTCGTGGGCATCGTTGACCGCGTCAAGGCCGTCACCGGGCGGATCGACCTCGTCCACGCCAACGGGAGCAGGGACGCGGTCGGCTCCGGCGCCGACCGCCACACCAACCTCGAGTCGGGCGAGATCGAGCCCGACCTCATCGTCGAGGTGGTGGCCGCTGCCGACGCTCCGGTCGTGTGCGAGACGCCCGGCGGCCGCGACGGCCAGGCTCGCGACATCGCGTTCCTGCGCTCGCGCCTGCCGTCCTGACGTCGGCGCCGGTGCGCGGAGCGTGCGGGTACCGCCGAGCCAGCGGGACGGATCAGCGCAGCGAGACGCGGCAGTGCAGCCCGTCACCGGCCGTCAGTGTGATGCGCGGGCGCGGCCGCAGCCGCTGCCCGGCCACGAGGTCCACGACGACGCGTCGCAGCAGGGTGACGAGGAGCAGCTTGCCTCGAGCAGCGCGAAGGCGCCGCCGATGCACTGACGAGCGCCCGCACCGAAGGGCAGGTAGGCGGTCCGCGGGAGCCCCCGCGTGCGTCCGTCGAGCCAGCGAGGGGGATCGAACGTCTCCGGGTCCTCCCAGAAATCCGGATGACGGTGCGTGAGGTAGGGAGCGAGCAGCACCGTACTTCCTCCGGGGATCAGGAACCCGCCCACCTGGTCATCGGCCGATGCCTGCCGCTCCAAGGTCCACGCGGGTGGGAACAGCCGCATCGCCTCGTTCACAACTGCGGACCGCCTCGAGCCCGGTCAGGCCGTCGTGGTGTGCGACCTCGACCACTTCAAGCGCGCCAACGACACCTACGGCCACGCAGCGGGGGACGCGGTCCTCGTCGACTTCGCGGCGGCGATGCAGGCGGTCCTCCGCGATGGCGAGGTGGCCTGCCGCCTCGGTCGTGAGGACTTCGCCCTCGTCCTGCCCGGTGGTATCCCCGCCGCGGAGTCCTACCTCGGCCGGCTCCGCACGGAGTGGGCCCGGCGCGGGCCGATCACGTCGTTCTCGTCGGGTACGGCGGTGCGCGGCCACGGTCGCTCGCCGCACGGGACGTTGGAGGCGGCGGACGCGGCGCTCTACCGCGCGAAGGCGGAAGGCCGCGCCCGCGACGAGACGGAGATGACGAAGGGCGAGCCGGCACACAGCGGTTGACCGCTACGCCCGAGGCCAGACGCGCCGACGGGCGTGGAC
>JALYMU010000397.1 GCA_030773595.1 Actinomycetota bacterium | reverse complement strand
CCGCGTTCGCCGACACAGCTCTTCCCGGTCACCCTCACGCAGCGCCAACGCCGGCGCAGGACGATTCGCCATGCCTCATCGTCCCAGACCACCAACCGTAAATCAACTAACTACACGCGCCACTAGGTGACCCTGTCGTTCTCGGAGCTGAAGTACTGGTTTGAGTGCCCGTACGAGTTCAAGCTCCGCTTCCTGTACGGCTCAACCCTCCGTTGCACGAGGCGCTCGGGTACGGCAAGGGCCTGCACGACGCCTTGGTCGAGGTCCACAAGCGGGCTATTACGGGCAACCTTCTAGACGACGGCGCAGCCGCTGAGCTCGTGGACCGGCATCTGCATACGCCCTTCGCCTATCCGGCCCACGGGAGAGTCTTCGAACCTCAGCGGTCGACGCCATCGTCCGGTACATGCGGGACCACAAGACCGAGCTGCCGCAGACCGAGCACAGCGAGAAGCAGATTCAGGTGCATGTTGCTCCGGGCGTCGTCGTCGACGGCCGCATCGACCTCGTGCGACGTCTGGACACGGACGAGCTAGCGATCGTCGATTTCAAGTCGACGGACCGGGCGCAAGCCGAAGAGGTCACCTGGGATCAGCTGCACGTGTATGCGGTCGGCTACGAGGAGCTGAGTGGCGAGCGGGCCGACGTCGTCGAGGTTCTGAACCTCGACGAGAGGGCGAAGAGCGAGCGCGACGTGGTGAGCGACGAGCTGCTCGTTGGCGTTCGCACACGCCTCGCGGAGGCCGGAGCCTCTTTGCGCGCCAACGACCTCCCCCGGCAGCCGCACTGGTGCGCGGCCTGCGACCGATGTGACCTCGCGGCGCTCTGCCGCAGCAAGCCAGCTCGGAGCTCAAGCGTGGAAGGGACTCCGGCGAGCACCGCATAAGCAGGGGCCCTGGACGGACGTGCCTGGCTGAACCGCTGGCACCGGCGGAGCTGACGGCGTGCGCTCCACGCACTGACCGTCGCGGACTGATAGGCCGTCAGTAGCCAGGCCCCTCATCTCAGCACGTGCGCGAACTCGCCGAAGAGGTCGGCAGCCGGTCCCGGTCGATGTGGACAAGGGAGTTACCGGGCCAGCGGGCCGCCGAGGGCGGCGGCCGGGGCGGAGGGTCTCTCAGCGCGCCGACGTCCGAAACGCAGGTGCGGACGGGCGCGTCGGGCGACCTGGACCGTGCGTGGGAACAGATCGATCCGAAGAGGTCCAGGCCGCGGCCGGCGAGGTGTGCGCTGAGGCGACCTGTGCCGCGTCCGGCGTCGATGACGGGGCCGTGCGGTGCAGTGGCGCAGCGGTGTGCGAAGGTCGTGATCATCGCCATGCCGATGCTGGTCCCGCGTCGAGCCCCCGGCCGGATTCCGTGGTAGTCGTCAGCGACGGTGTCGTAGCGCCGCTGTATTCGCTGGCGGTGGTCCGGGCGTACGGGTACGGCCGCGAGGGTCCATGAGCGACGCGACCCGCGACGGCACTCAACTCGGCATGAGCGTGTGCGGTCAGGTCTCACGGCCATCCCAGCCGTTGAGCCGTCGAGTCGTCGGGGCGTCTTCGCCGCGCCGTACGCCAGCCGCATAAGCGGCGGAGCCGGTCGCCTAATCAGGAAGTTGCAGCGGGGGAGACGAGAATGCGCGCGGAGTCGTCGAGACCGAGGTAGGTCAGTGCTTGTCACGACACTGGGTGCAGGCTCGCCGTCCGCCGACGCTGAGCCGCTTGACGCTCCTTGTCGGTATGGAATGCTTGCAGCGCTGCGCTGAGGTTGGGCCTCGTGCCGTCGACATAGAGCTGCTCGGTGATCCGGCTCTCGGAGTGGCCCATGTAGCCCGACACGACGCCGGGGGGAGTGCCGAGGTCGCGGATGAGCCAGGTGGCGTAGAAGTGTCGTAGGGAGTGCGGCGTCCACACCCATCCCGTCTTCTTCGTGCCGGGCCGGGCGCCGGGTGGTAGGTCCTCGACGCGCTGCCACCCGAGCCGCTCAGCGGCGGGGTTCCACACCTGGGTGAGGTAGTTGCTCTCCCGCCACATCTTCCCTCGCGCGGTCGGCAGCAGCAGCTCCTGGCCGATCGCGTTGCCCGGACCGGCGGCCACCTGGACCTCGTGCAGCCGGCGGCGCACCTCCTCGACGAGATCGGGGGAGTAGAAGGCGTACCGGACGATGCCACCCTTGGGTGGCTCGTCGACCGACAGAGTGCCCCCGTTGACCGCGTGGCGGGTGCTGACCTCTACCGCCTGCCGCACCACGTGCAGGTACGGCTCGGTCGTGTCGGCGTTGACCTGCGCACAGTGGATCGCGGCGCCTTCGCCGAACCGGAGCCCGCCGAACGCCATGAGCAGCACCCGCAGCCCTTCTCCCCAGCGTCTCGTGATGGTGCTGACGGTGTCCGCCATCGCGTACACGTCGTCGATACGTGGAATCGCATAGGCCGGGACGGCTTCGATGTTGGCGTACTTCTCCACCAACTGGCCGTCCGCGCCGCGGGCGCGGCTGCGGTGGGTACGGGTCTTGGCGTAGGGGACACCGGCGAGCGGGTCGGGCGCGTCGTCGGGGAGGAACCCACCGACCCGCGCGGCGGTGCGCAGCCCGGACAGCAGCGTGCCGACCCGCCGGTACTCCTCGGTTCCGCGGGGGTAGCCGCGTTCCGCGACGCCGGTCAGCACCTGCCGTGAGTGGTGCGCCCGCCACCGGCACACGCTCAGCTTGAGGAACCATCCGGGCAGCCACGCGACGACCCGTTCCCGCTCCGCCTGGTAGCTGATCGACCAGTCCCGGTCACGGCCGTAGACGGTCAGGTAGAACTCGACCAGCTCTCTCACCGGCTCCCCGGAGCGGTCCCCGTCGCCAAACACCCCCCGCTGCTCGCGCGCGATCTGCTCCGCCAGCGCACGGGCGGCGGGCTCGCCGACCGCGGTGCGCTCCCGCGGCTGCCCGTCCCCGTCGTAGAAGGTGACCCGCCACGCGGTGCGCTTCCCCGTGGCGGGCGGGTGCAGCCGGACCGGCTTGCCGGGACGGCCCTCGACCTCCCACACCGCCACCGCGGTGCTCGGCCGACTCACCGGGACCGCCGGGCCCGCGGCGCCGTCGACAACGACGACGCAGGGCTCGTTGGGCCCGACCACGGCGTCCCCGGCCGCGACCGGCGAGGCTCCGGATCGGTCGCGTCCGCCTCGTGTGCGGTGAGGTCCACCAGCCCAGCGGGGCCCATGGGGCGAGCCGGCGCTACTGGCTGCTGCCGCCAGTCCCCGCCGTGGGCCCAGACGAGGACCTGCTGCGGGTTCCACCGGCGCACCCGTCCCGGCAGGGGCAGCGCGGGCGGCGCCGAGGGGTCGGCGAGCATCGACCGCGCCGTGTTCTGGCTAACCGCGAACAACTCGGCGATGTCGGCCAGGGTGAGCATGCGGGAAAAGCCGTCGCCGGACAGGGCGAACGGGCCGCCGGACGAGGTCGGGAAGGGGGTGTCGGTCATGGCGAGGGGATCGGCACCGACCCGGAAAAATCGGACAACCCGGCGCAGCACCGGCCAGGACCGCCCGTCCAGCAACACCGGTCGGAGCCGGCGCCGAGGCACGTGCCCGGCCGTCCCGGCCGCGTCCCCGTCGCGGCGCGGCGGCGGGTTGCCGGGAGATTGCCGGGAGCCGCGCGCGTTGCCGCAGGTCAGCGCGCCGCACCGCAAGCCTCATAATCC
>JALYMU010000396.1 GCA_030773595.1 Actinomycetota bacterium | reverse complement strand
CGCCATCGGCGAGGCCCCGCTCGTCCTGCAGGGGACCTTCAGCGTGTGGGACAGCCCTGCACACCTGTCCGGATTCGCCTACGGGTCGCCGCAGCACGCCGACGTCGTACGCCGGACCGGCGACGTCGGCTGGTACGCCGAGGAGCTGTTCGCACGTCTCGCCGTCCTGTCCGTCGACGGAACGTACAATGGTGTACGTCCGTGACGGGAGTGCGTACGGCGTGGTGGCGAAGGCAGCGGACAACAGACCGTGAAGATGCACCGCTGTCCGGTGCCGCTGTCCCGTGGGCGCTCGCCGGGGCGAGCATCGCCACCCAGGTCGCCTATCCCTTGCTGGACGGCCGTGCACTGCGCCACGTGACGTTCGCGACCGTCCTGTGCTCCGCGGCGGCATGTGCGTCCCATGCATGGGTGCATCGAGGCCCCGTCTGGGCGTCGTTGTTCACCGCCACCGTGCTCACCGCATCGCTCGCCGCCGAGGCCGTGGGACTGCGCAGGGGCGTCCCGTTCGGCCGCTACGCCTACACGGGCACCCTCGGACCGACGGTCCTGGACGTGCCGCTCGTCGTGCCGCTGGCGTGGCTGATGATCGCCTATCCCTCCTTCGTCGTGGCGCGCCGGACCACTCGACGCTCCGTCCCCCTGGTCGGGGCGCTCGCCATGACCGGCTGGGACGTCTTCCTCGACCCGCAGATGGTCGCCGCGGGGCACTGGGCGTGGGAACACCCGACACCCGCGCTGCCCGGCGTCCCCGGCGTCCCCCTGACGAACTACGCCGGCTGGGTGGCGGTGTCCGCGGCGCTGATGGCGGTGCTGGACCGCCTCCCACGACACGACGACGTGGACGACTCCGTGCCCGGCGCGCTGTGGGGCTGGGGCTACCTCGGCTCCCTCCTCGGCAACGCCGTCTTCTTCCGCCGCCCCGGCGTCGCCGCGGCCGGTGGCGTGGCGATGGGGCTGGTCGCCGTACCCGATGCCGTGCGGCTGTGGCGCCGCCGGAGGGTCGGAGCGCAGCCGTGCTGAGCGCAGCCGCAACCGTGGCCGTGCGCGCAGGCACGGCACTCGCCGTCGCGGGCGCGGCCCATGCCGCCTGGAACGCGCACCACCTCCGCGTACCTCCCAAGACGCCGACGCCGCCGCGCGAGCCGGTGTCGGTCCTCGTCCCCGCACGCGACGAGCGTGCTCGGGTGGGCATCGCGCTGGGAGCGCTACTCGCCCAGGTGGGAACTCCGGACTTCGAGGTGCTCATCTACGACGACGAGTCGCGTGACGACACCGCCGACGTCGTACGCCGGGTCGCCGGGCTCGACGAGCGCGTCAGCCTCGTCCCGACCGAGCCGTTACCCGACGGCTGGCTCGGCAAGCCGCACGCCTGCCACGTCCTGTCCCGGCACGCGGCTGGCTCGGTGCTCGTCTTCCTCGACGCGGACGTCGTCCTGGAGCCGCACGCGGTCGCCTCCGCGGTCTCGCTCCTGCGCTCCAGCGGCCTCGACTACGTCTGCCCCTACCCGCGCCAGGTCGCCGTGACGGTCGCCGAGCGACTGGTCCAGCCGCTCCTGCAGTGGTCCTGGCTGACCACGCTCCCACTGACCTTGGCGGAGCGGTCGCCCCGCGAGTCCCTGGTGGCCGCCAACGGCCAGCTGTTCGTGGTCGACGCGGAGGCCTACCACCGGGCCGGCGGCCACTGCGCCGTACGCAGTGCAGTCCTGGACGACATCGCCCTCGCGCGGGCACTGCGGCGCGCCGGCGCGCGCGGCACCGTCGCCGACGGCACGGCGATCGCCCACTGCCGGATGTACGACGGGTGGCCCGCGCTGCGCGACGGCTACACGAAGTCACTCTGGTCGGCCCTCGACTCCCCGGCCGGCACGGCCGGCGTCGTCGGGGCGCTCATCGTCGCCTATGTCGTCCCGCCGATCGCAGCGCTCAGGGGCAGCCGCGCGGGACTGGTCGGCTACGCCGCCGGTGTGGCGGGCCGCGTCGTCACGGGGCGGCGCACGGGCGGGCGCGTCGTGCCCGACGTGTTGGCCCATCCGGTGTCGGTGTCGGTCCTCGCCGCCCTCACGGTCCGGTCCTGGCGGCGCGCCCGCAACGGCGAGCTGACCTGGAAGGGACGTCACGTCGCCGTCCCGGGGCCCGGCTAGCCGTGGCACGGGTTGTCGTCGTCGGCGCCGGCATGGGCGGGCTCGCCGCAGCGGCCCGGCTGGCCGCGCAGCGGCGCGACGTCACGGTGTGCGAGCAGGCGCCCGTCGTCGGCGGCAAGGTCGGGACATACAGCCGTGACGGTTTCACGTTCGACACCGGCCCCTCGCTGCTGACGCTGCCTGCGGTCTACCGCGACCTGTTCCTCAAGACGGGGCGTCCGCTCGAGGACGTCGTCGAGATCTGTCCCGTTGACCCTGCCTTTCGTTACCGGTTTGCGGACGGGACGTGGCTCGACGTACCCAACGCCGCGCCCGGTCGCACGGTCCGCGCCATGGACGAGGCACTCGGGCCGGGAAGCGGAGCGCAGTGGGCGTCGCTGATGGCGCGGGCCGGGGAGATGTGGCAGCTGACCCGGCGTCCTTTCCTGGAGTCCCCGCTGTCGCGCCGGGAGCTGGCCCGGCTGGCGTTACGGCCCGGCAACATCCGCACCGTCGGGCCGCTGACCACGCTGCGTGACCTGGGCCGCCGCTACCTCGCCGACCCGCGGCTGCGGATGATGCTCGACCGCTACGCCACCTACACCGGCTCCGACCCGCGGCGCGCTCCCGCGGCACTCGCCGTGATCCCGTACGTCGAGCAGGCCTTCGGCGCGTGGTACGTGCGCGGCGGAATGCGCCGTCTCGCCGAGGCGGTCGCGGACCGCGCCCGGGAGGCCGGCGCGGCCGTCCGGACCGGGGCGGACGTCGTACGCATCGAGACCGACGGTCATCGCGTCACGGGCGTTCGGCTGCGTGACGGCGAGGTCCTTCCCGCCGACGTCGTCGTGGCCAACGCCGATGCGACACAGGTGTACGACGAGCTGCTGGGCCGCATGCCCCGACGCCCCCGTGCTCCGCGGCCGCGCGACGCGTCGCTGTCGGGGTTCGTGCTGCTCCTCGCGCTCGACGGCCGCACGCCGGACCTCGCGCATCACACGGTGCTCTTCCCGGACCAGGAGCCCTACGACGCGGAGTTCGACGCGGTGTTCGGCTCGACGAGGACACGTCCACGGCCGGCGCCTGACCCGACGATCTACATCTCGGCTCCCGACGACCCGGCCCTGCGGCCGGACGACGGGTGCGAGGCGTGGTTCGTGCTCGTCAACGCTGCCCGCCACGGCGACGTGGACTGGGACGAGCCAGGTCGCGCCGACGCCTACGCCGACCACGTGCTTGCCGTGATGGCCCGCCGCGGGCTCGACGTACGCCACCGCGTCCGGTGGCGCGTCGTGCGGACTCCCGCGGACCTCCAGCGTGAGACCCGGGCGCCCGGGGGCGCGATCTACGGCACGTCGTCCAACGGCCCACGGTCGGCTTTCCTGCGCCCGGCGAACACGTCCCCTGTGCCAGGACTCTTCCTCGTCGGCGGGTCGACGCATCCCGGAGGTGGGCTGCCGCTGGTGGGCCTGGGGGCCGCGATCGTCGCCGACGCGGTCGGGCGGGCCTGAGCGTGGCGTCGTGCGACCGTTGGTCACGGTATGGAGTCGGGTAGCATCGACGCGTAGCAGCAGTACGGGCGCGCCGAGCACGCCCGGACTGCCTGCGGCGTCGGTGTGGAGGTGCGCATGACGGACAGCTCCGGCCCAGCGGGCGTGGCCGCGCGCCGTCCGGCGTACCTCGCCGTCCTGCCGTTCTCTCCCCCGAGCGCTCCCCTTGGCCACGCCGCCGGTCCCGGAGGCTAGGCCCGCGAGCTCGTGACCGCACAGCAGTCAACCAACGTGTGTGGGGTCGACAGAAGTCGAGCCCACGCCGGCCCCACCCTCAGGCGAAGGAGAGGCGAAGACGAGAGGTGGCTCGGCTCCCGGCCGACTTCCAGCGACTGCTGGCGGCACAGGCCGTCTCCAACGTCGGGGACGGGCTTGTGCTGGTCGCCATGCCGCTGCTCGCCACGCACTACACCAAGGAGCCCCTGCTCGTAGCCGGGGCCGCGGTGGCGCAGGGGCTTCCGTGGCTGCTGTTCTCCCTGCCGGCCGGTGTCCTCGTCGACCGGGTGGACCGACGCCGTCTCATGGTCGCTGCGGATGCCGTGCGCGCCGTGCTGATGCTCGCGTTCGGATTCCTGGTCCTCACCGGGCAGGGTGGCATCGTCGCCGTCTACGTCGTCGCGTTCGCGATGAGCACTGCCGAGACGCTCTACGTCAGCGCCGTCCAATCCATCACGCCGCAGCTCGTCGGCAGCGACGACGAGGCCCTTGACGCGGCCAACGGACGGCTCGAGGCGACGAGCGTGACGGGTCAGGAGTTCCTCGGCCCGGCGCTCGGCGGCGTGCTGTTCGGCGTCGCCATGTCCTCGCCGTTCCTGCTCGACAGTCTGAGCTTCGCCGCGTCCGCCGTACTCCTCGTCCGTATGCGCGGACGCTTCCGCGCCGTGGTACCGGGGTCCGCTCCGGAGTCCGGGACACGACGGGTGCGCGGTGAGATGGCCGAGGGCTTCCGCTGGGTGTGGCGCCAGCCGGTCCTGCGCCTGCTCGGCGTGACCCTCGCTGCCCTGGCGTTCCTTCAGGGCAGCATGTGGGGCCTGTTGGCTCTGTACGCGCGGGAGGAGCTCGCCGTCCCGGTGCAGGTCTTCGGCGTGCTGTGGGCCGTCGCCGCGATCGGCGACCTCGTCGGCGGCCTCGCGACCGGTCGGCTTCGCCGGCGGCTCGGTGCCGGGCGGACCGTGCAGCTGGCCACGCTCGTCGTGGGCGTCGGCTACCTGGTGATGGGTACGAGCGGGCACGTCGCGACGTTCACGGTCGGGCTGGCCGTCGTCGGGCTGGCAATCGTCACCGCGCAGGTCGTCATCACCTCGCTGCGGCAGAGGCTCACGCCGGAGCACCTCCTGGGGCGCGTGTCGGCGACGTACCGCCTCGTGACCTCGGGAATGGACCCGCTCGGCGCGCTGGCCGGAGGCGTCCTGGCGCACGTGGTGGGGCTGCGGGCTCCGTTCCTCGTGGCCGGTGTGCTGCAGGTCGTCCTCGCGCTGACCGTCGTGCCGCTGCTGGTACGTCGGCTGGCGGGCGCCGGTCCCGCGTCGGCCGACGCCGCTCAGGAGGACCGGATCCCCGGCTGACCGCGTGCGGGACGTCGGGCCGGTGCGCCACCGTCTCGCGCTGCTGAAACTGTCGGTGGGCGGTTCTAGGTTCGCTGCATGAGGTCGTCGACGGTCGGGCAGCCGCCCGTGGCGCCGCGCAGCGCGGGGCTGTGGGACGTCGCTGCGTTGCGTCGTCAGATGTACGACGCGGCGGTGCTCGACCGCGTCCTTGGTCCGCTGGAGTCCGCGTCGAGCCTTGGCCGGCGCGGTGGGTCGGTTGTGCGGGTCGGCGGCTCGGCCGAGGCTGTGGCGGGCGGCTCGACCGCTGCTGCGGCGGGCGGCTCGGCCGAGGCTGTGGCGGTCACGCCGGTGGAGGCGCGGCTGCGTCGGGTTCTGGCGCCGCGGCCGCCGGCGGATGCGGCGGTGCTGGCGTCGCTGTGCGGGTCCGACGCCGAGACCGGGTCCGGCGCCCCGCAGGGCGCCGAGCGCGTCGGCACCGGGTGCGTCGGC
>JALYMU010000395.1 GCA_030773595.1 Actinomycetota bacterium | reverse complement strand
CCCCAGCGCCGCGCTCGGGGCCGCAGCGAAGGCGGCGCGGGCGCCGGGCGACACGTCGCGCCGGCAGCCGCCGCGTCCGAGCTCGCGGTTAGGGACAACGAGTCGCCGTGGACCGTGGACGAGCTCGCGGCGCTCCGGTCCGAGCTGGAGAGCGACGTCGAGAGGCTGCGCGCCGAGGTCGCCGAGCAGGAGCACGACATGGCCGACCTCCTGCGCGATTTCGGCGATGGCGCGGGGGAGGACCAGGCCGACGCGGGCAGCAAGACCTTCGAGCGCGAGCACGAGATGTCCCTGACCAACAACACGCGCGAGATGCTCCTGCAGGACGAGCGCGCGCTGGCTCGCATCCACGACGGGAGCTACGGCCTGTGCGAGAGCTGCGGCAACGCGATCGGCAAGCTGCGCCTGCAGGCGTTTCCTCGTGCGACGCTGTGCGTGACATGCAAGCAGCGCGAGGAGCGTCGCTGAGCGACGTGGAGACGGTCGGTCCCCAGCGCGCCACCCGAGCGGTGGGGGCCCTCGCCGTCGTCGCCGCGCTCGTGTGGGTCCTGGACCAGGTGACCAAGCTCCTCGCCGTGCGCGCGCTGCGCGCGCACGAGCAGGTCGAGGTCGTGGGTGAGGTCCTGTCCCTTCGGCTGGTTCGCAACCCGGGAGCCGCGTTCGGGTTGGCGGGCGGGATGACGGTTGTCTTCAGCCTGGTGGCCGTGGCCGTCGCGGTCGCCGTGGTCCGCGTGGCGCGCAACGTGCGCAGCACGGGCTGGGCACTGGCCCTGGGGCTGCTGCTCGGCGGCGCGGTCGGCAACCTCACCGACCGGTTGTTCCGGTCCCCGGGTCCGCTGCGGGGGCACGTCGTCGACTTCCTCGAGCTGCCCCACTGGCCCGTGTTCAACGTCGCGGACATGGCGATCGTGGCTGCCTCCGCTCTCATGGTGCTCCTCTCCGCGCGCGGGATCGGCCTGGACGGGTCCCGGGTCGTCGGCGGGCGACCAGCGCGCGGGACACCGGTCGCCGGGCGCGACGCGAGCGACGACCATGGGTGAGCGCCGGGTCCTCCCCGTCCCCGACGGGCTGGAGGGCGAGCGTCTCGACGCCGCGCTGGCCCGGATGTTCGGGCTGTCCCGGACCAAGGCCGCCGAGCTCGTCGGTGACGGCTCGGTCACCGTCGACGGCGCGGCCGTGCACAAGTCCGACCGTGTGCGCGCCGGGGCGTGGCTCGAGGTGGACCTCCCCGGTCCGGCCGCGCCCGTGGCCGTCGTCGCGGAGCCGGTGCCGGGCATGCGCGTGGTGCACGACGACGACCACGTCGTCGTGGTCGACAAGCCGGTGGGTGTCGCGGCGCATCCCAGCCCGGGCTGGGACGGGCCGACGGTCGTGGGTGCGCTGGCCGCCGCGGGCTTTCGCATCGCGACCTCCGGAGCGGCGGAGCGCCAGGGCGTCGTGCATCGCCTCGACGTCGGGACGAGCGGGCTCATGGTCGTCGCGAAGTCCGAGCGGGCCTACACGCTGCTCAAGCGCGCGTTCAAGGAGCGCACGGTGGACAAGCGCTACCACGCGCTGGTGCAGGGCCGACCCGACCCGCCGCGCGGCACCGTCGACGCACCCATCGACCGGCATCCCAGCGCGGACTGGAAGTGGGCCGTGGTCTCCGGCGGCAAGCCCAGCGTGACGCACTACGACACGCTTGAGGTCCTCCGCGCCGCGTCGCTGCTCGACGTGTTGCTGGAGACCGGCCGCACGCACCAGATCCGCGTGCACCTCTCGGCGCTGCGCCATCCCTGCGTGGGGGACCTGACCTACGGGGCCGACCCGACGCTGGCCGCACGGCTCGGTCTCACCAGGCAGTGGCTGCACGCCGTCCGCCTCGGGTTCGAGCACCCCGACACCGGCGAGTGGCTGGAGCTGACCAGCGACTACCCGCCCGACCTCGCCTCGGCGCTGGAGACCCTCTCGGCGGAGACCTGGCAGCCGAACGGGTGAGTTGTCGCACTCGTCCCGCAGGCGGCCTTCGTCCCGGTCACACTGGCCGGGCACGGCCCGCGTCGCCGTGAGGCCCTGCGCGACCACCCCTGCGCGACCACCCCTGCGCGACCACCCCTGTGTGACACCCCGACCACCCTGCCCGGCGCGTGCTCACGACTCCTGTCCCGGCGACGAATGCCGGCTGGCACCCGTGGCCGTGGCGAGGAGGGAAAGAGTCCGTGCTGCCCCGCCGTACCCTCGCTGCGCTGGTCGCCCTCGTCGCTGCCTGCCTGCCCGCGCTGCCCGTCCCGGCCCAGGCGGCACCGTGGCGGCTGGAGCAGGTGGTGTTGTCCGCCGACGTCCGCGCCGAGCCACGCGTCGCGCAGATCGTCGGCGTCGGGGACGGCGGCCTGCTCACCCGCGTCGAACGCGTCGACCCGTGGACCGGGCAGTCCTCGTCGACGCGGTCTGGCAGGACCTCGCCGGTGGGTCCCCGACAGTCCTCGCCGACGTTGCGCCAGGTGACGCCGTACGAGGCGACCGGCTGGTGTCGGTGCGGAGCGAGCCGGACGCGACGTCCTCCGCCGTCGCCCGACCGCTGCCGGACGGGTCGGCCGACTCTGTCCGGGTCGGCTCCGGCGAGATCGTCGCGGCGACCAGTGACGGCGTTCTCGTCACCGGGCGACCGGGCGGGGCCCGGCTGGAGCTGCTGCCGTGGGGAGGGGGGACCCGCGGCCGGTGACCGGCCTGCCGGACGAGGGGGTGCCCTACCAACCGCAGGACACCACGGTCGCCGACGCCGCGGGCGCGCTCGTCTGGCTCAGCAACGCCGAGCCGGCGACCGCGGACCAGCGGGTGTACGTCGACACAGCCGCGGTCTCCGCCTGGGTGCTCCCGGTCGGCGCGGCTCCCGCGGCCCTCTCGCTCGGCGTCCGGACGATCGGCTGGCGGGAGTCCGGCGCCCGCGGACCCGAGCTGGTGAGCGTAGCGCGCCCGCGCGCCGGCGACGCGCAGGCCGGGCCCGTCGTCCGCCGTGCCTGGCCGAGCCAGGCGGTCGAGGACCACTTCGGGTCCGCGGAGGTGGAGGTCGTGCCGTACGGCGAGGAGGTGCTCCTCGCGCGGGCGGGCGGCTGGGGGGAGCATCGCCGTACGCAGGACCACAGCGTGCTCGCGGTCGGCCCCGACGGCTCGACCGGCACGGTCCTCGACTGGGGCCACGACCCGCGGCTCTCGCCGACCGGAGCGGTGTACGTCGTGACCGGCCGGTCGCCCGAGACCCGCGCCGTGGCGCGCTTGGACGCCTCCGGCGCCGCTCAACCCGTCGTGGCGCTGCGGCCCGTCCCGTTACCCGTCCACGCCGTGGCGCTGGACGGGCGACGGGTGGCCGCGTCACCGGCACGAACGGCCGCCACCCTCGTCGACCGCACGGTCACCACGGACGAGACGGTGCCCCGGTCGTCGGAGCGCGCCGGGTCCTCGCCACCGGTGTCGCGGTGGACGACCGCTGCTCGGCTCCCGGCTGCGTGCCGCTGGTCGCTGCCGCGGGCACGACGGTCCTCGCCTCGGCCGGCGAGCCCGGGACGTGGCGGCAGTACGCCGGGTCCCGCGTGCACGCGCAGGGGACGCTGCCGGCCGGGGGCGGGCTGTCCGCCACCGACGGGGCGTCGGTGCTCGCGTTGACCGGTGAGGGTGCCGGCTCGCGGTGACCGACGCGGCGAGCGGGACCGCGAGTGACGTCGAACCGGCCTACACCGACCTCCGGCGCGGTACGGCGTGGGGCCCGGCTGCCGACTGCACGGGCGCGCGTCGCCTGACCGTCGCATCCGGATCGCTCGCGGTCGAGGCCGCACCAGCCGGGTGCACGGGTGTCCTGGACGTGCGCGCTGCTGGACGGTGGCGGTTGTGGACGTGCCAGGAGGGTGGCGTCGACGCGGTACGGGCGCACTGGTGACGCGCCGGTGGGGGCGGACTTCACCGGTGACGGGCGGCTCGAGCTGGCGGTGTGGCGGCCCTCGACGGGGACGTGGTACGTGCGGGGGGTGGCGACGACGCGGTACGGGCGCAGCGGCGACGTCCCGTTCTGGGCACCGGCGGCCGAGCTGGCCCGCCTGTCCCGAGCCGGCTGAGACCGGCGTGCGGCGGCTGCCCCGCTCGACACGCCGACTGCGCTGGGCCGATCGCCGACGCGCCGGACCTGTCGGCCCGGGCGGCTAGTCTCGCTGACGCGAGCCGCTCCCCGCGGGGCTCGCGCTGCACGTCCCGACCGCCTTCCCCCGGTCGCCGCCGCAGCACCACGTCGGCGCACGACGACCCGGTTGTGGGTCGAGGAGGCACACTGCCCATGAGCTCCTCGCGCGACTCGTTCGTGCACCTGCACGTGCACACCGAGTACTCCATGCTCGACGGCGCCGCGCGGGTCAAGGACCTCTTCGCCGAGGCGGCGCGGATGGGCATGCCCGCCGTGGCGATGACCGACCACGGCAACATGTTCGGCGCCTACGACTTCTGGCGGGCGGGGCGCAACGGCGGGGTCAAGCCGATCATCGGCACGGAGGCCTACCTCACTCCCGGCCAGGTCCACCGCTCCGACAAGTCCAAGGTGCGCTGGGGCAACGGCGGCGAGGACGACGTCTCCGGCGGCGGCGCCTACACCCACATGACGCTGCTGGCCGAGACGACGGCCGGCATGCACAACCTGTTCCGCATATCCTCGCTCGCCAGCCTCGAGGGCTACTACTACAAGCCGCGCATGGACCGCGAGTTGCTCCAGACCTACGGCACGGGCCTGATCGCCACGACGGGGTGCCCGTCGGGGGAGATCCAGACGCTGCTGCGCCTCGGGCGCTACGACGCCGCCTGCCAGTCCGCGGCGGAGTTCCGCGACATCTTCGGCGCCGACAGCTTCTTCTGCGAGCTGATGGACCACGGCATCGGGATCGAGCGCCGGGTGCGCGAGGACCTGCTGCGCCTGGCCCGCGACCTCAAGCTGCCGCTCGTCGCAACTAACGACCTGCACTACACCTACCGGGACGACGCCACGGCCCACGAGGTGCTGCTGTGCGTGCAGTCCGGGTCCACGCTCGCCGACCCCAACCGGTTCAAGTTCGACGCGACCGACTTCTACCTGAAGTCGTCGGAGGAGATGCGCACGCTGTGGTCGGAGGTCCCGGAGGCCTGTGACAACACGCTGCTCATCGCCGAGCGGTGCGACGTCGGCTTCACCGAGGGCGCCAACCTCATGCCGCGCTTCCCCGTGCCGGAGGGGGAGGACGAGACCAGCTGGTTCATCAAGGAGGTCGAGCGGGGCCTGCACCGGCGCTACCCCGCGGGTGTGCCCGACACCGTCCGCAAGCAGGCGGAGTACGAAGTCGGTGTCGTCCTGCAGATGGGGTTCCCGGGCTACTTCCTCGTGGTCGCCGACTTCATCAACTGGGCCAAGGCGCAGCGCATCCGGGTGGGCCCGGGGCGCGGGTCCGCGGCTGGCGCGCTCGTCGCCTACGCGATGGGCATCACCGACCTCGACCCGCTCGAGCACGGGCTGCTCTTCGAGCGCTTCCTCAACCCGGAGCGCGTGTCGATGCCCGACATCGACGTCGACTTCGACGAGCGCCGGCGCGGTGACGTGATCCGCTACGTCACGGAGAAGTACGGCGAGGAGCGCGTCGCGCAGATCGTCACCTACGGCACGATCAAGGCCAAGCAGGCGATCAAGGACTCCGCGCGCGTGCTCGGCTACCCGTTCGCCACGGGCGACCGCATCACCAAGGCCATGCCGCCCGCGGTCATGGGCAAGGACATCCCGCTGGGTGGGATCTTCGACCCGCAGCACAAGCGCTACTCCGAGGCAGGGGAGTTCCGCGCGCTCTACGAGTCCGACGCCGACGCACGCCGGGTCGTCGACACCGCCCGCGGGCTGGAGAACCTCAAGCGCCAGTGGGGTGTCCACGCCGCAGGCGTGATCATGTCCTCCGAGCCGCTGATCGACCACATCCCGATCATGCGCCGGGAGCAGGACGGCGCGATCATCACGCAGTTCGACTACCCGACCTGCGAGACGCTCGGCCTGCTGAAGATGGACTTCCTCGGGCTGCGCAACCTCACGGTCATTGACGACGCCCTGCGCAACATCGAGGCCAACCGCGGCGAGAGCATCGACCTGGAGGGCCTGTCCCTGGACGACCCAGTCACCTACGAGCTGCTGGGGCGCGGTGACACGCTCGGAGTCTTCCAGCTCGACGGCGGACCGATGCGCTCGCTGCTGCGTGCCATGCGGCCGGATAGCTTCGAGGACATCTCCGCCGTCCTCGCGCTCTACCGGCCGGGTCCCATGGGGGCCAACGCCCACATCGACTACGCCGACCGCAAGAACGGCCGCAAGCCGATCGTGCCGATCCATCCCGAGCTCGAAGCACCGCTCGCGGAGATCCTGGGTGACACCTACGGCCTCATCGTCTACCAGGAGCAGGTCATGGCGATCGCCCAGCAGCTGGCGGGCTACAGCCTCGGCCAGGCCGACCTGCTCCGGCGCGCGATGGGCAAGAAGAAGCGGGAGGTCCTCGACGCCGAGTTCGTCAACTTCTCCGCTGGGATGCGCGAGCGTGGCTACAGCGACCAGGCGATCAAGACCCTGTGGGACATCCTCGTCCCCTTCTCCGACTACGCGTTCAACAAGGCCCACACCGCCGGCTACGGGCTGGTCTCGTACTGGACCGCCTTCCTCAAGGCCAACTACCCGGCCGAGTACATGGCCGCCCTGCTCACCAGCGTCAAGGACGACAAGGACAAGTCCGCGCTCTACCTGAACGAGTGCCGGCGCATGGGTATCAAGGTGCTTCCCCCGGACGTCAACGAGTCGGACTCCGACTACACGCCGCGGGGGACCGACATCCGCTTCGGCCTGTCCGCCATCCGCAACGTCGGCGCCAACGTCGTGGCCTCGGTCGCGGCCACGCGCCGTACCAAGGGCCGCTTCCTCGACTTCCCGGACTTCCTGGCCAAGGTCGAGCCGGTCGTGTGCAACAAGAAGACCATCGAATCGCTCATCAAGGCGGGCGCCTTCGACTCGCTGGGGCACACCCGACGCGGTCTGCTGTCCGTGCACGCCGACGCCGTCGACGCGTGCATGGACACCAAGCGTGCCGAGGCGATCGGGCAGTTCGACCTGTTCGGCGGCGGCGACGACGGCGAGGGCGCGACCGGGCTCGGGTTCGAGCTCGTCGTACCCGTCGGCGAGTGGGACAAGACGGTCCTGCTCGCCTACGAGCGGGAGATGCTCGGCCTCTACGTCTCCGACCATCCGCTGTTCGGGCTCGAGCACGTGCTCTCCTCCTCGGCGGACTGCTCGATCGCCGCACTCACCGGTCAGGACGACCGGCCCGACGGTGCAGTCGTGACCGTCGGCGGGCTGATCACGGGGCTGCAGCGCAAGGTCACCAAGCAGGGGAACCCGTGGGCCATCGCGACGCTCGAGGACCTCGACGGGGCGATCGAGGTCATGTTCTTTCCCTCGACCTACCAGCTGGTCGCCACGGTGCTCGCCGAGGACGCGGTCGTCATCGTGCGCGGTCGCCTCGACAAGCGCGAGGACGTGCCGAAGATCATCGCGATGGAGACTTCCGTTCCGGACCTCTCCGACGGATCGCGAGGTCCGGTCGTCATCTCGCTGCAGGCCATCCGGTGCACGCCACCGGTGGTCGAGCGCCTCAAGGACGTCCTCTCCACCCATCCCGGGGTCACCGAGGTGCACCTCGCGCTGCAGTCCCGCGGCCGTACGACGATGCTCCGCCTCGACGACGGATTGCGGGTCACGCCGTCCCCCGCGCTGATGGGCGACCTCAAGGCCCTGCTCGGGCCGGCCTGCCTCGCCTGAGCGACTCATCCGTTCGGCTGACCTGCGGGCGAATCGCCCTCGGTCGTCCGCTGCGCCTGCCACGCTCCGGGAGCCGGCCCGCGGAGGCCAGGTCATGACCGGCGGGGGGATACACCTATGTCTGGCAACCAGTGGAACGGGTACGGCGGGGAGCACGGGCAGCACGGATCGGGAGCGCCGCAGGGCGGCTACCGCGCACCGTCGCCCGGTGCCCCGCAGGGCGGCTACGCCGCGCCGTCCACCGAGACGCTGTCCAGCGGCAGCTTCGACATCCTCGGCGAGCCGCCGCGGCGGCGCCGCGGTCTGCGCCTGGCCGCCGCCGGAACCGCCGCCGTGCTCGTGCTGGGGACTGCGGGGGCGGTCGCGTGGGCCGCATCGCGGCTCTCCGGCGGCGGGACGCAGCCCGAGGACGTCGTCCCGGCGACGGCGCTGGCCTACGCCGACGTCGACTTCGACCCCTCGGCGGGCCAGAAGGTCGCGATCCTGCGCTTCCTGCGCCACTTCCCCGAAGCGGACGTCGACGGCGGCGACGATGCCGACCTCCGCAAGGAGCTCGTCGAGCTGCTGGTGAAGGAGGGGGACGTCGCGAAGGTCGACTTCGACCGTGAGGTGAAGCCGTGGCTCGGCGACCGCTCCGGTGTGGCGCTGTTCCGGCCGTCCACGGGCGCGCAGGAGCTGCGGGCGCTCGTCGCCCTCCAGGTGCGTGACGAGGACGCAGCCCGCGCCGGCCTGTCGAGCCTCGCCGAGCGTAACGACCAGAAGCTCGGCATCGCCTTCCGCGACGGCTACGCGCTCCTCGCCCAGGACCAGGGAACCGTCGACACGTTCGCGGCGCAGGCGGAGGAGGCCACGCTCGGGTCCGATGAGGGCTACCGCGCCGACATGGCCAAGGTCGAGGGCGGCGGCAGCATCGCCACCGCATGGGCCGACGGGGCAGCGATCGTCAAGGCGTTCCCCGATCTGGCCGGTGCCGGCTCCCTCCTCCCCGCCAGGGTGCCCGGACAGGCCGGGCGCTACGCGATGGCACTGCGCTTCGAGAGCGACGTCGTGGAGCTCGTCACGCACGCGGCGTCGGGCTCGAACGAGGTGGTGAAGCTCGACGGCCCCACGGGAACCATCGCGAATGCTCCTGACACGACCGTCGCGGCTCTCGAGCTCGCCGGAGGGGGCGAGTCCGTCAGGACGCAGTGGGACAAGGTCCTTGACCAGCTTGCGAGCGCCGGCCAGGACAGGGCCATGGTGCAGGAGCAGCTCGACGGGCTCGAGCGGAGCTACGGCATCTCCCTGCCGAAGGACCTCGAGACGCTGCTGGGCAGCAACATCCTCCTCGCGCTTGACCGCAAGGGACTGGTATCCGGGGACGTGTCGGTCGGCGCGCGACTGACCACCGACCCCGCAGCGGCGTCGGACCTGGTGACCCGCACGCAGCGTGCGCTCACCGACATGGGAGCACCGTTCCGGCTGCACCAGCGCCGGACGGAGGGCGGCCTCGTCGTCTCCAACACGGCTGGAGCGCTAGGTCGCCTCGCCGAGCGGGGGACCCTGGGCGAGGACCCGTCCTTCCGCAAGGTCATGCCCGACGTCGAGGACTCGCAGATGTCGGTCTACGCGGACCTCGAGACCCTTGTCGCCGCCAGCGGCGACAAGGAGGCGAGCGCCGAGCACATCGACGCGGTCGGTGTGACGGCCCGGTTGAGCGGTGGAAGTGACGTCACGATGCGGGTCCGGGTGTCGGTCAAGTAGCACCACCCACTCCGGGATTGCCTGCCCCGGCGCTAGCGTCAACGCGTGGGAGCGACGACGACGCCGCGAGGGACGATCGTGCGCGGCCGGATCCTCGCCGGCCGCGACGAACCGGTTATCGAGGACGGGGCGGTCGTCCTCGACGGCGACGGTGTCGTGGCGGCCATGGGTCCCGCGTCGATGAGCGACGTGGCGCCGGGGCTCCCGACGTACGGCGGACCGGGCACGGTCGTCGCCCACGGCGTGGTGGACGCGCACGTGCATCTCGCGTTCGGTGCGCCGGGAGAGGTTCTGGCCGGCGGGTGCGTCGCCGTGCGCGACCTCGGTGCCCCACCCGGGCGGGCGGCGTCGTGGCGGAGCAGCCATGCCTACTCCGCCCTGCCGGTGGTGGCGGTTGCCGGCCCGCTCCTCACCGCCCCGGCGGGCTACCCGTCGCGCAGCTGGGGCGCCGGCGGTTTCGCGCGGTTCCTCACGGACCCCGTCGCAGCCCGTGCAGTGGTGTCCGGACTGGCCGGGTCGGTCGACGTCGTCAAGCTGGCTCTCGAGCCGGCGGGGGGTCAACCGGTCCCCGACGTTCCCACCGCGCGGGCCGTCGTGGAGGCCGCGCACGACCACGGCCTCGCCGTCAGCTGCCACGCGCTGCGCCGCGCCATGGTCGAGCGCGCCCTCGACGCGGGAGTGGACGAGCTCTGTCACACGCCGACGGAGCGGCTGCCCCCCGAGCTGGTCGAGCGGATCGCCGTCGCCGGCATCCCTGTGGTGAGCACGCTGCACACGCACCGGGACACAGGCCCGGACCTGATGGCCAACGCCCGGGACCTCGTCGCCGCCGGCGTCCCGCTCGTCTACGGCACCGACCTCGGCAACGCCGGCACGCGCCCGGGGGTGGAGCCGGGAGAGCTCGACCTGCTCGCGCAGGCCGGTCTGGGAGCGGACGGCGCGTGGTGGGCGGCGACCGCAGGGTCGGCCGGTACGGCGGGCCTGCGGGACCGGGTGCCCGGGCATATCGCGGTCGGCGGGCGGCCGGTGCTGGTGCTGCTCGACGCGGACCCCCGCCAGACCCCTGCGGCAGCGCGCCGTCCGAGCGCGGTGCTCGCCGGCGGCCGCGTCGCGCTGCGCGGAAGCTGACCGCCGCCTGCCGGGTCGTGGGGGCGGTGCCGCCGG
>JALYMU010000394.1 GCA_030773595.1 Actinomycetota bacterium | reverse complement strand
ACCGCGTCCCGCCGGCGCAGCGGTATGCGCGGGCCTCGCGGCCTCGGCGCCGCCGCACGTGCACCGGGTCGGGCGCCGGAACGCGCGCGGGGTACGGACTGGCGGTGGACCTGGGTCGACATGTCCGCTCCCAGCTACCGGTCCGGGCCCGTGTCCGCCGTGACGGGAGGGCCTCCTGGCGCGCGGAAGTCCGCGCGCGAGGACAGGATGCGCCGGAGGCGGCCCTCGGGTGTGGCGGCGCGCCGTCTGTCGCCACGACCGGTGCGCGTCGTCCCGTGCGGGAGCGCTTCACCGCGAGTTGCACACCAGCCGCGTGCAAACCTCCACGCGAGGGGGGAGCCGAGCCGCAGCGGATCGGCGTACGGCGTGGCTGCCTCTGCGGCCGAGCGGACGCTGCACCAGCGTCCCGGCTGCCTGCTCACGCCGGCGCGGAGTCCGCCTGTGGCGTCTTCGAGACCTACCGTTGGCGAGTGGCACACGCGCGCGCCGGTATCACGTCCCGCGAGGTCGCCCTGGTTGTCGTCGCGTTCCTCGCCGGCGCCCTGCTGACATCACTTGGAATGCCACCCATGCGGCCGGACGCCAAGGAGCCGAGAAGCGCTCAATGCCGTGCGGCATTCAGCGCCTTCAGTGAGGGCCAACGGACGCCATCGCTGCTTTCGCTCGTCCGAGCCTGCACTACGGACGCGGCCGTGTTCGCCTGGCCCTGAGGCCGCATATCGCCGGCGTCGATGCGTCCCCATCGCGGTCAGCAGAATGTGACGGGGTGACGTCGGCGGGCGAACGCTGTCGGACGAGACTGCGGGCCCGCCCTCGTCCATCGCGGGCCCGCAGCAGGCCCTCTACTCCGAGCTGCCCTCGGTCTCGCCCACCGGCGCGGCGGAGACGTCGTCGAGCCGGTAGCGCTCGATGCACTCGCGCAGCACCTCGCGCTTGACCTCACCGCGGCGGGCCAGCTCCGTCAACGTCCGCAGCACGATCGACCACGGGTCAACCTTGAAGTGGCGCCGCAGCGCTCCGCGGGTGTCGGACAGGCCGAAGCCGTCGGTGCCCAGCGAGGCGTACTCGCCCGGCACCCAGGGCTGGATCTGGTCCTGCACCTGGCGCATGAAGTCCGACACCGCGACGAACGGGCCCGCGGCACCGTCGAGCTTGGCGGTGACGTACGGCGTGCGCGGCGTCTCGTCCGGGTGCATGAGGTTCCACTCGTCTGCGTCGAGCGCGTCACGGCGCAACTCGTTCCACGAGGTCACCGACCACACGGCCGCGTGGACGCCCCAGTCCTGGCCGAGCAGCCGCTGCGCTTCGAGGGCCCACGGCACGGCGACGCCCGAGGCGAGAATCTGCGCCTTGGGCTGGTCGCTCTCGAGAGCCGGCGACACGAGGTGGATGCCCCGCAGGATGCCCTCGACGTCGACGCCGTCCGGCTCCGCCGGCTGCGGATAGGGCTCGTTGTAGACGGTGAGGTAGTAGAAGACGTTGGCTTCCGGGGTGGCGGCGCCCTCGCCGTACATCTTGCGCACGCCGTCGCGGACGATGTGGCCGAGCTCGTAGCCGAAGGCCGGGTCGTAGCTGACACAGGCCGGGTTGGTGGCGGCGAGCAGCAGCGAGTGGCCGTCCTCGTGCTGGAGGCCCTCGCCGTTGAGCGTCGTGCGGCCGGCGGTGGCGCCGATCACGAACCCGCGGGCCATCTGGTCGGCCGCCGCCCAGAACGCGTCGCCGGTGCGCTGGAAGCCGAACATCGAGTAGAAGATGTAGACCGGCACCATCGGCACGCCGTGGGTGGAGTACGACGAGCCGGCCGCGGTGAACGACGCCACCGAACCGGCCTCGTTGATGCCCTCGTGCAGGATGACGCCCTTGGTGTCCTCCTTGTAAGAGAGCACCAGCTCGCGGTCCACGGACACGTAGTTCTGCCCGTGCGGCGAGTAGATCTTCATCGTCGGGAAGAGCGAGTCCATGCCGAACGTGCGGGCCTCGTCCGGGATGATCGGCACGATCCGCCAGCCGAAGTCCTTGTCGCGGGCGAGGTCCTTGAGCAGGCGGACGAAGGCCATCGTGGTGGCGACCGCCTGCTTGCCGGAGCCGCGCTTGAGGACCTCGTAGGCCTTCTCGCCGGGCACCGCCACGCCGCTGGAGGGGACCCGGCGGTGCGGCACGCCGCCGCCGAGCTGCCGGCGTCGCTCCATCATGTAGGCGTACTCGTCGGAGTCCTTGCCCGGGTGGAAGTACGGCGGGAGCTTCTCGTCGAGCGCGGAGTCGGGGATGTCGAGGTAGAGCCGGTCGCGGAACTCCCGCAGGTCCTCCAGCGAGAGCTTCTTCATCTGGTGCGTCGCGTTGCGCGCCTCGAAGTGGCTGCCGAGCGTCCAGCCCTTGATGGTCTTGGCGAGGATGACCGTCGGCTGGCCGGTGTGGTTCATGGCGGCGCTGTAGGCAGCGAAGAGCTTGCGGTAGTCGTGGCCGCCCCGCTTGAGACCCCAGATCTCCTCGTCGGAGATGTGCTCCACCATCTTGCGGGTGCGCGGGTCGCGGCCGAAGAAGTGCTCGCGGACGAAGGCGCCGCTTTCCGCCTTGTAGGTCTGGTAGTCACCGTCCGGCGTGGCGTTCATCAGGTTCACCAGGGCGCCGTCGGTGTCGGCGGCGAGCAGCGGGTCCCACTCCCGGCCCCAGACCACCTTGATGACGTTCCAGCCCGCGCCGCGGAAGAACGACTCCAGTTCCTGGATGATCTTGCCGTTGCCGCGGACGGGACCGTCCAGGCGCTGGAGGTTGCAGTTGACGACGAACGTGAGGTTGTCGAGCTCCTCGCGGGCCGCCACGCCGATCGGGCCGAGGGTCTCGGGCTCGTCGCACTCGCCGTCGCCGAGGAAGGCCCACACGTGCTGCTGGCTGGTGTCCTTGATCCCGCGGTTGTTCAGGTAGCGGTTGAAGCGGGCTTGGTAGATCGCGTTGATCGGCCCGAGGCCCATCGAGACGGTGGGGAACTCCCAGAAGTCCGGCATGAGGCGCGGGTGCGGGTAGGACGGCAGGCCCCCGCCCGGGCCGCCGTGGGTGAGCTCCTGGCGGAACCCGTCGAGGCGGTTGTCGTCGAGGCGGCCCTCGAGGTAGGCCCGCGCGTACATGCCGGGGGAGGCGTGGCCCTGGAAGAAGACCTGGTCCCCGCCGCCGAGGTGGTCCTTGCCGCGGAAGAAGTGGTTGAAGCCGACCTCGTAGAGGCTCGCCGACGACGCGTAGGTCGAGATGTGCCCGCCCACGCCGACGCCCGGGCGCTGTGCGCGGTGGACCATGATCGCGGCGTTCCACCGGATGTAGGCGCGGATCCGCCGCTCGACGTGCTCGTCACCGGGGAACCAGGGCTCCGCCTCCGGCGGGATGCTGTTGATGTAGTCGGTGCTGCGCAGGCTCGGGACGCCGACCTGGCTCTCCCGGGCGCGCTGGAGCAGCGACAGCATCAGGTAGCGGGCGCGGTTGCGCCCACGTGCGTCGACCACCGCGTCGAGCGACTCCAGCCACTCGGCGGTCTCCTCGGGGTCGATGTCCGGGAGCTGGCTGGGCAGGCCGTCGGAGATGATGGCCGGCCGTTCGCGTCCTGAGGCCACGGAGATCCTTCACGGTCGTCGGCTACACGTCGGCCTCATCGTCCTACGTCCCTGCGGCGCGGGTCACGCGTGTCCGGTGTATGGGCGCCGAGGCCTTCCCGACACCGTACGGCAGGCTGACGACATGGACACCCTGGTGATCGAGGTGGCGACGGGCTCGTCCGAGCGCGTGGTCGACCTGACGGCGAGCTGCGAGCGGTTCCTCGCCGACGTCGGGGCGGCCGACGGCCTGCTCCATGTCTGGGTCCCGCACGCCACCGCCGGTCTGGCGGTCGTGGAGACCGGCGCCGGTAGCGACGAGGACGTCCTGACCGCGCTGCGCTCGGTCCTGCCCGGCGACGACCGTTGGCGCCACCGGCACGGCTCCCCCGGCCACGGCCGCGACCATGTCCTCCCGGCGTTCGTCGCGCCGTACGTCGTGGTCCCCGTCGTGGGGGGCCGGCTGGCGCTGGGGACGTGGCAGTCGGTGTGCCTCGTCGACACCAACGTCGACAACCCGCAACGGTCGGTGCGGCTGAGCTTCCTCGCCGGCTGAGACGGGCGTACGCGGTGGGGGCGTCGGACCAATCCGCGCGGGTACCTACCCCGAATCATTCGCGAGCGCCGACCCCGGCGCGACGACGTAGAGCACTGAGGAGTTCATCGTGAGGACAGCACGCGCCGCCGCCGTCATCGGGTCGCTGGCCGTCGCCCCGCTCGCCTTCGGCGTCCCCGCCTTCGCCGCGGAGGACGGGACCTACCAGGTGCCGCTCGAGCAGCTCAATGACAGCGGCGCGACCGGCACCGCGATGGTCGAGCTCGACGGCACCAAGCTCCACGTGACCATCGAGGCCAGCGGTATGGTCCCCAACGCGCCGCACGCGCAGCACATCCACGGCGACACCACGGGCAAGAACTTCACCTGCCCCACGGACGCTGATCTCAAGCAGTTCGACAAGGACGAGAACGGCGTGCTGAGCACCACCGAGGGCGCCGCGTTCTACGGGCCGGTGCACATCTCCCTGACGACCAAGGGTGACACCAGCGCGGAGAGCGGCCTGGCCGTCGACCGCTTCCCGACGGCCGACGCCGATGGCAACCTGCGCTACGAGCGCACCATCACGCTGGACCAGGCGACCGCCGACAACCTCACCAACCTGCACATCGTGCAGCACGGCATCGACCGCAACGGCAACGGCAAGTACGACGGCAAGGACAAGAGCGACCTCAACCCCGACCTGCCGGCCGAGGCCACCGACCCGGCCGACTGCGGCGCGGTCCAGGTCAGCCAGCTGCAGGGCGCGCCGCGCGGCGGTGTGGAGACCGGTGGCGGCACGCAGTCCCCGTCTGCCCTGCCGATGTACCTCCTGGGCAGCACCGCGCTCGCCGGTGCGGCCGGTGCGCTGGTCCTGCGTCGTCGCTCCGCCGGCGAGCAGGTCTGATCGCATGAGCTCCGACACGACTGAAGGCGCCCCGGCGCCGCCCGGTCGTGGGGACGCCTCCCGTGGCC
>JALYMU010000393.1 GCA_030773595.1 Actinomycetota bacterium | reverse complement strand
GCGCCGGGGTGGCGGCGCCGCCCGGCTGACGCCGTACCTGCTGGTGACGCCGAGCGTCGTGGCCCTGGTCGCGCTGTTCGCCTACCCGGTCTACCTCGTCGTCAAAATCTCGCTGCAGCAGTTCCGCCGCCGGGAGCTGATCCCCGGCCGCACGGCGGATTACAACAACTTCGAGAACTACCGCTCCGTCCTGACCGACGACTTCTTCTGGTCGGTCACCACACGAAGCTTCGTGTTCACCTTCGCCTGTGTCGCGGCGACCATGCTGATCGGCACTGCGCTCGCCTTCCTCCTGCACCGTCTGGGCACCGTCATGAGGCTCGGCCTCTCCGTGGCGATGGTGCTGGCGTGGTCCATCCCCATCCTCACCAACGTGGTGCTGTGGCTGTGGATGTTCGACCCGCGCTACGGCGTCATCAACCACCTGCTCACCCGGGTCGGCTTCGAGAGCTACGAGAACCACAACTGGCTGCAGACCCAGACGTCGGTGTTCTTCGTCATCGGCGTGATCATCGTGTGGCAGGCCCTGCCCTTCGTGGCCTTCAGCGTCCAGGCCGGCCTGGCCTCGCTCCCCAAGGAGCTGCACGAGGCCGCCCGGGTCGACGGGGCCGGCGCATGGCGCGCCTTCTCCTCGATCACCTGGCCGATCCTCAAGCCGGTCTTCCTGATCCTGACGTTCCTGTCGTTCATCTGGGACTTCCGCGCCTTCGCCCAGATCTGGGTCGTGCGCAACGGAGGACCGGGCACGGAGACGGTGACGCTGCCCGTCTACCTCTACACCCAGGGGGTCGCCAAGGGGCAGTTCGGCGTGGCGGCCGCCGTGTCGGTGCTGATGATCCTGCTGCTGTCCCTGGCGCTGGCCTACTACATCCGCCTGCTGCTCAAGACGGAGGACGTGTGAACCGCCGTACCGTCGACCGCGCCGCCCTCAACGCCGCCGCGCTCGCCGCGATCGCCGTCTTCGCCTTCCCCGTCTACTGGATGGTCTCCACGGCGTTCAAGCCGACGATGCAGATCCAGAGCGACCCGCCGGTGCTGGTCCCGACCGACGGGACCGTCCAGCACTTCATCACCGCGGTCACCAAGGCGGACTTCCCGGTCTTCCTCCGCAACAGCCTCATCGTCACGCTGTCGGCCGTGGCGCTCGCCGTGGCCGTCGCGCTGCTGGCAGCGGTCGCCGTGGGGCGAATGCAGTGGCGCGGGCGCAAGGCCTACGTGCTGATGGTCATCGCGGTGCAGATGGCGCCGTTCGAGGCCCTGCTGATCCCCTTCTTCATCGTGTTCCGGCAGTACGACCTGCTCAACCGGCTTCCGGCCCTGATCCTCGTCTACTTCGTCACGACGATGCCCTTCACGATCTGGATGCTGCGCGGCTTCGTCGCCTCCGTGCCCGTGGAGCTGGAGGAGGCCGCCATGGTCGACGGCTGCTCACGGTTCAAGGCCTTCCTCCGGGTGGTGCTGCCGCTGCTCGGGCCCGGGCTCGTGGCCACGTCGATCTACGGCTTCATCACGGCGTGGAACGAGTTCCTCTACGCCTTCGTGTTCATGGAGCGGGAGAACCAGACCCTGCCGGTCTGGCTGTCCTCGTTCCGTACGGCGTTCGGCACCGACTGGGGGGCGATCATGGCCGGCTCGACGCTGTTCACGCTGCCCGTTCTCGTCTTCTTCCTGCTCGTGCACCGGCGCATGGTCGCCGGCCTCACAGCGGGAGCCGTGAAGGGATGACCGTGACGAACCAGGTGCACGTGTTGCCCGGGGGGACGCCGGCGCGGTCCTCAGCCGACCCCGGGTCCGTGTCGGCGAGCGAGATGGCCGACCAGCCCGCGGTCCTGGAGCGGCTGCTCGGCGAGGGTGTGGCCCCTGCGCGCGCGGTGGCCGACGTCATCCGCGAGCGCCGCCCGAGGTTCGTCCTGCTCGCCGCCCGCGGCACGAGTGACAATGCGGCGCTGTACGCGAAGTACCTGATCGAGGTCCGGCTCGCCCTCCCCGCGGGGCTCGCGTCCCCGTCGACGACGACCGTCTACGGCGCCCGTCCCGACCTGCGTGACGTGCTGCTGGTGTCGGTGAGCCAGTCCGGTGGCTCGCCCGACCTCGTCGAGACCACGCGGGTCGCGCGCGAGGCCGGTGCGCTGACGCTCGCCGTGACCAACGCCGCGGACTCGCCGCTCGCCGAGCAGGCGGAGCTGCACCTCGACGTCCTCGCCGGACCCGAGCGGGCGGTCCCCGCGACCAAGAGCTACACCGCCCAGCTGCTGGCGCTCTGGCTTCTCGTCGAGTCCTGGGCCGGCGGGGACCTTGCCGAGGCGAGGTCGTTGCCCGAGCAGGCGGCGGCGCTGCTGGCCGACCGTGACCAGGTTGCCGCGGTCTCGGCGCGCTACCGCTTCGCCGACCTCCTCGTCACGACGGGCCGGGGCTACTCCTACCCGACGGCCCGGGAGGCCGCGCTCAAGGTGATGGAGACGAGCTTCCTCTCCGCTCACGCCTGGTCGGGCGCCGACCTCCTGCACGGTCCGCTGGCGATGGTCGACGAGCGGACCGCCGTGGTCGCTCTCGCGCCGCACGGCCGGGGTGGCGCGGCGATGCGACCGACGATCGGGCGGCTGCGCGAGCGTGGGGCCGACGTCTGCGTGGTGGGCCCGCAGGCGCTTGTTGTCGATGCAGCAGTCGGCCTGCGGCTGCCGGACGACGTGCCTGAGCCGCTGTCCCCGGTGCTGGAGATCCTTCCGCTCCAGCGGCTGGCGTGGGAGATCGCCGTCGCCCGGGGCTACGATCCCGACTCTCCGCGGGCGCTGGCGAAGGTGACCGAGACGCACTGAGGCCGCCGGCGGCGGGTGTGCGCGATCGCCGCGGATTCCGCGCGAGCGATCACACCCGCCGTACCGACCGGAACGCGGTCGCGTAGAGCCCCGTGCCGGTCAGCACCGACTTGCCGCCCACGTCGCCCATCGTGGGCCCGTCGGCTCTCTTGCGGCTGGACACGAAGCGCGGCGCCTTGACCGAGTCGGTGCCGAGATAGATGCCGACGTGGTCCACCAGCGTGCCGTCGTCGGTGCTCCCGTCGAAGAACACCAGGTCGCCCGGGCTGAGGTTGCCGAAGCGGGACGGCCTGACGCCGGTGTCCGGGATGATGACGACTCCGGGGGCGGCATCCGCCATCTCCACGGCCCGGCGGGGGATCGCCGTCCCGTCGGGCCGTAGCGTGAGCGGGACGCCGCCGCGGTAGCCCAGCACCATGCGTACGAATCCCGAGCAGTCCAGCGAGCGGATCTGGTCCGTCTCCGGGTTGTCGACCGTCGTCCCGTAGGTCCAGGCCACGCCGAGGTAGTCGTTGAAGTCGGATCCCTCCTCGCGGGTGCCGTCGGCCTGCAGCGGTCCGTAGGACGCGTCGCCGGCGTACTGCCGGCCGGTGTCGTCGAGGCGGGTGGGGGCTCCGGTGACGTACTGCGCCGCCACGGCGAGGACGTCCGGGGAGGTGTCGGCCAGGCGGGCTGACAGCCAGCCCCAGTCCACGGTGCTGGTGAACGGCGCCGGCAGCAGGCGGACCCACGTGCTGCTCGTGACGGTCGCCGTCGTGGTCGACTCGACGAACACCCGGACCGTCCCGCGCACGGTCACGGTCCGGGCCCCGACGGTGAAGGTGGCGAGCACGCCCAGGCTGTCCTTGACCTGCACGCGGTCGGGCGAGGTCAGCCGGGTCGTGGTGACGTCGCCGGTCGCCCCCGCAAGGGTGTTGCCCGTGGTGGTCTTCGCCGGCCTGACCTTGGCCGCAGCAGCGGGGCCGGCGGCCACCGTCGACAGTCCGGCGCATGCCATCGCCAATACCAGCGCCGCCACGGCCACGCCGCCGCCACGTCGTCCTTGATGTCTCATGCTTCCGCTCTCGTCCGAAGTCCCTGGTGTTGCTCCCGGGACTTCGGGTACGCACAAGGCGATGTTTACGCCGCAACTGCCTCGGCCACCCGGTCGGACTACGCGGAGCAGGCGCGGTCCACCCGCTCGGCCTAGCCCGGGCGGCGGTGGGCGGACACGTCGAAGGGCGGGCGCCGCGCAGGGACGGCGGGCCGGTAGTGGGCGGTACGCCGCTCGCCCCACGTCGCAGTGGAGGCCGACAAGGGAACGGGCAAGCCGCCGTGACCCCCTGCTACGAACCATGACGCCGCGAGGCATCTGCGTGGGCTGCCCGGTGGCGGTCCGCGAGAGGAGGGGCAGGACAGCGTGACCATCGAGACGGCTCCGGCCGGCTTGCCATCCGTGCTGGACCCCGAGCGTCTCTCGGCCGTGGACCGCACGGGGCTGCCCGAGGCGGGTGCCGACGACATCCTCGACCGCTACGCCCGCCTGGCGGCGACGCTCGTCGAGGCTCCTCTCGCGTTCGTGTCCCTGGTGCAGGGGGACCGCCAGCTCTTCCCCGGTGCCGTCCGTGTCGACGAACCCGCCAACGACGGGCGCAGTGAGCCGATCGGCGACTCGCTGTGCCAGTACGCCGTCGCCACCGAGGAACCCCTCGTGGTGCCGGACGCACGCCGGGACCCGCTGGTCCGCGGCATGCGCCCCGTCGTCGAAGGCCGGCTGGGCGCGTATGCCGGATATCCCCTCAGGACCCGCGCCGGGCATGTCCTCGGGACGCTGTGCGTCGCCGACCGAGGTCCACGGCAGTGGACGAAGGAGCAGCTGTCCTTGCTCGACGACCTGAGCACTTTGGTCCGGCACGAGATCGACCTGCGTGACAGCGGCCGCCGACTCGCCCAGATCGAGGAAGCCGGCCGAGAGGTGGCGGGCAAGCTGGGCGCCCTGGTGGACGTCGCCACGACGCTCGTCGATCTCGCTGAGCGCGGCGACGACGCGCGCCTGCAACGGGCCGCGGCGCTCACGCGGTCCCGCATCGAGCGGGCCGACGCGTCTGCGCGGGCGCTTCGGGACGCGACGGAGGCGGCCGGGGCCGGCCGTGTCACCCGCGCCTCGACGGTCGACCTGCGCCGACCCGTGCAGCGTGCGGTCCACGGAGCCCGCGCGGCGACGCGGACGACGGCGCTCGATGTCGAGCTGCCGAGCGTGCCGCTGGTCGTCATCGGAGACCCCCACCAGCTGGAGCGGGCGGTCAGCCACATCATCGTGTCGGCGCTCCACCACGGCGGCGCCGATGCCGGCGTCCGCGTAGCACTCGCCTCCGCGGTGGCCGAGGGTCCCGGCGCGGAGCTCTTCATCAGTGCCCCCCACAGCCGCGTCCCCGCCGGTGAGTTGTCGCGCGCGGTGGCGCGGTTCCACGATGCCATCGCGACGACCGGTGCCGGACGGAGCCGGACAGCCGCCATCCGCATGGCCGCAGGCGGCGTGACGGCCGACAGCGGACCCGTGTCCGCCCGGTCGTCGGCCAACGGCACCACGGTTCGGGCCCGGTGGGTGCTGGAGGGCAATACCACCGCCGGTGACGACGCCGAGAAGACGATCTGGCTTCGCTGATCCGTTGCGGAAGGACCGCCGTCGGGCGAGGGCCGGTCAGAGAGCGCCGAGCGCGATCCCGGCAGCCGTGACGAGGTTCATGACGCCGTAGACGCCGACGCTGCTCAGGGTGGCTCCCCAGAGCGTCCTCTCCCAGCCCTGTCTATGGGCGTCGTTGGCGAGCAGGGCCGGCACCATGAGCGTGATGACGGTCAGGCCACGCCAGGGGACGTAGTCACCTCCCGTCGCCGCGGTGACGGCCAGCTCGGCGGACCACGCCACGATGGCGCCCACGAGGACCATGGTGCTGAGCTTGCGACGCCCGAAGAGCAGCAGCCGTGGCATCAGGCCGTGGACCACCACGAGCCAGGTCGCGAAGGCGACGACCAGGGCGAAGACCAGGTCGAGCCACCGCGGCGCGACGAGGGCGAGATAGGCCCCGGTGATGAACCCCCCGGAGCGCAGACCCAGCTTGGCGAACACCAGCATGCCCATCGTGACGCTGGCCACAGCCGCGAGGATCACCAGGTCGTGCGGGTAGCCGCTGACGGTGGCCAGCTTGGAGGTGTAGGGGTCGCCACCGAACGGCGCGATCTCGATCAGGGAGGCGAACACGTAGATGAACAGCCCGAGGATGGCGGTGGTGACGGTGACCGCGAGCACCGTCCGGCCCGGCCGCTGGCGGAACATGTCGTGCGCCAGGACGCCCGGGACCAGGAAGCCGATGCCGGACAAGCCGAGGAACACCGGGTCGAAGGCCCCGAGCCACGACCCCACCAGCGTCAGGACGAGGATGATCGCCAGGCCGACGAGCATCTCCGTCTCGAACTTGCGCCGCCCGTAGAGGATCTTCCGCCGGGCCAGCACGACGCTCACCAGGAGATACGTCGCGTACCCGGCAGCGAGGGTCGTCAGGAGAAACAGCGGTGCGGGGAGGTGGACCGCGAGGTAGGCCGGCACGATGGCGCCGCCGGTCGTCAGCTGGACACGCTCGTAGAACAGCATGCTGAGGACGACGCCCACGACGAGGGCGACCCGGACGACCTCCGGGCGGAAGAGGTACTCATGCATCCGCGGCTGACCCGTCCCGCCGCGCGGTCGTACGGCGGTGGGCCCCGGCCCGCCGCAAACGGTCCGTCGCGGCCGGCATGCGCGCCGGGTCGCGGGACTCGTCGAGCTCGCTGCGGTGGTCGGTGCCCTGCAGGTGCTCGAAGTACTCCATCAGCAGCTCTGCCTGGGAGGTGTGGATGTTCACCATCCCGACGAGTACGCCGTCCCTGCCGGGAATGAGTCCTGCGATGGTGTCGAGGATCTGCTCCAGCGTCGGGGACACCGTCTCGCCCAGCAGGTGGATGCGGTCGGCCGGGTAGCCGAGCTCCACCATCTTGTCGCGCACCTGGTCCTCATAGGCCCCGAACGTCACGACATGGTCGAGGAAGCGGGCCAGGTCGTTGGGCACCATGGTGGCGAACAGCTCCGCGCGCCGGCCCCGGTCACGTCGGTTGTTCAGGATGCCGATGACGGTGGCGTCCGGCGGGAACTGGGCTTGCAGCGTCTCGTACGTGAGCACGACGCTCTCCCGGTCGTTGGCCGCGAACATCGGCACCCAGAGGATGCGCTTGCCCTTGACGTCGTAGGTTCGCAGCCGCACGACGCCGACGTCCGGGACCGACTTCCACATGCCCCGGACGGCGTCCTGACGCCGGACGCCGAGGAGTCTGGCGAGCGCCAGCCCGATGGCGACGTTCGACTTGAACTGCAGGTAGTCGAAGCCACGCATGTCCTCGTCCGAGACGGACTCCGGGTCGGCGTAGACCATCTCGCTGCCGCGTTCCGCGGCCCGCTGGCGCAGCCGCTCGCGCAGGTGCGGCCGGTCCTCGGCGGTGACGAGCGTGCCGTTGCGCGGGATCGTGAGCGACATGGAGTCGGCGATCTCCTCGAGGGTCTCGCCCATCTCCTCCTGGTGGTCCTCCCGGACGTTGGTGATCACGGTGATGTCGGAGCGGACGATGTAGTCCTGGGAGTACTGCTGGTAGAGCGGGCGCACGGCCATGCACTCGATGACCAGAGCCTCGACGTCCTCGTCCACGTGGGCGCGCACGATGTCGATCTGCTCGTTGATGGTGGCCGCCCCGCGCCGGGAGATGGCGCTCTCCTCGCCGTTGCGGCCGATGACCCTCGCGGCGCTTCCGGTGGTCTTCGCGACCGTCACGTAGCCGCCCTCGCGCAGGACGCCGGCGACGAGCCGCGTGACCGTGGACTTGCCGCGGATGCCGTTGACGTGCACGCGCACGGCGAGCTGGTCCAGCCGCTGCTGGTGCCGCGTCACGGACTTCGCCCAGTAGCCGAACACCAGAGCCGTGACCGTCAGCAGCACGGCGAGGCTGACCAGGGCGACGGTCATCGCACCGGGTCGGCGGCGGGCCGGCCGGGCCCGCTCCCCGCCGCCGTGGCGGCGTCCGTGGCGGCGTCCGTGTCGGTGGTCTCCTCGGTGTCGAGCGCCGCTCGAGCGGCACGGAGGAGGTCTTCGGCGCGGGAGAGGTCGTCGGTCAGCGCGACCAGGCTCGCGTGCAGCTCCACGGAGTCGGCCAGGCCGCGACGGTCCCCGGTCTCCCGGTCCGTGAAGCTCGCATGGCTCGCGGCCTCGATGACCGGTCCGGCGATGTCCCATGCGGCGACCGTGTCGGTCTCGGGCAGGATCGCGCCGATCTCCTCCGGGGTGAGGGCGAAGGGGACGTCCGTCTCGCGAAGGAGGCTCTCGAGCAGCCGCGCGACGCTGCGGCGGGCGGCGCGCCGGGCCCGGTCGTCGAGAGAGTCGTCGGTGACGTACATCCGCACGAGCAGGACGGCCAGCGGCCGTCCGTGCCGGCGGGCGCGCGCCATCTCGTCCTCGAGGCGGGGCAGGGCGTACTCAGCCGTCAGCAGCCCCAGGGAACCGAACGCCGGCGACGACCCGGCGGCGCCCGGGTCGGCGGGGGAGTCGCCACGGCGGGTTCGCAGCCGCCCGCCCGCCAGCCCGCAGACCCACCCGAGCACCAGGAGCCCCAGCGTGGTCACGACGGACGTGGCGAACGACGACGGGCTCCACGCCCCGCCCAGCTGCTTGGCGGCGACGGCGACGGCCGCGGCGGCGAGACCCGACACGATCCCGCCGAAGGGGTCGGTACTCAGCCCCGCGGCGGCGGCGAGAAGGAGGAGCACGCCGACGACCACGTCGTAGGGAGCGGGTTCGGCCATGGCCACCGCGCCCATCGCCGCGGCCGCCGCCAGGGCGAGCGCCACCGCGACGTGGCGGTCAGTCCAGGCCGATGTCAGCCGCCCCATCGCGGGTCTCACGCTCCGTCCAGCGGTACCGCGCGGCCAGAAAGAGGAGCACGAACAGCGCCGTGCCGAGCAGCCCGCGCAGGAGGGCGAGGGTCCACGGCCAGTCCGTCCAGTGGGTCATGAGTGCCGGACTATATCGTTTGCACCCGAAACAACACATCGGGGCGGAGACGTTCGTTGGGCACTGACGTCCACGGCGACGTCTCGGCCGTAGCCAGCCGGAGGAGGTGCCAGGGTGCGCAGACGCTGGACAGGCCCGACGGTGGGTGTCGGCGTGCTGGTGGCTCTCGCCGGCTGGGTGGCGGCCTCATCCGGCCCGCAGGGCCACGGTGCACCCGGTGCGCCGGGTCCGCCCGGCGTGGACGGAGTGGTCGTGGACGAGGCGGGCCGGGCCGTCCGTGGCGCCGCCGTCAGCTCGGCCGCGGGCGGGTCCGCCCGCACCGATGCGCAGGGCCGCTTCTCGCTCGACGTACGCCGGTCGGCGCTCGTCACGGCACGTGCCGACGGTTACCTCCCTCGCACGCAGGCGGTCGAGCCGGGTACGCCCACGACCGTGCGGCTCACCTCGTCGGCGGCCGAGACGGTCAGCCTGCGCTTCGGCGGGGACGTCATGTTCGGGCGCCGCTACTACGACCGCAACGAGGACGGCGACGTACGCGACGGGCTGCTGCGGGAGGGCGCGACGGCGAAGGAGCACGCCGTGCTGCTGGAGCACGTCCGGCCGCTGCTCGAGGACGCGGACATCACGGTCGTGAACTACGAATCCCCCGTGCTGGATGTCCCGTGGTTCGACCCGACCGACCCCCGGCCACCGGCGTTCCACTCGACCAAGGAGTTCGTCTTCGCCAGCGCTCCCGCGTCGGTGGACGCGCTGCGTGAGTCCGGCGTCGACGTCGTCTCCCTCGCAAACAACCACGTCAACGACGCCCTCGGCCCGGGGCTGGACCGGACGCTGACCCTGCTGGACCGCGCCGGCATCCCACGCTTCGGCGCCGGCCGGACGGTCGAGGAGGCCTGGGCCCCGGCCGTGGTCGAACGCAAGGGACAGCGCTTCGCCTTCCTCGGCTGTACGACCATCACGGGTCGGGAGCATCCCGTCTCCTATGTCGCCGAGGACCGACACGGGGGAGCGGCGCGGTGCGCCCAGGCGCGGCTGGCACGAGAGGTGGCGTCGGCCGGCGGCCGTGCCGACGTCGTCGTCGTCGCGATCCACGGCGGCAACGAGTACGGCGCCGAGCAGACCGCCGTGGTGCGCCGCCTCACGGAGGTCGCGCGCCGAGCGGGGGCCGACGTGGTCGTCAACGGCCACCCGCACGTGGTCGGGAGTGTGGAGCACAGCCGGTCCGCCGTCGTCGCCGAGACGATGGGCAACCTGCTCTTCGACCAGCAGGTGTGGCCGACGTTCCTGTCCTACCTCCTGCGAGTGGACGTACGGGCGGGTGCCCCTCTGGCGGCGACCGTGGACCCCCTGCTCCTCGAGGACTACGTGCCGCGGCCCACCGTCGGGCTGGTGGCCGACTCAGCGTCCCGCCGGGCGGCCGGGCTCGCGCCTGCGTCCTCCCCACTACTGGTGCCCCCCGGTGCGCTGGCGGGGCCCCGTGCCGGCTCGACCGTCTCCCGGGAGGTGCGCCTGCAGGCGGGTACCGTCGCCCGCCTCGCTCCCGGCTGGTGGGCGGCCGCAGCTGACGGCGGCTCGGCGGCCGCCGGGGAGGACCTCCTGTGGACGGGGTCCTTCGAGGACATGGACACCGCGCCGGACACCGCAGGAGCGCACCTGTGGGCGCTCGGCAGCAGTGGCGACGTCACGCCGGACGCCGCGTGCTCCGGACGCGTCGGGGCACGGCTGCAGCGCAGTCCCGTCAGCACCCTGGACGTCGTCGTCAGCCCCCGGCACCGCCAGCTCGTGACCGCCGGCTCGCGGGTGTCGCTGCTCGCCGCCGTGCGGCGGGCGTCGCCCGGTGCCCGGCTCGAGCTGCGGTGGTACGGGGACACCAAGGGAGCCAGCGGGGCCGTCGAGTCGGTGGAGGTGCCTGCCGGGGCCCACCGCGCCGGTCGGTGTGCCCTCGTGCGCATCGATGCGGTCGTCCCGCCCGGCGTGGTCGCGGCGCAGCCCTTCCTGAGACTGGTCGCCCCGCCTGGTGTCCACCGGGGAGCGGAGCTCGCCGTCGACGACGTCCGCCTGGTCGTGTGGGCGCCCGTCGGCACCTGGGGCCGCCGCTACGACACCGTGGAGGCGCGGCGCGATGTGACCGTGACGCTCCACGCGGACGGGGTGGCGGGCACGGTGCCGCCCGGGCCGTTCGCCGGCTCGCGACCCGGCCGTACGCCGTGACCGCTGTCGTCGGTCTGCCGGCCGTCGTACGCCCCGGCCGCCCGTCACCCGCGCTGAGGCTCCTGTCATTGAGGCTCCCAGCCGTGGGCTCGCCGTCACCGCAGCAGCGCGGCGCCCAGCGTCCGGACCAGCAGGTCGCGGCGATCGTCGTCGTCGCGGACCCGCGCCGACACCTCGACGTGGAGGAACTGCGCCCCGGCCTCCCGCGCGGCCTCTGCCTGCACGTTGCGCGTCCCGCCGAGGACGTCGCACCCGTCGCCGTACACGCACGCGTCGAGCGCCGCGTCGTCCAGCGCCCGGACGATGCGGCGCACCAGCCGGCTGCCCTCGCGCGTACCGCTCGAGACGATCACATCGCTCGGCGCGTCGTGCTGGTCCGGTGCGAAGCCGTGCAGCTGCACCACCACCGTGTCTTCGTCCACCACGTCGGAGGACACGGCCGCGAAGACGGTGTCGGAGCGGTGCGCCACGTCGGCGTCGCCACCACCGGCCGTGCGATGGGCACCGGCGACCATCAGCAGCCTGGCCTGTGTCGCCTGGAACAGCGCCAGGCCCATCTCCTCCGTGCGCCGGTCGGACCGCGGGTGCGGGACCTGCACGTCGAGCGGCCGGCCGCCGGGCCGGACGGCGTAGGTGCCCCAGCCACGGTCCCGGGCCCGACCGACAGGGGCAACGACGAGCACGCCGTCGAGCTCGGTGAGCCGCCAGCCCGCCGGCGGTGGCGGTGGCGCGCCGTCCGCCCGCAGCAGCGTCTCGACGTAGTTGGCGACGTCGCGGGCGTCGTCGCGGGAGGGGGCGCGGTACGCCGACGACTCCCGCCCTGGCGCCGCGTCGAGGTCGTCGTCCACCAGCCCGGCCAGCGACGGGCGAGTCATCCACACCGCCGCTGTCACGGCGAGCAGGATGCCGACGCCGGCGGCGAGCGCGACGGTGCGACGGGCCGCTCCGGGCGGCCGCTCCTTCCCCGTCCTCACGCCAGGACTGTGCCACAGCCACCCGCGGTCTCTCCCACGGAGAGGCGGCGGCCTGCCCGTCAGAGCGCTGCGACGGCCGCCTCGGCGGCGAAGACCTCCTGGCCCCCCACCCACGTGCGCAGCGGCTGCAGGCCGTCGCTCCACCACACGAGGTCGGCGGCCGCACCCCGACGCAGCACGCCGAGGTCGGTGCGCCCCAGCACGCGGGCGGGCACCGCCGTCGCCGCGTCGAGCGCGGTCGCGGTGTCGATGCCGATGGAGACGATGTTGCGCACGGCTCGGTCGAGCGTCAGGGCCGACCCGGCGAGCGTGCCGTCGAGCCGGCGCGGGAGGTCGCCCTCGGCCTCCACCACGACGTCGACACCGCCGAGGCTGTAGTGGCCGGGCGGCATGCCGGCCGCCGCCATGGCGTCGGTCACCAGCGCCACCCGCCCCGGCGCGGCCCGCAGGGCGATCGCGCACACGGGGGCCGCCACGTGGTGCAGGTCGGCGATGAGCCCCATGGTCAGCCGAGGGTCGACGAGGGCCTGGCCCGGGACCCCGGGCTCACGGTGGTCGAGCCCGCGCTGGGCGTTGAACAGGTGGGTGACCATGCACGCCCCGGCGTCGGTCGCCTCCAGGACCACGGTCGCGGTGGCGTCGGTGTGGCCGATGGCCACGCAGATGCCCCGACCGGCGACGGACTTGACCGCTGCGATCCCGCCCGGCAGCTCGGGGGCCAGGGTGACCATGACGACGGCCCCACCGCCGGGGCCGTCCAGGAGCGCGTCCAGCAGGTCCGCGGTCGGCTCCCGCATGTGCTCGGTCGGATGCATCCCGGCTCGGCGCGGGGAGAGGAACGGGCCCTCGGTGTGCACCCCGAGGATGCGCGCGCCGGCGCCGTCGCGAGCGCGCATCGCCTCCGCCGCCCGCACCAGACCTTCGGACATCGTGGCGAGCGGCGCGGTGATGAACGTCGGGACGAACGCGGTCACCCCCGTCGACGGCAGCCGGCGCACCACCTCGCCCCAGCCGTCGGCGTCGGTCTCCACCATGTCGTGACCGAACATGCCGTTGACCTGGAGGTCGACCAGCCCGGGTGTCAGGATGCCGGTCGGCAAGGTCAGGTGGTCCGGACCCGGAGGGAGGACACCGGGAAGCACGTCGACGACGCGGTCGCCGTCGAGGACCACCGTGCCGGGTCCCGTGAGGGCCCCGTCCACGAGCAGCCGTGGGGCCGACACCGAGCGCGTCAACGGTCCTCCTCGAGAGGTTGCAAAGTATTCCCAGTGTGGACTAGACCAATCGTCCGTGTCCAGCAAACTGCGAGACCTGGTCCAGACCAAATGGGCCCGGGTCGCGCGGAAGGAGCCCCACTGTGAGCAGGCCGGCGCAACGGCTTGACGAGCTCGCCACCGAGCTCGCGCGCGAGGACTTCGCCGACCTCGACGCCCGCACGGCGCGAGAGCTCGTGCGGACCATCAACGCCGAGGACGCGACGGTCGCGGCAGCCGTCGCCCGGGCCGAGGACGCCGTCACCGCGCTGGTCGAGGTCGTCGCCGAGCGGCTCTCCCGCGGGCGGCGGCTGTTCTACGTCGGCGCCGGCAGCGCGGGGCGCATCGCGGCCCTCGACGCCGCGGAGCTCCCCCCGACGTACGGCGTCGCGCCCGGCGTCGTCACGGCGCTCGTCGCGGGCGGGACGGCGACGTTCGCCGATGCCCGGGAGGGGCTCGAGGACGACGCCGAGGCGGGTGGGGCGGACCTCGAGGCCGCCGGCGTCGGTGCCGGCGACGTCGTGGTGGGCGTCACGGCGAGCGGGCGCACGCCCTACGTCCTCGGGGCGATCCAGCGCGGGCGGGCGGCCGGAGCCTTCTGCGCCGGGGTCGTCAACAACCCGGGGACGGTCCTCGGGCGCGAGGCGGACCTCGTCGTGGAGGTCTTCACCGGGCCCGAGGTCGTCGCCGGGTCGACCCGGATGAAGGCCACGACGGCGCAGAAGATGGTGCTCAACACGGTGAGCACCGCGGCCATGGTGTGCCTGGGGCGCACCTACGGCAACCTCATGGTCGCCGTCGAGGCATCGAACGGGAAGCTGCGCCGCCGGCTGCAGCGGGTGGTCGCTCAGGCAGCGGGGGCGGGGGACGAGACCGCCGCGCTCGCACTGGACGCGGCGGGCGGCGACGGGAAGCTGGCGCTGGTCATGCTGCTGGCCGACGTGGACGCGCCCGCGGCGCGCCGACGGCTCGACGCGGCGGGGGGCTCGGTCCGGGCGGCGGTGTCCCAGGGCGGCTGACCTCCCGCGGGGAGCGGGTCGACGGGCGGCATCCCTCCCGCTGGGAGCGGGCCGACGGCCGGCCCCCGCGGGAGGGTTCGGTGCCCGTGGCCCGTCAGGCAGCGACGGGCTTCTTCGTCTCGGCGAAGATCGTGGCGATCTCGTCGATCTTGGCGAGCAGCTGGTCGGCCACGGCGGGGTCCGTCGTGCCCTTGGTGCCGGTCGCGCCGGCCAGCTTGGTGGCCTCGTTGAACAGCTGGTGCAGCTGGGGGTACTTCTCGAAGTGCGGTGGCTTGAAGTAGTCCGTCCACAGCACCCAGAGGTTGTGCTTGACGACGTCCGAGCGCTCTTCCTTGATCATCAGCGCGCGGGCCCGGAAGTCGGGGTCGTCGCTCGCGTGGTACTTCTCCATGCAGGCCCTCACGGACAGGGCCTCGAAGCGCGCCTGGCCCGGGTCGTAGACGCCGCACGGGAGGTCGCAGTGCGCGGACACTGTCAGAGCCGGAGTGGTCAGGCGGGCGAACAGGCGTGCCAGCACGGACACCAGTCCTTTCCGTGGGAGGGGGTGGTTCTGCCACCGGCGACACTACTCCCGGTCGTTGCGGGCGACACGCGGGGCGAGTCCTCCGCCGGACGCGAGGAGAGCAGGGTGCGCAAGCCGCGGGGCCTGACACGCGCGCGGGTGACGGGACGATCCATGGAGCCGGCGCTGCGCGAGGGCGACCACCTGCTCCTGCGGCCGGGCGGGCGCCCACGCCCGGGTCGCCTGGTCGTCGTACGCCTGCCGGGGCGCCCGCCGGCGGTCAAGCGGGCGGTACGCCGGGACGGTGCGGGCTGGTGGGTCGAGCGGGACAACCCGCGCGAGGGCGTGGACTCCTGGACCCTGGGCGCCGTGCCCGACGACGACGTCCTGGCAACCGTGCTGGTGCGTTACTGGCCCCTGCGTCGGCCGCTGCGCTGGTGGCGGCGCCGAGGTCAGCCGGCTGCGGCGGCCCGACGCCGCGCGCGGTAGGCCGCGACGTTCGCGCGCGTGGCGCACCGGTCGGAGCAGTAGCGCCGGGAGCGGTTGGTCGAGGTGTCCACGAACACGTCCCGGCACGGCGGCGACTGGCACACGCCGAAGCGGTCCGGGCCGACCTCGGTGAGCTGTACCGCGAGGCCCATCACGGCGGCGGCCGTGAACGCGGTGGCGACTGAGGGCGCGTCGTCGAAGATGTGCAGGTGCCAGTGCTCGTCGTCGTGGCCGGAGATCTGCGGCCGGACCACCGCGGCGGCGAGCAGGGCGTTGAGCCGGTCGACGGCCGCCGCGTGGTGCCCGGCCGCGACGTCCTCGAAGACGGCGCGCAGCTTCTCCCGCAGACTTCGCAGCTCGCGGACGTCGGCCAGGGTGGCGCCCGCGCGCCAGCCCGGCCGCTCACCGACGAGCGCGCGCAGGCCCTCGACGTCGACCAGGTCATCGTGCCCGGGGCGTGACGGGTCGGCGGTGTTGACCAGGCGGACCGCCAGGTCGCCGTACGACGAGAGCTCCACGAGACACCTCCGTCCCCGACACGGACCGATTCATCCCCACCGACCGTAACCGTCGGCCGGGGTGGCGAGTATTACGCACCCACGGGGCGGATTGTTCCCGGGCCACGGCTAGGGTCGGCCCATGTTCGCCGTCTACGCCGCCCGCAGCGCCCCCGAGGACCCGCTGAGCGCGCTGGAGGTCGGGGAGCGTCCCGACCCGCAGGTCCCCGAGGGCTGGACGACCGTGCGCGTGCGGGCCGCCGCGCTCAACCACCACGACGTGTGGTCGCTGCGCGGTGTCGGCCTGAGCCCCGACAAGCTGCCGATGGTCCTCGGCTGCGACGCGGCGGGCGTCGACGCCGACGGCAAGGACGTGGTCGTGCACGCGGTCGTCTCCGACCCGCACTACCGCGGGGACGAGACGCTCGACCTGCGCCGGTCGCTGCTCTCCGAGCGGTACGACGGGACCTTCGCCGACGTGGTCGCCGTACCGCGTCGCAACGTGGTGCCCAAGCCCGCGTCGCTCACGTGGGAGGAGGCCGCCTGCCTTCCGACGGCGTGGCTGACGGCGTACCGGATGTTGTTCACCCGCAGCGAGATCCAGCCCGGCGGCACGGTGCTGGTGCAGGGCGCGGGTGGTGGCGTGTCGACGGCGGCGGTCGTCCTCGGACGCGCCGCCGGCGTGCGGGTGTGGGTGACGAGCCGGGACGAGGCCAAGCAGGCCCGGGCGCTCGAGCTCGGCGCCGACGCGGTGTTCCCCTCCGGGGCACGGTTGCCCGATCGCGTCGACGCGGTGCTGGAGACGGTCGGCGCGCCGACCTGGGAGCACTCGCTACGCGCGCTGCGGCCCGGAGGCACCGTCGTGGTCTCCGGCTCGACGGGCGGGCACGAGGCGGTCAGCGACCTGCGGCGGGTGTTCTTCCTCCAGCTGCGCGTCGTCGGCTCGACCATGGGCACGCGCGAGGAGCTCGAGCGGCTGCTGGCGCTGTGTGACGTCTCGGGTATCCGGCCGATCCTCGACACGGTCCTGCCGATGGAGCAGGCGCATGAGGGCTTCGCGCGGATGGTCGCCGGGGACGTCTTCGGCAAGGTGGTGTTCACCCGGCCGCAGTGACGCCGGGGGGCGGTGCCGGCTGTGCCGTGCCGCTGTGGTCCCTGGGGGCGTCAGGTGCAACGCTCCGCGCGGTGCGCCCGAGCGTCACGCGGGCGGACGGGTGGTGTCGCTCACCTAGGCGATCCCAGCGGCTCGGACGCGCGCGCCTCAGTCCTCGTCGTCGAGCCGGGCGAGCCAGGTCGCCAGCCGCTCGACCGGCGTCTCGAACTCCGGGTTCAGGTCGACGAACTCGCGCAGCCGGGAGGCCAGCCACGCCAGGCTGACCTCCTCCTCACCCCGTCGGGTCTCGAGCTCCTCGATGCCCCGGTCGGTGAAGTACACCGGCTACCGCCTCCCGCGCCGGCCCGGCCACGGGCCCGGCGTGCCCGTCGTACGTGCCGGAGGATCTCCACCGCGGTCACCGGTCGAACGCCTCGGCGACGAGCGCGCGCTGCTCGGCCTCGTGCACCTTGTGCGAGCCGGCGGCCGGCGAGGCCGAGGCCGGACGCGACACCGCCCGCAGCGACCGCCCGCCGAGCTCAGCCGGCAGGTTCAGTGCCATGAACGGCCACGCGCCCTGGTTGGCCGGCTCCTCCTGCACCCACACGAGCTCCGCGTCGGGGTAGGGCTCGAGCGCTGAGCGCAGCGAGTCGCCGGCGATCGGGTAGAGCGCCTCCATGCGGATGATGGGCGTGGACGCGTCCTTGCGCTTGGTGCGCTCGGCGAGCAGGTCGTAGTAGAACTTGCCGGTGCACAGCAGCACACGGTCCACGGAAGAGGAGTCGCCAATCTGGGAGTCCGGGATGACCGGCTGGAAGCCGCCGGTGGTGAAGTCCTCCACCCGGGAGGAGGCGGCCTTGAGCCGGAGCATCGACTTCGGCGTCGCGACGATGAGCGGGCGCCGCGCCTCGTTGTGCCCCTGCCAGCGCAGCAGGTGGAAGTAGTTCGCCGGCGTCGAGGGCATCGCCACGGTCATGTTCCGCTCGGCGCACAGCGCCAGATAGCGCTCGATGCGGGCGGAGGAGTGGTCCGGGCCCTGCCCCTCGTAGCCGTGGGGGAGCAGGAGCACGACTGACGAGCGCTGGCCCCACTTCTGCTCGGAGGAGGAGATGAACTCGTCGATGATCGACTGTGCGCCGTTGGCGAAGTCGCCGAACTGCGCCTCCCAGAGGACGAGTACGTCGGGTCGCTCGACGGAGTAGCCGTACTCGAACCCCATCGCCGCGAACTCGCTGAGCAGCGAGTCATAGACCCAGAACCGGCCCTGGTTCTCGCCCAGGTGCGCGAGGGGCGTCCACTCGGCGCCCGTCCGCTTGTCGATGAGCACGCTGTGCCGCTGGACGAACGTGCCGCGGCGACTGTCCTGCCCGGCGAGGCGGACGTTGCCCCCCTCGAGGAGCAAGGAGCCGAAGGCGAGGATCTCGCCGAAGGCCCAGTCGATGCCGCCCTCGCTGGCCATGGCGGCGCGCCGCTCGAGCAGCGAGGCAAGCTTCGGATGCACGGTGAAGCCCTCTGGGATGCTCACGTGGGCATCCCCGATGCGCTTGACCACCTCGCGCGGCACGGCGGTCGTGACCTCGCTGTCCCCCGAGGGCCCGGTGTGCTCGACCGCCACGTCGTCCTGCTCGCGGGTCGGCTGCTTGGTCGCCTCCCGGGTCTCGACGAAGACCCGCTCGAGCTGCTGCTGGTAGTCGCGCAGGACCTGCTCGGCCTCCTCGACGCTGATGTCACCCCGGCCGATGAGGGACTCGGTGTAGAGCTTGCGCACCGAGCGCTTGCTCTCGATCAGCGAGTACATCAGCGGCTGCGTCATCGACGGGTCGTCGCCCTCGTTGTGCCCGCGGCGGCGGTAGCAGACCAGGTCGACCACGACGTCCTTCTTGAACGTCTGGCGGTACTCGAAGGCCAGCCGGGCGACGCGGACGCACGCCTCCGGGTCGTCCCCGTTGACGTGGAAGATCGGCGCCTGGATCATCCGGGCGACGTCGGTGGAGTAGAACGACGACCGCGAGGACGCCGGCGAGGTGGTGAACCCGACCTGGTTGTTGATGATCACGTGGATCGTGCCGCCGGTGCGGTAGCCGCGCAGCTGGGAGAGGTTGAGCGTCTCCGCGACCACACCCTGCCCGGCGAAAGCCGCGTCACCGTGCAGCAGGACCGGCAGGACCGTGTAGCCCTCACCGCCGCCGCCCTTGTTCAGGCGGTCCTGCTTGGCCCGGGCGATGCCCTCGAGCACCGGGTTGACCGCCTCCAGGTGAGACGGGTTGGCTGCAAGGTAGACCTTGCAGTCCGCACCGCTCTCGGCCGTGAAGGTCCCACGGGTGCCGAGGTGGTACTTCACGTCGCCTGACCCCTGGACGGAGCGCGGGTCCTGGTTGCCCTCGAACTCACGGAAGATCTGGCCGTAGCTCTTCCCGGCGATGTTCGCGAGCACGTTGAGCCGGCCGCGGTGCGGCATGCCGATGCAGACCTCGTCGAGGTCCTGGTCGGCGGCCGAGGACAGGACCGCGTCGAGCAGCGGGATGACGGACTCGCTGCCCTCGAGGGAGAAGCGCTTCTGCCCGACGAACTTCGTCTGCAGGAAGGTCTCGAAGGCCTCGGCGGCGTTGAGCCGGCGCAGGATGCGCAGCTGCGTCTCCCGTGACGCCTTCTGGTGCGGCTGCTCGACCCGCTCCTGGATCCAGGCCCGCTCCTCGGGGTCCTGGATGTGCATGTACTCGATGCCGACGCGACGGCAGTAGGAGTCGCGTAGCACCCCGAGGATCTCGCGCAGCGGCGCCATCGGCTTGCCGCCGAAGCCCCCGGTTGCGAACTCCCGGTCGAGGTCCCACAGCGTCAGGCCGTGGTTGACGATGTCGAGGTCGGGATGGGAGCGCTGGCGGAACTCCAGCGGGTCGGTGTCGGCCATGAGGTGGCCGCGCACGCGGTAGGCGTGGATGAGCTCCTGGACCCGTGCCTGCTTGGTGACGTCGTCCTCGTGGCTGGCGGCGACGTCACGAGCCCAGCGGATGGGCTCGTAGGGGATGCGCAATGCGCGGAAGACGCCGTCGTAGAAGTCGTCGCCACCGAGGAGCAGCTCGTGCACGCGGCGCAGGAAGTCACCGGACTGCGCGCCCTGGATGATCCGGTGATCGTAGGTCGAGGTCAGCGTGAGAATCTTGCTGACCGCCATCCGGGCGAGAGTCTCCGGCGAGGCTCCCTGGTACTCCGCGGGGTAGTCCATGGCGCCGACGCCGACGATCGTGCCCTGGCCCCGCATCAGCCGGGGCACGGAGTGGTTGGTGCCGATGGTGCCGGGGTTCGTAAGCGTGATCGTCGTCCCGGCGAAGTCGTCGGCGGTCAGCTTGCCGCCGCGCGCCCGGCGTACGACGTCCTCATAGGCCGCCCAGAACTGGGCGAAGTCCATCGTGTCGGCCTTCTTGATCGACGGCACGAGGAGCTGACGGGTGCCGTCGGGCTTGGCCAGGTCGATCGCGAGGCCGAGGTTGACGTGAGGCTGGCGGAGGATCGCGGGCTTGCCGTCGACCTCGCCGAAGCCGTCGTTCATCGCCGGCATCGACTCGAGCGCGCGGACGACCGCGTAGCCGATGAGGTGGGTGAAGGACACCTTGCCGCCGCGACCGCGGGTCAGGTGGTTGTTGATGACGGTGCGATTGTCGATCAGCAGCTTCGCCGGGACGGCGCGCACGCTGGTCGCCGTGGGGACCTCGAGGCTGGCCTCCATGTTGGTGACCACGCGCGCGGCGGGACCGCGCAGGAGGAGTGTCTCCGGCTCCGCGGCGGCCGGCTGGGCCGAGGAGGAGGAGTCCTGGCGACGTGCTGCCGGCTGTGCGGGAGCGGGCTGTGCCGCCGCCGGCTGTGCCTGCTGCTTCGGCGCGGCGGCCGGGGCCTGCTGCTGCGAGGGAGTGGGCTGTTGCGAGGGAGCGGGCTGTTGCGGGGGAGCGGCCTGCTGCTGTGCTGCCTGCTCGTTCGACGCCTGGGCGTCCGGCGCCTGGCCGGCGTGCGCCTGGCCGGCGGGTGCCTCGCCGGCGGATGCCTGCGCGCCGGGTGCCCGCGCCCCCGGTGCCTGCCTACCGGCCGGTGCGGGAC
>JALYMU010000392.1 GCA_030773595.1 Actinomycetota bacterium | reverse complement strand
ATCCGGAGCGGCCCTCGTGTGCGTGGGACGCCGGCGCGACGCCGACTCCGGCGTGCCAGCCCTAGTCGACCGCGTCCGCCCGGACGGCCTTGCCGTCCGTCAGGGGACGGATCTCGATGCGGTAGTCCGGCGGCGCGCTCACCCCGACGGTCTTGCGGAACTTGTAGTCCCCGAGCAGCAGCGCGAGAGCCTGCTTGGGGGCGGCCTCGAACGCCCCGAGCGACTGCACGGCGGTCAGCCCGTCGAACTCCTCGCGGTCGCCGAGGACGTGTGCCACGGCCACCGGGCGGTCGTCATCGACGAGGAGTGCGCGCCCGTGCGTCCGGACCGCGTCGAGGACGTCGCGCGGGCGTTCCATGAGGTCCTGCGTCGTCACGGACGCGAGCCCCTCCAGTGTGTCGTCGGTCATGCCGGTCGTCCTCCCCAGGTCGATGCCGTCCTCGCGGCAGTCTGCCCGAGTCCGCGCGCGTCTGCCCCCCGGGGTGACGGGACCGTCAGGCGTCCAGCAGCCGCCACACCTGCACCGTCGGGCCGTCGCCGGGAAGGCAGACGCCGTGCCAGCGCAGGTCGAGCGGCATCCCGCCGTAGACGTTGACGCCCTGGCGAACCGGACCGACGACGGGCAGCGGCAGCCGCACACCGGCGTGCGGGCCACGGGAGAGCAGCACGAGCACGCGCTCGTCCGCCGTCTCGCGCAGAAAGACCATGGCCTCTCCACCGGCGTGGACCCAGCGCAGGCCGCCGTGGCGCAAGGCGTCGCTGGCCCGGCGTACGGCGATCAGCGACCGGAACGTCTCGAACGTGTCCTTGTCCCACAGCTCCGGACGGTTCCACGGCATGGGCTTGCGGGAGTCTTCACCCGTGGTGCCCGTCAGGCCCCACTCGTCTCCCATGAAGAGCATCGGGATGCCCGGCGAGGTCAGGAGCAGGCCCGCCGCGACGTCGACCTTCTCGGCGCTCGCGGTCACGGTGCGGATCCGGGCGGTGTCGTGCGAGCTGAGCAGGTTGACGTTGTGCGTCGTGGTCGTCCACGGCACGCCCGCGGCGAAGTCGCGCATGGTGGCGACCGCCCGGCGCGCGTCCACCGTCGGGACCGGCACGGGGCGGCCGAAGAAGCCGACGTCGTTGCCGGGCGCGGACAGCCATGACCACACCGGCCGCGTGAACCCTGCGTAGTTCATGGTTCCCTGCCACCCGAACCCCGTCATGTCCGCGCACGCGTCGTGGTTGTGCTCACCGAGCAGGTAGGTCTCCGGGTTCACCTCGGTCATCGTCGCGCGCAGGAGGGCGGCGACCTCGGCGTTGTAGTCGTCCGCGCCGTGCCGGCCGGTCATGTTGGCGACGTCGACCCGCCAGGCGTCGAGACCGTACGGCGGGCGCAGCAGCCGCGCGACCACACTGTCGGGACCCTCGACCAGACGCCGGCGCAGCTCCGGGTCGGCCCAGTTCAGCTTCGGCAGGGTCCGCTCGCCCAGCCACGCCGTGTAAGTCTCGGGATGGTCCTGGAAGTAGTAGAACGAGCGCTCCGCCGCGCTCGGGTCGGCGCAGGCTCGCCGGAACCACTCGTGCTCGCTGCCCGAGTGGTTGGTCGTGAGGTCCCCCATGACGCGCATGCCGCGGGCGTGAGCCGCGTCGGTGAGCTCGGCCAGCGCGGCGTCGCCCCCGAGCAGCGGGTCGACACGGTCGAAGGACGAGGCGTTGTAGCGGTGGTTGGACTCGGCCGGGAAGAACGGCGTGAGGTAGAGGAGGTCGACCCCGAGCCGTTGCAGGTGGTCCAGCCGCTCGACGATCCCGCGCAGGTCGCCGCCGTAGAACTGGAGGGGCGTGGCCGGCCCCTCGGAGACGACCGGGTCGTCCCAGGCGGCGGGGACCGCCCATTCGGGCGTCTCCTTGGGGCCGGAGGTGGCGAAGCGGTCCAGGAAGATCTGGTACACCACCGAGTCCCAGGTCCAGGCCGGTGGCGCAGCGGCGGTCGTGACGCGGAAGTCGTGGGCGTCGGTGACGTCACGGTCGTGTACGCCGGAGCCGTTGAGCCAGGAGTAGCCGCTCGAGCCGTGGTCGAGCAGCAACCGGTAGGACGTCACGGGGTTGTGGGCGAGCAGGTCGGCGCGGTACCACGTCTCGTCCTTGCCCACCCGGTCGACGACGGCCGGCACGTAGCGGGGCTCACCGTCGTACACCGTGCGCAACGCGACGGAGCGGACGGGGTAGCGGCCGCGGGCCCGCGGGACGCGAACGAAGACGGGAACCGTGTCGTCGAGGTGGAGCGGTTGCTCCGGAACGAACAGCTGCGATCCGTCGTGGTGCGTGCCGTCGAAGACGTCGACGGAGGCGGCCGGCCCCGCTGCTCCGGCACTGGGGAGGTTGGGCACTCGGGGGGACACGCGCGACGCCTTCCGGCTCCGGGACAGGTGGCGGCGACCGTAGCAAGGCGTTGCAAGTCTCTGCAAGACCTTCCAGGCGTGTCACCCTTGTCGCGGTACCCGCGGAGCCCGGCGGGGGCCGCGGAGCCCTGGAGGAACAGCCGCCCGAAGCCCCGCGGATAGGGTTCCTCCATGGAGAAGCGGACTCTCGGTCGGACCGGCCGGTCGGTGGGTGTCGTCGGCCTGGGCGCGTGGCAGCTCGGCGGCGACTGGGGCACGGTCGATGAGGACGACGCGCTGACCACGCTCGCGGCGGCGGTGGACGAAGGCGTCAACTTCATCGACACCGCGGACGTGTACGGCGACGGGCGCAGCGAGCGCCTCATCGGCCGGTTCCTGCGCGAGCGGCCGGGCACCGAGCTCTTCGTCGCCACGAAGATGGGGCGGCGCGCCGACCCGCACGTGGCCGACGCATACACCGCCGACGCCTTCCGTCGCTGGAACGACCGCAGTCGCGAGAACCTCGGCGTGGACACCCTCGATCTCGTCCAGCTGCACTGCCCGCCCACCGAGGTCTACGCCCGCGACTCCGTCTACGACGTCCTCGACGCCATGGTCGAGGAGAAGCGCATCCAGGCCTACGGGGTCAGCGTCGAGACCACGGACGAGGCGCTGCAGGCGATGGAGCGCCCGCACGTTGCCACGGTGCAGATCATCCTGAACTGCTTCCGGCAGAAGCCGCTCGACGCCGTGCTGCCGCGGGCCCTCGAGGCGGGTGTCGGCATCATCGCGCGGGTTCCGCTCGCGAGCGGCCTGCTGTCGGGCAAGTACGACGAGACGACGACGTTCGCGGCCGACGACCACCGCACCTACAACCGCCACGGTGAGGCGTTCGACGTGGGGGAGACCTTCTCCGGCGTCGACTACCGCACCGGCGTCGAGGCCGCCCGGCGCATCGCCGCCCTGACCCCCGACGGGGCGACGACGGCGCTCCTCGCGCTGCGCTGGATCCTCGACCAGTCCGGCGTAAGCGTCGTCATCCCGGGCGCCCGCAGCGCCGCGCAGGCACGTGCCAACGCCACCGCGGCGGCGCTGGAGCCGCTCGACGAGGCCACCCGCGCTCCGATCCGGAAGGTGTACGACGACCTGGTCCGGCCGCTCGTGCACGACCGGTGGTGACCGCGTCGGGAAGTCAGCCGCCTGCCGGGACGGTCGATGCGCCGTGCTCGCGCAGGATCGTCTCGACGCGATGAGCCAGCTCCACGTCGAGCTGGGTGACGGCATGGCCGACGGAGTGCGTGCACAGCGAGAAGCGCAGCGTCCGGTAGCGGATGTCGATGTCGGGGTGGTGGTCCATCTCCTCGGCGACCTCCGCGACGTCGCTGACGATGCGGACGGCGGTCGGGAAGTCGTGCGCGTCGATCGTGCGCACCAACGCAGCGGCGTCCCCGGTCCAGCCGGGGAGGTCCCCGAGCTGGCGGCTGATCTCTTCGTCCTCGAGGCGTCGCGGCATGAGGACGACCCTCGACCGGAACACCGCCGGTGGTCAAGTGCGACGCAGCCGCGGAAGGACCATCCGTCCTCCAGCGCGACGGGCGTGCCCGCGCGGCTGCGCTGGTCATGGCAGACCGGTCTGCTGGCACACTTCCGGCGGGGGAGCGCGACGGGTCTCGTGGCGCCATGATTCAGGTCGTCGTCGGTGCGGCCATCCTCGACGAGCGGAGCCGGCTCCTCGCGGCGCAGCGTCGGGAGCCCCCGGAGCTGGCGGGCGGCTGGGAGCTGCCGGGGGGCAAGGTCGAGCCCGGCGAGAGCGACGAAGACGCGCTCGTCCGGGAGTGCATGGAAGAGCTGGGAGTCGTCGTCGCCGTGGGCGCCCGCGTGGGAGGCGACTGGCCGCTCAAACCGGGCGCGGTCCTGCGCGTCTGGACCGCGACGGTCGTGTCCGGCGAGCCCCGCGCCGGCGAGGACCACACGGCGCTGCGCTGGCTGAAGCCGGCGGAGTGGGACGCCGTGCCGTGGCTTGCCGCCGATGTCGCCGTGGTGTCCGCGCTGCGCCTGATGTGACCGCCTGCCCCGCCTGCGACCGCGCTGCGGAGCGACGAGCTAGAACCGCTCTCAGCCGGACGTGACGGGCAGGGCATGGTGCCCGCGGCCGCTCGACACGCCTGACACGACTGCACGGCGCGAGTCCCAGCGAGCGCGCGCTACGCCTGCGGTCGCGTCAACGCATGCGCCCCGAGGACGACGGCCCACCGTCGGGCTCGTCGTGGGCGGATGCTCGGTCAGAGCCGTGCATTGGTGTATCTCCCACCGATGCGGCGGCTTCCCCTGCGGCCGCCTCCTCGACCAGCCGTCGTACGGCCGGTAGGCGGGGGTTGTCCGGCCACAGCGCGCCGCCCTGCTCGGCGGCCGCCGCGGCCTCCCGGGACTGTCCCAGCGCGGCGAGCGCCCGCGCCGCGGTGAGGAGCCCGTCGGCGCGCTCGTGGTCGCTGCGGTGCCAGGCGTGGGAATCGCGCAGCAGCGCCTGTGCCTCGTCGGGGCGTCCGTCGGTCACGGCGTGCACGGCGCACAGGCCGTCCACGACCGTGCCGGTGTCCGCGAGCCGTCGGGCCTCACCGACGGAGGTGTCGACCTCGCTGCGGACCCTGGACCAGGCGCGCTGGCCGGCTTCGACCGCGCACAGCAGCGCCCAAGCGTGCCTTTCGTGTGCGGACCGCCGGGCGCCGCGGGACCGGCCGGCACCCGCCAGGAGGTCGCGCGTGTGCTCGGCCGCCTCGGCGAACCGGCCCTGCGCGAGGAGGGCGTCGGCGAGGTCGGACATCGCGCCGCGGTCGCCAGGGCGCGACTGCAGCTGCTGTCGCGCTCGCTGCTCGGCCGTCGACGCGCCCGAGGAGACGTTGCGGCCCCGGGCGCCGGTGCGCCGCCGCAGCGAGGCGATGGAGAAGAACGGGTCGTAGCGCGAGTCGACGACGCGCTCCTTGAGCGGGATGATCCCGTTGTCGGTGATCTTGATGCCCTCGGGACAGACCTCCGAGCAGCACTTGGTGATGTTGCACATCCCGAGGCCCCACGCGTCCTGCGCGTCGCTGCGGCGGTCGAGGGAGTCCAGCGGGTGCATGTCCAGCTCGGCGACCCGGATGAAGAACCGGGGTCCGGCGAAGGCCGGCTTGTTCTCCTCATGGTCGCGGATCACATGGCAGGTGTTCTGGCACAGGAAGCACTCGATGCACTTGCGGAACTCCTGGCTGCGCTCCACGTCGACCTGGGCCATGCGGTAGTCGCCGGGTTCGAGCCCTGCCGGCGGCCGGAACGCTGGAACCGCGCGCGCCTTGGCGTAGTTGAACGACACGTCGGTGACCAGGTCGCGCATCACCGGGAAGGCCCGGATCGGCGTGACCACGATCGTCTCGGCCTCCGTGAAGGTGCTCATCCGCGTCATGCACAGCAGGCGCGGGCGGCCGTTGATCTCGGCGCTGCACGACCCGCACTTGCCGGCCTTGCAGTTCCACCGGACGGCGAGGTCGGGCGTCTGCGTTGCCTGCAGGCGGTGGATGATGTCGAGGACGACCTCGCCCTCGTTCACCTCGACCTCGTAGTCGCGCAGGTCGCCGCCCGCGGCGTCGCCGCGCCAGACGCGGAAGTGTGCGGTGTAGGTCATCGTCCGGCCCTCTCCCCGAGGCTCGCGAGCTCCTCGTCGGACATGTACTTCGTGAGCTCGTCGTGCTCGAAGAGGGACAGCAGCTCGATTGGCATCGCCGGAATCGGTTGCGGCGTGACCGCGACGCCGCTGCCCGCCGTACGGCAGACGAGGTTGACCGATCGCCACTCGCGTCTCATCGCCGGGAAGTCGTCGCGCGTGTGGCCGCCGCGGCTCTCCTCCCGGACCAGCGCGGCGCGCGCCACGCACTCCGAGACCAGCAGCATGTTGTGCAGGTCGAGGGCGAGGTGCCAGCCCGGGTTGAACTGGCGATGTCCTTCCACGCTCACCGCGGCGGCTCGAGCCTTGAGCCCTTCGAGCCGGGCCAGCGCCTCGCTCATCTCGTCGGCCTTGCGGATGATGCCGACGAGGTCGTTCATCGTCTGCTGCAGCTCCTGGTAGATGGCGTACGGGTTCTCGGAGCCGGCGTTGTGGAACGGCGCGAGCGCCTCGCGCACCGCGTCGTCCAGGTCCCCGGCGCGTACGGCGGGGCGGGCGGCGAGGGAGTCGACGTAGGCCGCGGCGCCGAGCCCGGCGCGCCGGCCGAAGACCAGGAGGTCGGACAGCGAGTTGCCGCCGAGGCGGTTCGACCCGTGCATGCCGCCCGCGACCTCGCCGGCCGCGAAGAGACCCGGCACGTGCGATGCGGCAGCGGTGTCCGGGTCGACCTCCACGCCACCCATGACGTAGTGGCAGGTCGGCCCGACCTCCATCGGCTCCGCGGTGATGTCGACGTCGGCCAGCTCCTTGAACTGGTGGTACATCGACGGCAGCTTGCGCCGGACCACCTCGGCGGGTAGGCGCTTGGACACGTCGAGGAACACGCCGCCGTGCGGGGAGCCGCGATCGCCCTTGACCTCGGAGTTGATGGCGCGGGCCACCTCGTCGCGGGGCAGCAGCTCCGGCGGGCGCCGGTTGTTCTCGGGGTCGTCGTACCAGCGGTCGGCCTCGTCCTCGGACGTGGCGTACTTGTCCTTGAAGACGTCGGGGACGTAGTCGAACATGAACCGGCGTCCCTCGGAGTTGGTGAGGACGCCGCCGTCGCCGCGCACCGACTCCGTGACCAGGATCCCCTTGACGCTTGGCGGCCAGACCATCCCCGTCGGGTGGAACTGCACGAACTCCATGTTGAGCAGGGCGCTGCCGGCACGCAGGGCGAGAGCGTGCCCGTCACCGGTGTACTCCCAGGAGTTGCTCGTCACCTTGAACGACTTGCCGATGCCGCCGGTGGCGAGCACGACCGCCGGCGCCTCGAAGCAGACGAAGCGACCCGACTCCCGCCAGTAGCCGAAGGCGCCGGCGATGCGGCCGTCGGCGGCGAGCAGCCGGGTGACCGTGCACTCCTGGAACACCCGCAGCATGGACTCGGCATGGCCGTGCTCGCGCTCGTCGTCCTGCTGCAGCGCGACGACCTGCTGCTGCAGCGTCCGGATCAGCTCCAGCCCGGTGCGGTCGCCGACGTGGGCGAGACGGGGGTACTCGTGCCCGCCGAAGTTGCGCTGGGAGATCCGCCCGTCCTTGGTCCGGTCGAACAGCGCCCCCCACGCCTCGAGTTCCCACACCCGCTGCGGCGCCTCCTGCGCGTGCAGCTGCGCCATGCGCCAGTTGTTGAGGAACTTCCCGCCGCGCATGGTGTCGCGGAAGTGCACCTGCCAGTCGTCGCGGCTGTTGACGTTGCCCATGGCAGCCGCGATACCGCCCTCGGCCATGACGGTGTGGGCCTTGCCGAACAGCGACTTGCAGATCACCGCCGTCCGCTTGCCTTGCATGCGTGCCTCGATGGCGGCGCGCAGCCCCGCGCCGCCTGCGCCGATCACCACGACGTCGTAGCGGTGGCGCTCCATCTCGGTCATGCAGGCACCTTCCGTGCTCGGGTGTCGGTCGGGTCAGAAGAAGCGCAGGTCGCGGATGACACCGGCCGCGACACTGCGGACGTACAGGTCTGTCAGGGCGACGCCGAACAGCGAGACCCAGGCGTAGAGCATGTGGCGGGCGTTGAGCTTGGAGACGAAGGTCCAGGCCTTGTAGCGCAGCGGGTGCTCGGAGAAGGCCTTGAGCCGACCGCCGACCACGTGCCGGCACGAGTGGCAGGACAGGCTGTAGAGCCAGAGCAGTGCGGCGTTGGCCAGCAGGATCAGCGTGCCGAGGCCCATGTGGCCCCAACGGCCTCGCTCGTCGCGGAACGCGAGGATCGCGTCGTAGGTCAGGATGACGTTGAAGACGAGACCTGCGTAGAAGAAGTAGCGGTGAGCGTTCTGGAAGATGAGCGGGAAGCGGGTCTCGCCGGTGTAGCGGCGGTGCGGCTCGGCGACCGCGCACGCGGGAGGGGACAGCCAAAACGACCGGTAGTAGGCCTTGCGGTAGTAGTAGCAGGTCATCCGGAACCCGAGCGGGAAGACGAGGATGAGCAGCGCGGGGGAGAGCGTCCACCAGTCCCCGACCGGCTGCCCGAGCTCGGAGGACTCCGGCACGCACGTCGTTGCCAGACAAGGCGAGTAGAACGGCGAAAGGTACGGCATCGAGAAGTAGTGCCGCCCCTCGAACGCACGCCACGTCGCGTAGACCACGAAGGCGAACAGCACCGTGAAGGTCAGCAGCGGCTGCGCCCACCACCGGTCGCGGCGCAGGGTGCGGGCGGGGATTTGTGCACGCCCCGGAGCGGAGGTGCCGGTCGTCAGGGTCATGCGGATCCTCCGGTACGGCGGGGCAGGGGCGCTGTCGGGGACGTCCTCGGCGTCAGCGGTGACGGCCCACGCCCTCGTCCTCGCAGTCGTCCCAGAAGCTCGCCGGGTAGTCGCCGTCGGGGATGACCATCAGCTCCGGGCGCTCCGGCTGCGCGGGCTCGGGGCCGGCCAGGAGGTCGAGGTCGACGATCACCCGCGCGGCGTCCACCTGGAGCCGCCGGACGTCGACGCTGTCGCCGGCGCGCCTGGCCAGCTCGGCGACGGCCTTGTCCAGCTCCTTCGCCGCGGCGCGGGCCGCGGCGACGTCCTGCTGCTGCACGGTCATCGCTGTCACCTCCGACGAGCACGCCACCGCGGGTGGCGGCGGCCTCGGCGGCAGTCTGTCGCGATCACCGGGCCGGCGCCAGGGTCTTCGCCGGATTGCTTAACTGCGCCGGCTTGTCGGGCCGCCTCAGCCGGGCCGCCTCACCCGGCCGCGGCGTCCATGCCCGCGTCACCACCGGCTGGCTCGCGCGCGAGGTCGCCCCCGCCGCGGCGGCGCGCCGTACCATGGAACCCGCGGCGCCGCCAGGCCCCGCGCCTCCCGAGCCAGGAACGAGCCTTCCCGCATGCCCTTCCGCAGTGACCTGCGCAACGTCGCCATCGTGGCCCACGTCGACCACGGCAAGACGACCCTCGTCGACGCGATGCTCTGGCAGGGCGGCGCCTTCACCGCCCACCAGGCCGACGAGGGGTCGGTCAACGAGCGGGTCATGGACTCGATGGACCTCGAGCGCGAGAAGGGCATCACGATCCTCGCCAAGAACACCGCGGTGCTGTGGGGCGGGACGACGTTCAACATCATCGACACGCCGGGCCACGCGGACTTCGGCGGGGAGGTCGAGCGTGGGCTCTCGATGGTCGACGGCGTGGTGCTCCTCGTCGACGCCTCCGAAGGCCCGCTACCCCAGACGCGCTTCGTGCTGCGCAAGGCGCTTCAGCAGAAGCTGCCCGTCGTGCTCGTCGTCAACAAGGTCGACCGCCCGGACGCGCGGATCGGCGAGGTGGTCGACGAGACCTACGAGCTCTTCCTCGACCTCGACGCCAGCGAGGACCAGATCGACTTCCCGATCGTCTACTGCTCGGCGAAGGCCGGGCGTGCGTCGTTGAAGCGTCCCGGGGACGGCGAGCTGCCCGAGGCGAGCGACCTCGCCCCGCTCATGGAGACGATCCTCGAGACCGTCCCGGCACCGTCGTACGACGAGCACGCGCCGCTGCAGGCCCATGTCACGAACCTCGACGCCTCGCCCTACCTCGGGCGGCTGGCGCTCTGCCGCGTGCACCACGGCACCATCAGCAAGGGCCAGACCGTGGCGTGGTGCCGCACGGACGGCTCGGTGCAGCGGGTCAAGGTCTCCGAGCTCCTGCTGACCAAGGCGCTCGACCGCGTGCCGGCGGAGCAGGCCGGTCCCGGCGACATCATCGCCATCGCGGGCATCCCGGAGATCACGATCGGTGAGACGCTCGCGGACGCGGAGGATGTCCGGCCGCTGCCGCTCATCACGGTCGACGAGCCCTCGATCTCGATGACGATCGGCATCAACACCTCGCCGCTCGCGGGTCAGAGCGGCAAGAAGCTCACCGCTCGCCTGCTCAAGAACCGCCTCGACGCCGAGCTGGTCGGCAACGTCTCCATCCGGATCCTCGAGACCGAGCGCCCGGACACCTGGGAGGTGCAGGGTCGCGGGGAGCTCCAGCTCGCCGTCCTCGTGGAGCTCATGCGCCGTGAGGGCTTCGAGCTGACCGTCGGCAAGCCGCAGGTGGTGACCCGGCTCGTCGACGGGAAGGTCCACGAGCCCGTGGAGCGGCTGACGATCGACGCGCCGGAGGAGTACCTCGGCGTCGTCACCCAGCTCCTCGCGCTGCGCAAGGGCCGCATGGAGCAGATGGTCAACCACGGCACGGGCTGGATTCGGCTGGAGTACATCGTGCCGGCGCGCGCCCTGATCGGGTTCCGGACCGAGTTCCTCACCGAGACCCGAGGGACCGGGCTCCTGCACCACGTCTTTGACCGCTACGAGCCCTGGCACGGCGAGCTGCGCACGCGCCCGACCGGTTCCCTGGTCGCCGACCGGCGCGGCCCCACGACGTCGTTCGCGCTGTTCAACCTCCAGGAGCGCGGGACGATGTTCGTCGGCCCGGGCACCGAGGTCTACGAGGGCATGATCGTGGGCGAGAACTCCCGCGCGGACGACATGGACGTCAACGCCACCAAGGAGAAGAAGCTCACGAACATGCGGTCCTCGACCGGGGACGAGCTGGTGCGCCTCATCCCCTACCGCCAGCTGTCCATGGAGCAGGCACTGGAGTTCTGCCGCGAGGACGAGTGCGTCGAGGTGACGCCGGCGACCGTGCGGATCCGCAAGGTGGTGCTCGACGCCAAGGAGCGCGAGCGCTCGCGCGGCCGGCGGGCGAAGGCGGCGCAGGACTGAGCGACGGCCACGTCCGCGCGGCCCGTCGTACGGCGCACTGCCCCGCGCCGGTGGTTTCCCGCTGGCCGCCGCAGGAGTTACCGTCGGCCGCCTGCTCCGGCGTACGTCTTGTGACGAGGCACTCGCTTGCGGTCAGTTCTTCCAGCGGATGTGACCGCGGCACGCCGACTTGGTGTTTCCATGACACACCCGTGACCGAATCGCAACCGGGTTCTTCCCGGACCGTGGTGGTCCGTTTGGTAGACAAGTGCCGATCGCAACGACGAGGTGCGACGGCCCCCCTGTGCCTGCGGGCCTCGTCGGCGCGCGATGGTGCGCCGGCTCTCTTGGAGCGGTGCAATCCCTGACGCTCCACGAGAGCACGAATGAGGAGGACGTCCATGCGTGGACTTCCACAGGCACGCTTTGTCGCGGGCACCGCTGCGCTCGGGCTCGCGCTCGCGGCCTGCGGCGGCGACGGCGGCGGCGGCACGCCCAACGCCGGGGGGACCCCCGGCGGCGGCGCCGGCGGCGGCACCTACTCGATCCAGATCAGCGAGCCGCAGGACCTGGTCCCGACCAACACGGCGGAGACCTCCGGCTCCGAGGTTCTCGACGCGCTGTTCACCCCGCTGGTGACCTACAAGCCCGACACCAACGAGCCGATGCTCACCCAGCTCGCCGAGTCCATCGACAGCCCGGACGCCAAGAACTGGACCATCAGGATCAAGCCGGGGTGGAAGTTCCACAACGGTGAGGACGTGACCGCGCAGTCCTTCGTCGACGCCTGGAACTACGGCGCGCTCGCGACGAACGGCCAGCAGAACTCCTACTTCTTCCAGCAGCTGGGCGTGAAGGGCTTCTCCGACGTCAGCCCGGAGGACCCCAACCCCGAGGACGACAAGGTTCCGACGCCGAAGGCCAAGACGATGTCCGGCCTGAAGGTCGTGAGCCCGACGGAGTTCAGGGTCACCCTCGACCAGCCGAACAACGTCTTCAAGTCGGCGCTGGGCTACACCGCGTTCTACCCGCTGCCGAAGGCGGCACTGAAGGACATGAAGGCCTTCGAGGAGGCCCCCATCGGCAACGGCCCCTTCAAGATGAAGGGGAAGTGGGAGCACAACCGGAAGATCTCGGTCGAGCGCTTCGAGGACTACCAGGGCACCAAGCCCAAGGCGGCCGGTATCGACTTCAAGATCTACCAGTCCATCGAGACTGCCTACAACGACCTGCGCGCCGGCAACCTCGACGTCATGGACTCGCTTCCGCCGAGCGCCCTCGCCGGCGCCAAGGCAGAGCTGGGCCCGCGTTACCAGGAGTTCCCGTCGTCGTACTACGGCTTCCTCGGGATCCCGGTCTTCGACGAGCGCTTCAAGAACGTCAAGGTCCGTCAGGCCGTCTCGATGGCCATCGACCGTGACGCGATCGGCAAGACGATCTTCGCGGGGACGCGCGTCCCGGCCGACGCCTTCGTCGGCCCGGTCGTCGAGGGCTACCGCAAGGGCGCCTGTGGCGAAATCTGCACCTTCAACCCTGAGAGGGCCAAGCAGCTGCTGCAGGAGGGTGGCGGTCTCAGCGACATGACCATCACCTACAACGCCGACGGTGGCCACAAGGAGTGGACCGAGGCGGCCTGCAACCAGATCAAGCAGAACCTCGGCGTGAAGTGCCAGGCCGTGTCCAAGCCCGCCTTCGACGTCCTGCTCGACGACCTGAGCAAGGCGCAGAAGGACAAGAAGGGCTTCGGTCCGTTCCGTCTGGGCTGGATCATGGACTACCCGTCCATGCAGAACTACCTCGGCCCGCTGTACGGCACCGGTGGCGGCTCGAACTACTACGGCTACTCGAACAAGAAGTTCGACAACCTCGTCGCTGACGGTCTGAAGGAGCAGGACCCGGCCAAGGCCATCCAGCTGTGGCAGCAGGCCGAGGACATCCTGGTGCAGGACCTCCCCGCGATCCCGCTGTTCTTCGGGCAGACGCAGTCGGCTCACTCGGAGAAGGTCTCGAACGTGCGCATCGACGCCTTCGACCGGATCGACAAGGTCGCCGTCGAGGTCAAGCAGTAGCAGCGGTCCGGCCGGCCTGCATCCCGCAGGCC
>JALYMU010000391.1 GCA_030773595.1 Actinomycetota bacterium | reverse complement strand
AGCAGCGCGTGCCCTGGTGCGCCCTCTGACCCGGAACCGCGAGTAACCGGCGATCTTAGTGACTAAGCCGGACCTTTCACGTTGCCGCCGCCGAGCATGATCACCGACGGTGGCGGGGTGGGGCGTGATGGTGGGTTGAGGGTGTGACAGTGGCCCGAGTGTCGTCTCGGGTGGGCGCCGGTTCCACGGTCCGGGGTGGGGGCGCTGGTCGGGACAGGTCCGGTGCTGGTTCAGCCGGGAGCGGCGAGCTGGCGGAGCCGTCCGAGCATGGTGACGAGAAGGCTGCTCCACGGGTCGTGCGCGGCGTAGTGAAGCAGGCGTCTGCGTCCGGTGTGGCCTAGCCCACCAACTAGGGCGCGTAACGAGCCCGCTCTCGCCCCACCCAGGGGGAACGGCCGAGGGCCTTGTGGAGGAGCACGAGAGGTCTGCGGACGGCTGACCGAGCAGCTACCGGTGGTAGATCCCACAGATCAGATGGATCAGACTGGAAGTGGGGCCATGTATAACCGTCCCAGTGGGGCCAGCTAGGTTCGACAGGCTCACACGCCGCACGAACGCCGTGAGCGCACGCGGGCGCCCGCACGTTCGGTGGACGGCGCCTTCGGCGCCGGCGGCTTCAGGCCGCAGACCCAGGCGGCAGAGGGAGGCCGCGCCACTAAGTGGGCAGCACCTGCCGGCGGCGGGGGAGGTTGTCGTGGCCGAGGCAGTAGCTGGTCGAGTCCGCATCGTCACCTGGAACGTGTGGTGGCGGTTTGGGCCGGCCTGGCGGGAGCGGCAGCACGGCCTGCTGACTCGGCTGCGGGAGGCCGACGCCGACATCGTCGCCCTGCAGGAGTGCTGGGGGACGGGGCAGAGGTCGCAGGCGCACGAGTTCGCCGACCAGCTCGGTCTGCACGCGGCCTTCGTCGCTCCGGGTCTCCCGCCCGCGCCGAACCCGCCGGAGTCCGCGGACCAGGCCGGCGTCGACATCGGGATCGGGCTGCTCAGCCGCTGGCCGATCAACCTCCTACGACCGGTCGAGATGCCGGCTCGGCACCGGACACCAGCTCCGGTCGCGATGGCCGCCACCGTGGCGCATCCCGCCGGGGTCGCTTCATGTCATCGCCGCCTGCCTCGAGTGGGAGCCGGCGTACAACGACGACCGCCTCGCCCAGGCCGCCCGAGTCGTCGACCTCGCCACCGACCCCGACACCGACGGACCGCTGCCGGTGATCGTCTGCGGCGACCTGAACGCCGCCCCGAACAGCCCGGTGCTGCGCCCACTACACGACACTCTTATGGACACCTGGACGGCCGGCGGTGGCGCGGATGACGCGGCCACCTTGCGCTCGGACCATCCCCACGCCCCGCTGGAAGCTGCGGAGCTGATCGACCAGCGCATCGACCACATTTTCGTTCGCCCCGGGCAGCCCGACATGCGGGTCGCTGTGGACCGCGTCGCCCTGCTCGCGCCCTCAGCCTGGCCCTGCATCTCGCCGCCGGCATCGTGCTCGCGGTCGTGGGCCTTGAGCTCATGCCCGAGGCCCTGCACGCCTCTCCGCCCTGGGTGCCCATCCTCGCGTTCGTCGGCGGCGGCCTGTTCTTCATCGGCATCGAACACGCCATCGGCTTCGTCCAGGGCCGCCTCCGCGCCGGCGACGAGGCCACCGGCCCGCTGGCCATCTTCACCGGGGTGTCCCTGGACCTGTTCCGTGACGGCGTCATGATCGGAAGCGCCACCGTCCTCAACCCCAGCCTCGGGCTGCTCCTCGCCCTCGGCCAGGTCCCCGCCGACGTTCCCGAAGGCTTCGCCGCGGTCGCCAGCCTGCGCCGCGTCGGCATCCGCCGCCGTATCCGCGTCCTGATGGCGCTGAGCTTCACCCTCCCCATCGTCCTCGGCGCGACCCTGGGCTACTTCGCGCTCCGCACCGCCCCCGACGTCCTCACCCTGTCCGTGCTCGCTCTCACCGGCGGAGCACTCACCAGCGTCGTCGTCGAGAAGATGGTCACCGAAGCCCACCAAGGCGAGACCAGCCACCTCGGGCCCATCGCGCTCACCGCGGGCTTCGCCCTCTTCTCCTTGATGTCCGTGTACGTCGGCTCCTGATGGCGGCGATCCGTGCGGTAGACATGTGTCGTGGCGGTCGCACCGGCTCCGAGCGAGATCTACGAGCGGGCCAAGAGCGAGGGCGAGCGGCGGCTGTCGATGCCGCTGCTGGAGGAGGTGTCGACCGGCTTCATCGCTGGTATCACCGTCGTCTTCGGCGTGGTGGCGCTGGGCATGGCGCGGGAGCTCGTTGAGCCGACGCTGGGCGCCGGCCCGGGGAAGCTGGCCGGAGCGCTCGCTTTCGCGATCGGGTTGGTCTTCCTCGTGGTGGGCCGCTCCGAGCTGTTCAGCGAGAACTTCTTCGATCCGGTGGCGGCGGCGATCGACCGGCGTCAGCGCTCGAGCTGGGCCCGGTTGGGGCGACTCTGGGTGGTCGTCCTGCTGCTCAACTTCGTCGGAGGCGCCGTCATGGCCGCCATCTTCGCTGTGGAGGGCGCCTTGCCGGCGGGCGCGCACGACGCTCTAGCGAAGGTCGCCGAGGAGATCGCCGCGAAGAACGGCCTGGCCACCTTCACGCGCGGGATCGCGGCCGGCACCCTGCTGACCCTGCTGTCCTACCTGCTGCATGCGGTCAACTCGGTCGGCAGCCGCATCGCCCTGGCCTACTTGGTCGGATTCTTCCTCGCGCTCGGGCCATTCGACCACGTCGTCGTCTCCGCGCTGCATCTGCTCTTCGGCGTTTGGCTCGGCGGCACCGTGGACTACTCGGACGTGGGGTCCAACATCGCACTGGCAGGGTCCGGCAACCTCGTCGGCGGTCTGCTGCTCATGACCCTGACCCACACCGCGCAGGCCAAGAGCGCCCGCCGCCAGGACTAGCGCCACGAAGCACGGCGTCCGGGGCGTACCGGCACCCGAGGACGGCCACCCGATCACGTGACGGTGCGTGCGGTGCTGCCGCAGCTTACGTCGCCGAGCAGCAGCGCGGGATGTCTGGGACAAACAGATGGGCAACAAACTCGTCCGGGAACAAACGTCCCCGGTACTCTGCCAAGAAGGCGAAAACGCTGCCCGGCTTGAGCAGATGCCCCCGCCACCGACTTGCGTCCAACAACTGCCGCTGAGCCTCAGACCGACCCTGCATGATCAGATCCTCCCGACCCAGGAGAACCGAGGGCCGGGCCGACATCCGCCATATTTGAGGACTCTCCTAGGCGCCCTGGCCGGACATCTGCATCAGACCGCCGTCCATCACGTAGGTGGCGCCGGTGACGTAGTCGGCCTCGCTGGAGGCCAGCCACGTCGCCAGGCGGCCGATCTCGTCCGGCTTCGCGGCTCGCTTCAGCGGAATGCTCTGGACCTCCTTCTCCCGGAACTCTGGGTCGTCGATCGCCTTCTGGTTGAACGGGGTTAGAACCATGCCTGGGGCGATGTTGTTCACCGTGATCCCGAGCTCGGAGACCTCCAGCACCAGGGTCCGGGTGAGATTGCGCAGCGCTCCCTTGGAGCAGTCGTAGTCCGCCGCCCCGGCCCGGGGCCGCTCTTGGTGGACCGACGTCGTGTTGATGATCCTCCCTCCGCCGCCCTGCTGCTTCCGGTGGTTGATGAAGTGCTTGGCGCAGATCAGCTGGCCGATGAGGTTGCTGCGCAGGGTGCGTTCGAAGTCCTCGATCTTCAGGTCCGCGACGTAGGTGCCGGAGGCGTCGACGCTGGCGTTGTTCATCAGGATATCCACGCGGCCGAAGGCGTCGAACGCCGCCTGGAACATGGCCTCGACGTGGTCCTCGAAGCCGTGGTCGCCGTGGACGACGATCGCCCGGCGGCCGTGGGCCTCGACCTGCTCACGGGTGGAGTTGGCGCCCTGCTCGTCGTGCAGGTAGTGCACCACGACGTCGGCGCCCTCGCGGGCGAACTCGATCGCGGTGGCCTGCCCGATGCCGGAGTCCGACCCAGTGATGAAGGCGACCTTGTCCTGGAGCTTACCCATGTGCTTCCCCTTCTCTCGATCCTGCTTGTCTGGATCCTGCTGGCCTAGTCGGGCGGCGGTGGAGAACAGCCGCAGCCGTAGCCGTTTGGGTTCCCAGCGGCGGGCTTCGTGCCCGGCGAGGGCGAGCATCTGGGTCCAGGCGGTGATCTCCATGGCCAGCTGCACGAGGGCGCACCAGATGCGGTTCTGGTCGAATCCGTGCAGGGGCAGGTTGGTTAGTTAGGCCGGTGTCTTTGGCATTGCGGATGCGGTCCTCGCAGCGGGCGCGGCGGCGGTGGCGTAGCTCGAGGTCGGCGAGCTGAGGTGTACCAAGGATGTTGGACAGGGACTCCTGTGCTGAGAGGATCTGTCCATGCCCGAGCAGCGGAGGAAGTTCAGTCCGCAGTTCAAGGCCGAGGCCGTGCAGATGGTGCTCGAGACCGGCA
>JALYMU010000390.1 GCA_030773595.1 Actinomycetota bacterium | reverse complement strand
TCGGGGCACCGGTCGAGCCGGGCCTCCGCGACGGCGGCCGGGTCGGGCGGGTCGATCGGCGGCGCCGAGACCGGGGCCCGCGTCGAGCCGCTGGACGTGGCTGCCGGCCCGTCGGGGCGAGCGCATCCGGGCAAGAGTGCGAGCACCGCGGCTCCCACGAGCAGGGCGGCGGGCCGAGTCACGTCGCGGCCGGGGCCAGCTCGTACTTCAACAGCTTGCGGGCCTTGTCGGGATCCGTCTCGCCCTCGCCGTACGACGGGCACAGCGACGCCACCGGGCACGCGCCGCACGCCGGCTTGCGGGCGTGGCACGTGCGCCGGCCGTGGAAGATCATCCGGTGGCTGAGCATCGTCCAGTCGCGGGGCTCGAACAGCGACCCCACCTCGGACTCGACCTTGACCGGGTCGTCCTCGCTGGTCCAACCGAACCGGCGGGCCAGCCGCCCGAAGTGCGTGTCGACCGTGATGCCAGGGACGCCGAAGGCGTTGCCGAGCACCACGTTGGCCGTCTTGCGACCCACGCCCGGCAGCGTGACGAGGTCCTCCAGCCGTGCGGGCACCTCCCCGGCGTAGCGCTCACACAAGGCCTGTCCCAGTCCGATCAGCGAGTTGGCCTTGGCGCGGAAGAACCCGGTGGGCTGGATGAGGGCCTCCAGCTCGGCCCGGTCGGCGCCCGCATAGTCCGCCGCCGTGCGGTAGCGCCGGAACAGCTCGGGCGTGACCATGTTGACCCGCACGTCGGTCGTCTGCGCCGAGAGCACGGTGGCGACGAGCAGCTCGAGCGGCGTCGTGAAGTCGAGCTCGCAGTGCGCGTCGGGGTAGGTCGCGGCGAGCTCCCGGTGGATCCGCCGGGCGCGGCGGACGAGGCCGAGCCGCGTCTCGGGGGCACGGGTCGCTGGCACCGGCTCAATGTACGTCGGGCCGCCGACACTTCCGTGCGCCCGGTCGGTCCCGCGGACCGCAGCGACGATGGGCCGGACCGGAGTCGTCGCGGGCACCGCACGTGCGGCACACTGCCAAACGACGGCTTCTCGGGGAGGACTCGTGGACGACGACCTGCGGCGTGCGCCGCTGTTCGCCGCGCTCGACGACGAGGCGGCCAAGTCCCTGCGCTCCTCCATGGTCGACGTGACGCTGCCGCGGGGGCGGGTGCTCTTCTCCGAGGGGCAGGTCGGCGACCGCCTCTACGTCGTCACCACGGGCAAGATGAAGCTCGGCCGCACATCCGTCGACGGCCGCGAGAACCTCCTCGCCGTCCTCGGGCCGGGCGAGATGTTCGGCGAGCTGTCGCTGTTCGACCCGGGGCCGCGCACGGCGACGGCGACCGCCGTGACCGACTCGACGCTCATCGGCCTGGGCCACAGCGACCTCCAGCCGTGGCTCACCGGCCGGCCCGAGGTGGCCTCCCAGCTGCTGCGGGCGCTGGCCCAGCGGCTGCGGCGGACGAATGAGGCGCTGGCCGACCTCGTCTTCAGTGACGTCCCCGGCCGCGTCGCCAAGGCGCTGCTGGACCTCGCGACCCGTTTCGGGGTCCAGTCCGACGGCGGCATCCACGTGACCCACGACCTGACCCAGGAGGAGCTGGCCCAGCTCGTCGGGGCGTCTCGGGAGACGGTGAACAAGGCGCTCGCGGACTTCCAGCAGCGCGGGTGGATCCGGCACGAGGCGCGTGCGGTCGTGCTCCTGGACGTCGAGCGGCTGAGCCGCCGGGCCCGTTAGGACGGCGTCCGGAGGTCTCCGGTCTCCCGCGAGTCGCTCCATCCTCTCCGAGGTCGTCCTGATGCGGGCGAGGGTCAGGACGACGTTCGTGGTGTCGCGCTCCAGGTGCGCCATGTGCTCCGGCAGACCCGCCTGCCGATGCGGAAGCGATGTCCGCAGGCGGCGCGGCGTCGAGGACTGCCTGGCGATGCACGAGTCGCCGGTCACTCTCCGCGCAGATACGCCAGCTGCGCCCGCACCGACTGCTCCGCCGCGGGCCACACCGCCCGGTCGACGTCGGCGTACACCAGCTGCACCACGTCACTCGCCGTCCGGGCGCCCGCGGCGAGAGCGGCCCGGACCTGCTCGAGGCGGGCGCGACGGTGCTCGAGGTAGGCCTCCGCCGCGACGACGGCGGAAGCGCGCAGCGGACCGTGACCGGGCAGCACGCGCGCCGGACCCAACCCACGCAGGAGGTCCAGCGAGCGCAGGTAGTCGCCGAGGACCCCGTCGGGATGGGCGACGACGGTCGTCCCCCGACCGAGCACCGTGTCGCCGGTGAGGACGCCCGGCTCGTCGTCCTCGACCACGAACGACACGGAGTCCGACGTGTGCCCCGGCGTCGCAAGGACCCGGACCCGGACGCCCCCGTGCCCGTCGAGCACCTGTCCGTCCCACAGTGGCTGCGCGCCGCGCACCAGCGACGGGTCCGCCGCCGCGACGGGCGCGCCGGTCATCTCGGCGAAGCGGCCGGCGCCCTCGGCGTGGTCGGGATGGCGGTGGGTCAGCAGGACGAGCTCGACTGGGCCGTAGGCCGCCACCCGCTCCAGATGGGCCTGGTGCAGCGGGCCGGGGTCCACGACGACGCATGAGGAGGCACCGGGCGCACGCACGACCCACGTGTTCGTGCCGTCCAGCGTCATCGGGCCCGGGTTCGGCGCGAGCGCGAGCGTCGCCCACGCCGGGAGCCGCACCGCCTCGGGCGCGCCGCCGACTGCGCTCATGCGGGGTAGCCGGGCTCGCCTGGGAGCACCAGGGCGAGGTCGGGGCCGTCCTCGACCGCGCGTGGAAGGATGGGCGAGATGGTCCGCGGCGCGGCCAGGACCTCGGCGACCGAGGAGTACGCCGAGAGCTCCGCCAGCGTCATCACCGTCGGGGGGAGCATGGCCAGCCGCCCCGCCTCATGGCCCGCGACCGCCTCGTCCGGGCGCATCCAGACCACCCGGTCGGCCTCGCCGCCGACATCGCGGGTGCGTTGCCCCGGCGGCAGCGCCGCCACGAGAAACCGCGTGTCGTAGCGCCGCTCCTCGAACTCCGGCGTGATCCAGTGCGCCCACGGGCGCAGTAGCTCGGCCCGCAGCACCAGCCCGCGGCGGCGCAGCATCTCGCTGAAGGCGAGCTCGCGCGACAGCAAGGCCTGCCGGTCCGCCTCCCAGTCCTCCCCCGTCGTGTCCGCGACGACGGAGGAGGCGTCGGGACCGGCGAGCACCACGCCCGCCTCCTCGAACGTCTCGCGCACGGCGGCGCAGACGAGCGCGCGGGTGAGGTCGGGACTCGCCGCGAAGGAGGGAGCCCACGCTGCGGGGTCGGGGCCGCTCCAGGGCACGTCGTCGGCGTCACGGGGATCGACCCTGCCGCCGGCGAAGACGTACATGCCCGCGGCGAAGGCCATCGAGGACACCCGCCGGAGCAGGTAGACCTCGATCCCGCCGCCCGCGGCGTCCCGCACGAGCGCGACGGTCGCGGCGTGGCGCGGCTCGACGGGCCTCCAGCGGCCCTCGAGGTATCCGCGGGCCCGGTCGACAAGCTGCGATGGGACCGGTCTCGACATGGGCCGGATCGTACGGCGGGCACCGACGGGACGACCCGGCACGGGCAGCGGCGGATCAGCCGCGCGGGGACCCCAGCTGCCTGACGTAGGACCGGAGCTCGGCCAGCAGGCCCGCGAGGCTGTCCACCGTGTGGTGGGCGTTGAGGCCGCTCGGGTTCGGCAGGACCCACACGGTCGTGGTGCCGATGCGCTGGTCCTGGCGGCCGAGCCGGGCCCGCCGGTCGGCGAAGGCGGTCCGGTACGCCGTGACGCCTAGCACGGCGAGGACCCGAGGCTCGTACGCCGAGACCGTCTGGACCAGCCGGCGACCGCCCGCCTCCAGCTCCTCGCGGGTCAGCTCGTCCGCCGCCGCCGTCGCGCGCGGCACGACGTTGGTGATGCCCAGCCCGACGCGGGGTAGCTGGTCCTGCTCGCTCGGGTGGAGCTGGCGCGGCGTGAACCCGGACCGGTGCAGCGCCGGCCAGAACCGGTTGCCCGGGCGGGCGAAGTGGTGGCCGCTCCAGGCCGTGTAGAGGCCGGGGTTGATGCCGCAGAACAGGACGTCGAGGTGCGCGGCAATGACGTCGGGCAGCGTGCGACCGGCACAGGCGAGCAGGTCCGCCCGGGTCGGCCGCCGTGGCGTCTGCGGCTCAGTCACCGACCTCGACGAGGATCTCGACCTCGACCGGCGCATCGAGTGGGAGTACGGCGACCCCGACGGCGCTGCGTGCGTGCACGCCGGCGTCGCCGAAGACCTCGCCCAGCAGCTCGCTGGCGCCGTTCACGACGACCGGCTGGCCGGTGAAGTCGGGCGCGCTGGCGACGAAGCCCACGACCTTGACGACGCGGACGACCCGGTCGAGGTCGCCGATCTGGGACTTGACCGCGGCGAGAGCGTTGAGCGCGCACGTGCGCGCCAGCTCCTTCGCCTGCTCCGGCTCGATCCCCGCACCGACCTTGCCCGTCGCGGCGAGCGTGCCCTCGACCATGGGCAGCTGGCCGGAGGTGTGGACGTAGCTGCCGGTCCGGACGGCCGGGACGTAGGCCGCCACCGGCGCCGCGACGCCGGGCAGCGTCAGGCCCAGCTCGCCGAGGCGCTTCTCGACCCGACCCGCGCTCATGCCTTCGCCCGCTTCAGGTAGGCCACGAGCTGCTCGCCGCCGCCGGGGCCGGGAACGACCTGCACGAGCTCCCACCCGTCGGCGCCCCAGTTGTCGAGGATCTGCTTGGTCGCGTGCACCAGCAGGGGCACGGTCGCGTACTCCCAGGTCGTCATGGCGGCGACTGTACCGGCGGCCCGGACAGCGACCGCCGCGGGCCGCGACGCACACCGCCGGGCGCGGGACACCTCGGAGCGCGCGGCCGCCCGTCGTACAGCCGACGGCCTGGCCGTACAGCCGACGGCCCGGCCCCGCAGGTGCGGGAC
>JALYMU010000389.1 GCA_030773595.1 Actinomycetota bacterium | reverse complement strand
GCCTGCCCCCTGCGCGTCGTGGCCGCGGACACCGCGCGCACCCCGCACGAGCGGGTCGTCGCCGCCGCCCTGGCCTTCGAGGCCCTCGGCGACGACGCGGCCCTGCCGCTGCTCGAGGAGGCGCTCGCGCTCGTGACCGACGCCGACGCGACCGGCGTACTCGCCGACTTGGCCGTCGTCGCGCCACAGGTCGCGGCTGCGCTGGAGCCTCTTCCCGCCTGAGCCCGGGAGCGGTGCGGCAGGTGCCCGCCGTACGGCATTCGGGCTAAAGGTTTCGGGCCTGCGGCCGACACATCTAGGGAGCAAGGATCGCTCCCCCTCGCCACGGATCGGCGAATCTCGGCCCCCACGACCTCCCGGTCGAGGGGCGACCCACCCTCCGTCAGGCCAGGAGAGCTGATCCCGCCGTGTTCGAGGACGTCACCTCGGTAGCGCTGCACACCGCCCTTCGCGGGCTGTCCATGCGCCAGCGCACCATCTCCGACAACGTCGCCAACCTGCAGACCCCCGGCTTCCTCGCCGGGCGCGTGCAGTTCGAGGACGCCCTGCGTGAGGCGGTCGCCTCCGGCAGCACCGCGCAGGCCGCTCGCGTGACGCCGGGCGTGGCGCGCTCGCTCGAGCCGACCCGCGAGGACGGCAACAACGTCAACCTCGACACGGAGACGATCTCCGGCATCGACACGAACCTGCGCTACCAGCTCGCGCTGCGCGCGGTGGACGAGCGCGGCAAGCTGCTGAAGACCGCGATCGGCGGGGGTGGCTTCTGATGAGCATCTTCGACTCCCTCGGCGTCGCCGGCTCCGGCGTGACGGTCCACCGCAAGTGGCTCGACGCGGTGTCGGACAACCTGGCCAACCTCAACACCGCCCGCCCGACGAGCGAGGAGGCTTTCCGCGCCCGCTACGTCGTGGCGCAGGCCGTCGACTACGGCTCCGGCAAGGGCGGCGCCGTCGTCGGGGGCATCGAGCTCGGCAACGCCGAGGGCCGAGTCGTGCACGCGCCGGACCACCCGCTGGCCGACGAGGACGGCAACGTGCGGATGCCCGACATCGACATGGGCGCCCAGATGACCAGCCTGCTCATGGCGCAGCGCGGCTACCAGGCCAACCTCGCCGTCGTCTCGCGCGCCCAGGAGGCCTACTCCGCCGCGCTGCAGCTCGGGAGGTAGTGACCGATGAGCATCGCACCCCTCGGACCCGTCGGTCCGCTGTCCGGAGTCGGCGGCCTCGACGCGGCGGGACCCGTCGGCGCCGCCGGCAGCAGCGAGGCGTTCGGCTCGAAGCTCGTCCAGGGCCTCGAGGAGGTCCAGGCGCTGCACGGCAAGGCCAACGACATGGCCGTCCAGGCTGCCACCGGCGACCTCACCGACGTCCACGACTACATGATCGCGGCGTCCAAGGCTTCCACGGCGACCCAGCTCACCGTGGCACTGCGCAACAAGGCTCTCGAGGCCTTCAGTGAGATCATGAGGATGCCCGTCTGATGGACAGCGTCAAGGGACTGCTCCAGCGTGGGACCACCACGTTCTCGAGCTTCACCGCCGGCCAGAAGGCCGTCAGCGTGCTCGGCCTCATCGCTCTCGTGATCGGTGGCCTGTTCTTCTCCCGGTGGGCGTCGACCCCGACGTACACGCCGCTGTTCAGCAACATCGCCTCGACCGACGCCAGCGCGATCGTCGAGAAGCTCAACGAGACGGGTACGCCGTACGAGCTGACCGACGGCGGTACGACGATCATGGTGCCGCGCGACCGGGTCTACGACCTGCGCCTGCAGATGTCCGGCGAGGGCCTGCCGGCGGGCGAGCAGACCGGCTACTCGCTGCTGGACAAGCAGGGGATCACCGCCTCGGAGTTCAAGCAGCGCGTGGACTACCAGCGGGCGATCGAGGGCGAGCTCAACAAGACCATCGAGTTCATCGACGGTGTCGACACCGCCGTCGTGCGCATCGTCGTCCCCGAGAAGGACGTCTTCGCCGACGAGGACGGCAAGACCACCGCGTCGGTCCTGGTCGGAAGCCAGATGGGTTCGACGCTGGCCAGCCAGCAGGTCCGCGCCATCGTCCACCTTGTCGCCTCCAGCGTCGAGGGTCTCGCACCAGAGAACGTCACGGTCGCCGACTCCACCGGCAAGCTGCTCTCCAGCTCCGGTCAGGGCGGCATGGCCGGAGCCGCGACCGAGGGCGAGGAGCAGACCCAGGCCTACCAGGCCCGCCTGCAGAACAACGTGCAGGGCATGCTCGAGAAGGTCGTGGGCCCGGGCAAGGCGGTCGTCACGGTGACCTCGGACCTCGACTTCGACGCCGTGGAGACCAAGACCGAGGAGTTCCTCGACAACCGGCGGGCCCGCCCGATCTCCGAGACGCAGAGCGATGAGACCTACGAGGGCGCCGGGGGCGCTCCCGTGGGCGGTGTGCTCGGACCGGAGAACCGCGGCGTGCCCAACGGCGACGACGGCCAGGGCAAATACACCAAGCGCAACGTGACGCGGGACAACCCGGTCGGCAAGCGGACCGAGATGCGCGTCGCAGCGCCGGGCGCCGTCGAGCGGCTCAACGTCGCCGTCCTGGTCGACACCGCCGTCGCCGGCAACGTGGACCCCGCCGTGATCACCAAGCTCGTCTCCGCCGGAGCCGGCCTCGACCTCCAGCGCGGTGACAAGATCCAGGTCGACCGTCTACCGTTCAACAACGACGCCGCGCTCGCCGCGCAGAAGGCGCTCGAGGAGGCGAAGAAGGCCGAGGAGAAGGCCGGCCTGATGGAGATGGCCAAGACCGCCGGGCTGTCCCTGCTGGTCGGCCTGGTCGTCCTGATCGCATGGCTCAAGTCGCGCAAGAAGAAGGGCGCCGAGGCTCAGCGCGTGGAGCTCGAGCTCCTCGAGGAGGAGCGGACCAAGCTCGAGGAGGCGCGCCAGCGCCTCGCCGTGGAGCACGCCGAGAACATGCTGGCCCTGGAGAGCGTCGCCGTCACTCCGTCCGCCTCGATCGCGGACGAGATGCGCGGCGAGATCAGCGATCTCGTGGAGCGCCAGCCCGACGAGGTCGCCGCCTTGCTGCGCGGCTGGCTCGCTGACCGGAGGTCCTGATGCCGGCCACCACCGAGATGACGGGCCTGCGCAAGACCGCGATCCTGCTGGTTGGCATGGGCCGGGAGGCTTCCGCCAAGGTCCTCGCCCAGATGAAGGACACCGAGGTCGAGGAAATCACGGCCGAGATCATGCGGCTGCGCGACGTCGAGCCCGAGGAGTCCGAGGCCGTGCTCGGGGAGTTCCACGAGCTGGTCCAGGCCAAGGGCATGGTCATGCAGGGCGGTCTCAGCTTCGCGCGCGACCTGCTCGAGGCCAGCTTGGGCGCCGAGCGGGCCGGCGAGATCATGGGACGGCTCTCCGCCGCCTTCATGGAGATGCCGTTCCAGTTCCTGCACAAGACCGACCCGCGCCAGCTGCTGTCCTTCGTGCAGGACGAGCACCCGCAGATCATCGCGCTGGTCCTCGCGCACATGTCCGCGGACAAGGCGACGGCGGTGCTGTCCGGTCTCGCGCCCGAGCTGCAGGCCGACGTCGCGCACCGCATCGCGGTCATGGACCGGACCACGCCCGACATCATCAAGGCCGTCGAGATGCAGCTGGAGCGCAAGCTCTCGCTGGTCCTGCAGTCGACGGAGACGTCGACGGTCGGCGGCCTGCAGCCGCTGGTGGACATCATCAACCGCGCCGACCGCGCGACGGAGCGGCTCATCCTCGAAGGGCTGGAGGCCAAGGACGCCGCGCTCGCGGAGGAGGTCCGCAGCCGGATGTTCATGTTCGAGGACATCGTGGGCCTCGACGACAAGAGCATCCAGCTCGTCCTGCGTTCGGTCGAGACCAACGACCTCGCCACCGCGCTCAAGGGCGTCAGCGACGCGGTGCGCCAGAAGATCATGCGCAACCTGTCCGAGCGTGCGGCCGAGAACCTCGCCGACGAAATCGAGATGATGGGCCCGGTGCGCCTGCGCACGGTCGAGGAGGCCCAGGCCAAGGTGGTCCAGGGCATCCGCGCCCTCGAGGAGACCGGACAGATCGTCATGCGCCGCGGAGGCGACGATGAGTTCGTCTCCTGACCCGATCGTGCTGCGCGGCTCGGCCACCGCGGCTGTCCGCCCGGCGCCGCTCGAGGCCGTCCCGACGGCCGCGCCGTCCCGCCGCCAGCTCAGCCCGGCCGGTGCCGCCGAGGTGGAGGCCGCCCGCGCCGCGGCGCAGGCG
>JALYMU010000388.1 GCA_030773595.1 Actinomycetota bacterium | reverse complement strand
CCGCACCGACGACGAACGCACCAGGGACGACAATTTCTCCTCGTCCCCTGGTCGAAGGACCAACGCGGCAGCGACAGACATGCCTCATTGTTGCGAACTCACATCGGAAAGTCACTTACGACACGCGACACTAGATGGCCCGCCACCGCCGGTCGAAGGACGAAGCGGGTCATATGTTAACTCCACCGAACGCGTAAGAGATGCCCCATTCCCGCAATGAATCCGATTGGCGTGGGACGCAATTCATTCAGGATAGCCAGTGGCGTGCGTCCTGGATCATGGAGCCGACAACGGCGACACCGCGCGAGACCGCGATGCGACCGAGCGCCGTACGGCGCCGCCCGATGTGCCACCGCTCGGACGCCGTCTGGCGGGCCTGCGGCTCAGTCTCCGGCACGGGCGCCGGGCGCCCGTCGCGGCGGGCTCCTCATCCGTTCGGCCGAAGACTGACCGAAACGCCGGACGCCTGTCGGTGGCCGGCTCTAAGGTCGCCCCCAGCCCGACAAGCTCCCAGGAAGGTCCTCCATGCCGAGCCGCTCCACCCGCATGCGCTCCACCGTCGTCGCTGCCGCCGTGCTCGCCGTTGCGGGCATCCCCGCGCCCGCGCACGCGGCCACCGCCGCGGCGGCGACCTACAGCTCGGTGACCATGGTGAGCGACCCCGGCGACTACATCGGCGGAGGCGTCTCGCGGTACTTCGACAGCCGCAACGCCCAGATCACCTTGTCCGGAACGGCCGGCGGTGTCGGCGTCGGCGTCGACGGCGGGAGCCGTGGCGATGCCTACTCCCTGAGCCTCGCACCGCCTTCGGGCACGAAGCTGGTGAAGGGCACCTACACCGGTGCCCAGCGCACGTCCTTCCGTGCCGCCGGGCGCCCCGGCATCGACGTGAGCGGTGACGGCCGCGGATGCAACGAGATCAGCGGACGTTTCGAGGTGCGCGACATCGCCTACAACGCGGTGGGCGCGGTGACACGCCTGCACGCTCTCTACGAGCAGCACTGCGAGGGGGGCAGCGCCGCACTGTTCGGCGAGATCCGGGTCAACACGCCGACGCCCGCCGTCCTCGCGACGGAGGCGTCCTCCGTCACGTGGCCCGACACCTATCCCATCGGCGGCGGCACCACCGTCCCCGTGACCGTGCGCGCCATGGGGCCGTCCGGGGTCGACGTGGCCTCCGCGACACTGGCCGGTCCGGACGCGGGGCACTTCCTCGTCCGCGCGGACAACTGCACCGGGGCCCACCTCGAGCCCGACGACGTCTGCCAGGTCCACGTGCGATTCATGCCGACGGCTGCAGGGCCGCGGTCGGCCGCCCTCGTCCTGCGCACCACCTCGGGGGCGTCCCGACGGGTGCAGCTCGACGGCCTCGGGACGGTCGGCACCACGGCCTGGACCATGGCCGGCGACGCGGGCGATTACATCTCGGGCGGCAGGTCCTACTCCTACTCGGCGTCCCGTGACGGCATCTCCGCCGCCGGTAGCGAGAGCCGCGTGTCCGTGTCGGTCGATGGCGCGAACGGTGACTGGTGGACCGCCGACTTCGAGGCTCCCTCCGGCGACATCCTCGCGCCCGGCACCTACGACGGGGCGACGCGGTACCCGTTCAACGGCACCGGTCCCGGGCTCAGCGTCAGCGGCAACGGGCGTGGGTGCAACACGCTCACGGGGTCGTTCACCATCAAGCAGATCGCCTTCTCGCCCCTCGACGGCAGGCTCACCCGACTCCAGGCGGGCTTCGAGCAGCACTGCGAGGGAGCCACGGCGGCGCTGCGCGGCGAGGTGTCGTACAACGCGGCGAGCGACGTCGTCGCTCCGGCGCGCGCCAGCGGGCTCACGGCCACGCCGGTGACACGCGGTGTGCGCCTCTCCTTCGCCAACCCGGGCGGGGACTACGCGCGGACCGTCGTGCGCCTCCTCCCCGGAGCGAACGCGCCCGGCGCGGTCACCTCGGGCCTGTTCGGCTACGCCGGCACCTCGACAGGTCCGACGGTCGCCGGCCTCCGGACCGGCCAGTCCTACACGTTCGCGGTCTACACCGTCGACCGCACCGGACACGTCGGCAGGGCGTCCCTGGTGCGGGCGACCGCCGGCTGACCTGGAGCGACGGACGCGTCCCCGGCGTGGTCGGTTCCCCCGCCTTGCCGGGGCGCCGCCGCTCGACGGCGTTGCTAGCCGGCGAGGTCCGTGGGCAGGACGGCGCTTGACAAGCGCCGGCGTTCTTAGCAATCTAGGAGTGAGAGTGCTAGTCCTCGCGGGGGCCGGTGCCCCCGCGGTGCAACCGAGGAGGTGCCTCGCCAATGGCAACCATGAACCGGTGGGACCCCTTCACCGCCCTCGCGCGGTTGGACCCCGAGTTCGATGAGCTGGTACGCCGGGCCTGGGGGACGCCGGCGAACCGAGCCGGCCAGCGGACGCGTACGACGTCTGGCTACGTCCCGGCGATCGACATGCGCGTCGAAGGTGGTGACGTCATCGTCACCCTCGAGCTCCCCGGCGTCGACGTCGAGAAGGACGTCGACATCGAGGTCGCGGACGGCCGCCTGACAATCAGCGGCCAGCGGCACGAGATGTCGGCCGACGAGAACGCCAACGTGGTCGTCCGCGAGCTGCGCTACGGCTCGTTCCGTCGCGAGTTCGCGCTGCCCGAGGGTGTCGGCGCGGACGACGTGGACGCGGTGTACGACAAGGGCATGCTGCACGTCCGCGTACGCAACGTGACGAAGCCGGCGGTGCCGCCGCAGAAGATCCAGATTCGCCCCGCAGGCTCCGGCACGGAGCAGCGGAGCATCCAGGGGTCCGTCGAGCAGGAGCCGTCGTCCTGACCGACGTCGCGACAGCCTGAGAGGACAGGAGCCCGTGCCGTATCGGCACGGGCTCCTGCTGTTGTCGGGGGACAGGCCCTGGTGTCCTGGGGAACTGGGTCCGATGGCTCCGTGACCGCCACCCCGGAGCTCCTGGGCCTGAAGCGTTGCAGCGGGGCTGAAAGCGTCAGCGCTGTGGGGCGCGCGGCATCCGCATGCCCCTGGGCAGCGGCCCCTTGGGAATCGGGATGTTCGTCGTGCCCAGAGCCCGTAGCCGGCGCTCGAGCTCCGTGACCTCGGAGGGGTGGAGCTTCTTCGGCAGCTTCATGACGTGGCGCTGGAGGTTGCGCAGTGGCACCTGGCCCTCTCCCTCACCGACCTGGATGTCGGTGACCGGAGCGTCCGGGGCGACGCGGTTGAGCCGCTTGCGCTCCTGGGCGAGGAGGTTGCCGAGCCTCGCCGGGGCGCCCTCACCCACCAGCACGATTCCGCCGCGGCCCACGGCGCGGTGCACGACGTCCTGGCTCCGCGACACCGCCACCGCCGGCGTGACCGACCAGCCCCGCGTGAGCTGCTCCAGCGCCCACGCCGCCGCTCCGGGCTGGCCCTCGGCCTGCGCATAGGCCGCGCCCTGCACCCGACGCCCGAAGACGACCGTAGCGGCGAGCAGACCGACCATCACACCGAGGAAAGCGGCGTAGTAAGGGTGGCCGAGCAGCACGCCGGTCACGAGGACGACGGCGAACGCACCGATGCCGGCGAGCGCGGTGTAAAGACCGACCTTGGGGTCGACCCGTCGCGTGGCCCGGTAGGCCGCGCGGATCTGTGCCACGCGCTGCCCGCGCTGCTTCTTCGCCATGGCCCCAGGATACGGGCGTGCCGGGCACCGGTCCGACCTGAGCATGGGACCGCCGTGGCGGCTCGGCCCGGGCAGAAGGACTCCTCGATGACGCCGCCGCGGAGGTGCGTACGTCAGTTCTCCGCGCTGCCCGGCGCGCCTCCTCCGGCTGGCCCGCCGTGCGGGCTCCGCGCCCGTTCTCAGCGG
>JALYMU010000387.1 GCA_030773595.1 Actinomycetota bacterium | reverse complement strand
GGATGCGGCGGTGCTGGCGTCGCTGTGCGGGTCCGACGCCGAGACCGGGTCCGGCGCCCCGCAGGGCGCCGAGCGCGTCGGCACCGGGTGCGTCGGCGCCGGATGCTCGGTGTCCCGGTGGACCCGGCGGATGTCGCGGCGTTGGCGGCGGTGGACCCGGCGGGGCTACGGCGTGCGGGCAGGGTGACGAGCGCGGCCACGTGCGCACGACGAGCCGGCCGGACGTGCCAGGAGCGGATCGCGCGCCACGGACGCAGGACGACCGATCGCCACGTCACGCGCGTGGCCGCCCACGCGCGGGCGTGGTGGACGAGCGGCGGGCACCGCTGGGTGCAGCGGGTCGTCGAGCCGACGCGGGGGACGTGACGGCATGAGTGCAGCACCTGAGTACGTCACTGGAGCGATTGAGTACTCGGACGGGTCCGGCGCGGGGCGCCGCCATCTCATGCTGACGGGAGAGGTACGCCCACGGCGTACGTACCGTCGGCTGAACTGCGGAGACCCCCCATGACCATCGACATAGGCCTGCTCACGGACCCGAGCCGTTGTCCGTCATGCGCACGGGCCCTGCCGCCCGGCGCGGCGCGCTGCCCGGAGTGCCGGGTGGACCTCTCCGGACCCACGGCCGCTCAGGTTTGGAACCTGTCCCGCCGAGCCGTAGTGCTCCTCTCGCAGCGCCAGGCGCTGGTCGAGGCACTCCGGCAGGCGGTGAGCGCGTCCCCCGACGTCCGCGCCGAGCGCCATGGCACGGACGCGCGCGCCGAGGTCCACGACGCCAGCCTCGGGGTGCAGCCGCCGCAGGGGCATGCGTACGGCCGCGGAGGCGAGTCCGCGTACGGCCGCGGAGGCGAGTCCGCGTACCGCCGCGGGGGCGCGCACGCGTACGACAGCGGTGGCGGGCCCGCCTTCGACATGCCGCCATACAGCGGCCCGCCTTCACGCCCCGCGGGCGAGGCATCACGCACCGGCGTACGGAACATCCTGCTCGGTCTGGGTGTCCTGCTGCTCGCCGTTGCGGGCCTCATCTTCACCGTCGTCGCGTGGGGCGCCATGGGTATCGGCGGCCGCGCCGCGGTCCTCGTCGCCGTCACGGCCGCCACCGCGTCAGCCGCCGAGCTCACCCGCCGCCGCCGCCTCGACGCGACCGCCGAGGCGCTGTCCATCCTGAGCGTCGCGCTGCTCCTCCTCGACGCCTACGCCGCACGTGCCGCGAACCTCCTCGGCGCCGGTACGCCGGACCCGGCGACGTACTGGGCGGCCGCCTGCGCCGTCATCGCCGCGCTCGCCGCAGCGGCCGGCTGGTCGCGCGGCCGGCGCGTCCTCACGCCGCGCTTCATTGCGGCGGCGGTCGGACAGCTGCCCGTGCCGCTGATCGCGACAACGGTGGACTCGGAGTCCTCGGTGAGCGCGCTGCTGCTCGGCCAGAGCCTCGTCCTGGTCCTGCTCGACGGCTGGGCGCGAAGCTGGCGGGGCGGCAGCAGTGCGGACGCCGCCACGACCGCGCTGCGCGGCGTCGTCCACGCCGGAGCCGCCCTGACGTTCCTCGTGGCAGCGGGGATGGCGACGCTGCAAGCGTTTGGCATCCTCGACGACCCGCGCCTGCTCGGTTCCGCGCTGCTGGTCGCTGCCGCAGCCGTCGCGGCCGCAGCAGCCGTCACCTACCGCGGCTCCTGGGGGCGGCACGTGCCCGCGGCGGTAGCGGCCGCGGCGTTGCTTGCCGCCGCCTGGAGCGTCGTGACCACCACCCCCGTGCCGGGCGGTTACCTCCCCCCCGCCGGCGTGGCACTGGTGCTCGCCGCAGCGGCAGCGGTGTCGGGGCTAACGCGCAGGTGGCGGCCGGGCCCGGTCACGACCTCGGTCGGCGCCGCCACGCTCGTCCTGGCCGCCGTGCTCCCCTCGATCTCGCTCGCGCTGATGGGCCCGCTGGGCTGGTGGTCGCGGCGATGGACGCTTCTGGGTGACGCACCGGCGCGCTCGGTCGTCTCCCCGGATGTGTCCTGGCCGGCCGCCGGGTCCATCGACGTCGCCACGGTGGTCCTCCTCGCGATCGCCGCGGCCATCCTCGGCCGCGCGGTCGACCGGCGTACGGCGGGCTCGGCCACGGCGTGGGCGCTCGCCCTGGCCGCCCTCGTGGCGACACCGCTGGCGCTGGACTGGTCGCATCACGTCGCGGTGCTCTGGCTGGTCGGCCTGTGCACGGCAATGGTGGTCGTAAGCGCGGTTGCTGAGCCCCGCCACGTCGGCCCGCAGCGTAGGCCCACCACCCCGAGGTGGTCGCGGATCATGACTGCCGTCTCGGGAGCCGCCTCGGTGCCGTTGACCATCGCCGTGCTGTGGGCGTCGCCGTACCGCTGGCTGTCCCTCGTCGTCCTCGCCGCGGCGGCATCCCTCGCGGCCGCAGCGGGCGCGACCGCCCGGACGACCGCTACCCGCAGCGGCTGGGCGGCGGGCGCCACGGTGCTCGCGGCAGCCACGACCTACGCCGTGTCCCGGGCGCTGGGCGGCACCGTCCCGACGGCGGCCACCGCCGCAGCCGTGCTTGTGGCACTCGCACTCGCCGCGGCCGCCAACGCGGGACGGCGCAGGTCCGGGAGCGGCCTGGCGCCGCACCTGGGCGCCACGACGCTCCCGGTGGAGGTCGCCGCCGCGGTCACCTACCTGGGGACGCTCGCCGCGTCGGCTGCCGACCAGCACCGGCTCGTCGTCGTCCTGACCGTCGGCGGAGTCGGGTGTGCCCTCGCCGCCGTCGATCCCGCACACCGTCGCCTGTCCTGGGTGTCCGGCGCGCTCCTGACGGCCGCCAGCTGGGTCCGACTCAACCTTGCCGACGTGACGGCGGTCGAGGCCTACGTCGTGCCGCCCGCGGTTGCGCTGCTTGCGGCGGGTTGGCTCGCCAGGCGCCACACGCCCGCCTACAGCTCGTGGCGCGCCTACGGTCCCGGACTCAGCACGGGCCTGCTCCCGGTCCTCGCCGTAGCCGTCGAGGACGAGCGGCTTACTCGTCCGCTGCTCCTCGGTGCTGTGGCGCTGGGCGTCGTGCTCGTCGGCGCGACCCGCCGGCTGCAGGCTCCGCTGGCGCTGGGCGGTGCGGTCCTGGCCGTGGTGGCGCTGGACCAGCTGTGGCCCTACGCGTCGGCTCTGCCCCGGTGGGCCGCGCTGGCCGTCGTGGGGTCGCTGCTGCTCGTGCTCGGCGCGACCTACGAGCGGCGCCTGCGCGACGTGCGGATCGCGCGGGACCGGTTCGCCGGGCTGGCGTGAGCCGGCGCGCGGGTGGGCCGAGACGGGCGTCGACACGCCGGGGCCGGCCGCGACCTACCATGCCGCCATGACGAGGGTGCTGCTGGCCGAGGACGACCAGTCGATCTCCGAGCCGCTGGCTCGCGCCCTGCGCCGCGAGGGCTACGACGTGGACGTCGAGGCCGACGGCCCGGGCGCGCTGCAGGCCGCGACCCGGGGGGAGGCCGACGTGGTCGTCCTCGACCTGGGGCTGCCCGGCATGGACGGGCTCGACGTCTGCCGCCGGATGCGCGCCGAGGGGCAAGGTACGCCGGTCCTCATCCTCACCGCGCGCGCCGACGAGGTCGACACGGTCGTGGGTCTCGACGCGGGCGCCGACGACTACGTGACCAAGCCGTTCCGGCTCGCCGAGCTGCTCGCCCGCGTCCGCGCGCTGCTGCGCCGCGGCCCCAGCGACGCCGCGTCGAGTGCGCACGGCATCCGCATCGACATCGAGTCCCGGCGCGCGTGGGTCGGTGACCGCCAGCTGACGCTGACGGTGAAGGAGTTCGACCTGCTGCGGGTCCTCCTGCGTGACGCCGGCAAGGTCGTCACCCGCGACCAGCTGATGCGCGAGGTGTGGGGCACCCCGTGGTGGGGCTCGACCAAGACGCTGGACATGCACGTGTCGTGGCTACGCCGCAAGCTCGGGGACGACGCGACGTGCCCGCGCTACGTCACCACGGTTCGCGGCGTCGGGTTCCGCTTCGAGCGGGACTAGAGGTGCGTCGCCGGATCGTCCAGGCGACCGTGGCGGTGGCCGTCGTCGCCGTCGTCCTGCTCGGCGTGCCGCTCGGTGTTGCGGGCGCCATCGTCCGTGCGGAGGCCACGCAGGCCGAGCTGAACCGCCGCGCGCAGCAGATCGGCCGGCTCGTCGATGACTACGTGGCCAACCGCCGCGATGTCGACGCCCTCGTCGTGGCCCCGCAGGTACCCGACGGCGACTACGCCGTCGTCCGGGTGCGCGGCCGCGAGCCCATCCGCGCCGGGGCGGTCCCTGACGGGCCCTACCTCGAGGGGCGTTACTCCTCGCGCACCGTCGACGTGTTCCTGCGCCGCCACCGCTCCGCCGTACAGGACCAGGTCCTCGGCGTGGTCCTGCTGGTCCTGACCGCCTCGGTCATCGCGGTCGCCGCAGCGGTCGCCGTGGGCGTCGTCGCATCCCGGCGCCTGGCCAGCCCGCTGGTGGACCTCGCCGCGGCGGCGTCGCGGCTGGGGGCAGGCGGGTCGCGTCCTACCTTCCGCCGCTACGGGATCGACGAGGTCGACGACGTGGCCGCGGTCCTGCAGCGCAGCAGCGACCGGATCTCGGCGATCCTCGCCCTCGAGCGGCGCTTCGCCAGCGACGCCTCCCACCAGCTGAGGACGCCGCTGACGGCGCTGTCCATGCGCCTGGAGGAGATTGCCGCCGCGGAGGACCCCAAGGTCGTGCGCGAGGAGGCGACCGTCGCGCTGTCGCAGGTCGAGCGCCTCGCAGGCGTCGTCGACCACCTCCTCGACCGCGCCCGGGAGACGCGCTCCGCCGCCGCGTCGCAGCTCGACGTCGACACGGTGCTCCGCCAGCAGTTGGAGGAGTGGGGACCTGCCTTCGCCGGCAGTGGCCGCGCACTGCGGCTCGAGGGCGCGCGCGGCCTCACCGCCGTCGCGTCCCCCGGAGCCATGGCGCAGGTCGTCGCGACGCTGGTCGAGAACAGCCTGCTCCACGGCGCCGGGACGGTCACCGTGCGCACGCGTCCGGCCGCCGGCTGGGTCGTCATCGAGGTTGCCGACGAGGGGCAGGGCGTCCCGGCCGCGCTGAGCGGACGGGTCTTCGACCGCGCCGTCAGCGGTGCCGCGGGCACCGGCCTGGGCCTGGGTCTCGCCCGGGACCTGGCGGAGGCCGACGGCGGCCGGCTGGAGCTGCTCGCCGAGGCGCCCCCCGTCTTCGCGCTCTTCCTGGCCTCGGGCGAGGACGGGGCGGGGCACCGGACGCGCCCCGCGCCGGTGGGTCAGGTGGCGCGGGTCCCGGCCGGAGCGCCGGGCAGCTCCGTGACCTCGGTCTCCGGTGCGGCCACCACGGCGGGGAAGACCCACCGCCGGTAGCTCCAGAAGCGGAACAGCGTGCCCAGAGCCAGGCCGACGATGTTCGCGGAGATGTTGTCCGCGAGCGGCCCGCGCAGGTCGAGCACGTAGTGGGAGAACCCGAGGCAGAGCAGCGCGATCGCGAGACCGATGCCGTTGAGCAGGAAGAACAGCGCGTACTCCCGGCCCAGTCCGGACCGCCCGCGGTGGCGGAACGTCCAGTGCCGGTTGCCGAAGTAGGCGACGGTCGTGGCCAGCGCCACGGACACCGTCTTGGCGGTGAGCGGCTTGTCCCCGTCGGTGGCCAGGTAGACCGCGTTGAAGGTGCCGACGTCGACGACGAAGGCGATGCCGCCGACCACGCCGAACTTCAGCAGCTCCCGCACGAGATGGCTCAGGCGGTAGTAGACGTCGAGGACGAGCTTCACCACACCGGCCTTCCCGGGGTTGCCTGGACAGGCTCAGAGGGTAGCCGCGGGTGCGCCCTGCCGCCGCGCAGGCCGTACCGTGTGACGTCGCGCGCCCGATGCGGCGTGAACGTGATGCACCCCCTGCCCGGCGCAACGGCGCGCCGGCCGCCCGCTGGAGGAGACCGTGCCCGACTTCCGCCTCGACGACGAGTACGAAGCGCTGCGCGAGACCGTCGAGGAGTTCGCGCGCGAGGTGGTCGCGCCGGTCATCGGCGAGCACTACGAGAACGAGACGTTCCCCTACGACGTGGTCCGCCAGATGGGCAAGATGGGGCTGTTCGGACTGCCCTTTCCCGAGGAGTACGGCGGGATGGGCGGGGACTACTTCGCCCTCTGCATCGCGCTGGAGGAGCTTGCCCGGGTCGACTCCTCGGTGGCCATCACCCTCGAGGCGGCCGTGTCGCTCGGCGCCATGCCGATCTACCGGTTCGGGACCGAGGAGCAGAAGCGCGAGTGGCTGCCGCGCCTGTGCTCGGGCGAGGCCCTCGGCGCCTTCGGTCTGACCGAGCCGGGCGGCGGCTCGGACGCCGGCGCGACCCGCACCACCGCTCGCCTCGACGGCGACGAGTGGGTGATCAACGGCACCAAGTCCTTCATCACCAACTCCGGCACCGACATCACCGCCCTGGTCACCGTCACCGCGGTCACCGGCCAGCGCCCCGACGGGCGCAAGGAGATCTCCGCGATCCTCGTCCCCGCCGGCACGCCCGGCTTCGAGGTGTCGAAGAAGTACTCCAAGGTCGGGTGGAGCGCCTCCGACACCCGCGAGCTCTCCTTCACCGACTGCCGGGTGCCCGCCGCCAACCTCGTCGGCGAGCGCGGCCGCGGCTACGCGCAGTTCCTCTCGATCCTCGACGAGGGCCGCATCGCCATCTCGGCCCTGGCGGTCGGCCTGGCGCAGGGCTGCGTCGACGAGTCCGTCCGCTACGCCAAGGAGCGGGAGGCGTTCGGCCGCCCGATCGGCGCGAACCAGGCCGTCCAGTTCATGATCGCCGACATGGACGTGCGCGCCCACACCGCCCGGCTGGCCTACTACGACGCCGCCTCCCGCATGCTGCGCGGCGAGCCGTTCAAGCGGCACGCCGCCATCGCCAAGCTCTACTCCTCCGAGTGCGCGATGGACAACGCCCGGGCCGCGACGCAGGTCCACGGCGGCTACGGCTTCATGAACGAGTTCCCGGTCGGCCGGATGTACCGCGACGCCAAGATCCTGGAGATCGGCGAGGGCACCAGCGAGGTCCAGCGCATGCTCATCGCCCGCGAGCACGGCCTGGTGTGAGCTGGGGCCGAGCGGCGTCCGAGGGCGTCGGGCGGCGTCAGGGCGGCGTCGGAACGGCGTCGGGCGGCGTCCGGGCGGCGCGCGACCCCTCCCGCCGCGCCCCGGCGGGACGTATCGTCGGGTCATGGAGTGCGTGCTGCTCGTCGTGCTGTTTTGGGTGCTCATGACCGTCGCGGGCGTGGTCGTGACGGTGCACGCGGTTCGCGCCGTACGCCGGAGCGCGCTCGCCGCGGCCGACCGCGTGGCCCTCACGGCCCGCTCGCTCGCCATCGGGCCGACGGGTGAGCTGGCCCGGCTCCGTCGGGACCTCGCCTCCTCCCTGGCCGCCCTGCACCGTGCCGTGGGCGTGGCGCGGGCGGGCGGGACGCCCGTGGGGGACGTGCCGGGGCTCCTCGCCCGGCTGGAGCTCGCCGCCGGGACCGTCGACGCTCAGCTGCGCCTGCTCGAGTCGCTGCGCGACCCGGCACGGGTCCAGGCCGGCCTCGCCGCTCCCCGGTCGGAGGCGCTGGCGGTCATCACCTCAGCGCGCGACCTCGCTGACGGCCTGCTCGCCTCGGCGGCGCGCGTGGTCCCGGACCTCGCCGTCCTCCAGGCCGAGTGCGCGATCGAGTCCGACGCCCTGCGCGCCCGCGACCGGCGCGGCGCGCTGCCCGGCTGAGAACACCGCCACGGCGGGCACAGCTAGCCGGCGCGCGCCGACGGCGAGACGTAGGCGACCCAGCGCTGGTTCTCCTCGCCGCGCAACGGCACCACCCGCCAGCCGCGCGCCCATCTCGGTCGGGTGGCCGACGCGCGCAGGATCAGCGCGGTGGGTTGCTCGCGGGACAGCCGGCGTACCTGTGCCCCCGTGGCGGAGCGGTCCGGACCCCAGGCCTGCACCGACCGGCAGCCGGCGTAGAACCCGATCGGCGGGGCCGCGCGTCCCGACACCACGCACGGGGGTCGAACCCCGTTTTCCCGCAGGGTCACGACGATGTCCGCCCAGGCCTCTCGGCCCGGATGGTTGCCGCGCACGACGACGAAGGTGATGGCGGCCTGGTAGGCCACATGCAGAACGAGTACGGCGACCACACCGGCACGCAGCAGCGCCCGCCGGCGCGGCCACCAGGCCGGCGCCGCGAGCAGGCCCTGCGCCACCGGGAGGACCGCCAGCGCGAAGGACGGGGAGAGGAAGCGCGGCGCCGCGTAGCCGATCAGGAAGAAGTAGGGCAGCGCGAGGGACGCCGCGACCAGGAGCGGGAGAGCCGTCTGCGTCGTCCGGCGGGAGCGCCTCGCGGCGAGCAGGCCGATGCCGGCGGCCGTGACGCCGGTGAGGAACCACAGCGTCCCGGCGACCGGGATCGGCTCCTTCGACCGGTCGCAGGGACGGCACCACCCGGGCCCGTCGATCGCGCGCAGGTGCAGGTCGGCCGAGAACTGCAAGCCCGTGCCGCCCTGCACCTCCGAGGCCTCGTGCAGCCGTGCCACGACCCCGCCGTACGACGTGACCGACTCGACCAGCCACGGCGCCGAGCCGAGGACGCCCCCGACGAACATGGCGGCGAACACGCCGGCGACGGCGCGGCGGTGTCGGCGCCAGCCGGGCAGCGCGAGGGCGGCGACAGCGATGGGGGCGGCCAGGAAGACGCTGTCCGTGGGGCGCAGCAGCGCGGCGGCCGCGACCGCCGCGGCCAGGCCCACCAGCCGGGGCCACGTCGGCTCGCGTCGGATGAGCAGAGCCAGCGCGACCGCGGTCACGGAGGAGAAGGCGATCCAGAGGTTCGGCATGACCTCCGCCCCGTAGAACATCGAGGTCCACAGCGTCGCGAAGATGCCGGCGGCCAGCGGCACGGAGGCGTCCCGGCGCACACGCAACCACGTGCCGAAGGACAGCACGAGAGCGAGCGAGGACAGCGCGGCGAGGTAGACGCGCAGGGCCGTCACGGAGGGCGTCACGGCGACCAGCGGCGCGACCAGCCACGTGATGCCGCGGGTTCGGGGCGCGCTGAAGTAGGCCGCCGGGGCGTGCGGGCTGACCTGGCTGACGTAGACGCTCTCGTCCCACCCGAGCTTCATGGAGCCCATGGCGATGAGCGCGACGACGAAGAACCCGACGCCCACACCACCCAGCTGCCAGCGGGGGTCGCGCGCCCGTGCGCGGACATCAGCCACAGCGTCCTCCTCGTCTGGTCCCGCTCCGGCCCGGCGGGAGTCCGGACCCGCCTGCGCCGCGCGGGACCTCCAGCGGCGCTCGATAGGCTGCGCCATCGTGACATTCCCCGTGGTCGGCGTGGTGGGCGGTGGGCAGCTCGCCCGAATGATGGCGCCTGCGGCCGTCGCACTCGGCGTCCACCTGCGCGTCCTCGCCGCCACGCCGTCGGACAGCGCCGCGCAGGTAGTGCCCGACACCATAATCGGCGACCACACCGACCTCGCGACGCTGCGACGCTTCGTCGACGGCTGCGACGTCCTGACCTTCGAGCACGAGCACGTGCCGACCGAGCACCTCGAGGCCCTCGTGGCGGCCGGTGTCGCCGTACGGCCGGGGCCGGGCGCGCTGGTCCACGCCCAGGACAAGGGCGTCATGCGCACCGCCCTGGCGGCAGCCGGCATCCCCTGCCCGGCGTGGGCCCTGGTGCGCGACGGCGCGCAGCTGTCGGACTTCGCCGCACGCGTCGGCTGGCCCGTCGTGCTCAAGACGACCCGCGGCGGCTACGACGGCAAGGGCGTGCGGGTCGTTTCGTCGGTGCAGGAGGCCACGGACTGGCTCGAGCGCAGCACCAGCCCCGAGGGCGCCGCGCTGCTCGCCGAGGAGCGCGTCGGCTTCACCCGCGAGCTCGCCGCCGTCGTCGCCCGCAGCCCGCACGGCCAGGCCGTCGCCTACCCCGTCGTCGAGACCGTGCAGGCCGGCGGGGTCTGCGTCGAGGCGGTCGCACCGGCGCGCATTCCCGAGGACGCCGCGCTGCGCGCCCAGCAGATCGCCCTGCGCATCGCGGGGGTCCTCGACGTGGTCGGCATCCTTGCCGTGGAGCTGTTCGACACCCCTGACGGGGTGCTCGTCAACGAGCTCGCCATGCGCCCGCACAACTCCGGTCACTGGAGCATCGACGGCGCCGCCACCAGCCAGTTCGAGAACCACCTGCGCGCCGTGCTCGACCTCCCGCTCGGCTCCCCGCACGCCCTCGCCCCCGTGACCGTCATGGCCAACGTCCTGGGCGGCGACCACCCGCAGATGTATCCCGCCTACCGCCATGTCATGGCCCGCGACCCGGGCGTCAAGGTGCACATGTATGGCAAGGACGTCCGACCGGGACGCAAGATCGGGCACGTGACCGTCTGCGGCGACGGCGTCGAGGAGGTGCTGGAGCGGGCCCGGCACGCGGCGGGCTACCTCCGCGGCGACATCCGCGAGTGAGCACGGCCGGCCGAGAAGACGACCACGCAGCGAGAAGGAGGCGACGCCGGTGAGCGAGGACCCACTGGTCGGCATCGTGATGGGCTCGGACTCGGACTGGACGGTCATGGAGGCCGCCGCCGCGGCGCTCGACGAGTTCGACGTCCCGCACGAGGTCGACGTCGTCTCCGCCCACCGCATGCCCCGCGAAATGATCCAGTACGGCGAGCAGGCCGCCGGGCGAGGCCTGCGCGTCATCGTGGCGGGCGCGGGTGGTGCCGCGCACCTGCCCGGCATGCTCGCGTCGGTGAGCCCGCTGCCGGTCATCGGCGTGCCCGTTCCGCTTCGCCACCTCGACGGCATGGACTCACTGCTGTCGATCGTGCAGATGCCCGCCGGCGTCCCCGTCGCGACGGTCTCCGTCGCGGGTGGGCGCAACGCGGGGCTGCTCGCCGTACGCATTCTCGCTGCGAGCGACGCCGCTCTGCAGGCACGGATGGCCGAGTTCCAGCGCGAACTGCGCCGGGGCGCGCAGGCCCGGGGTCGCGCGCTGCGGGAG
>JALYMU010000386.1 GCA_030773595.1 Actinomycetota bacterium | reverse complement strand
CGGACCTACCTGCAGGCGCGGCGCAACCGGCGCGAGCAGGCGCAGAACCCTCCGTGGGCGGATGTCGTGGACGACGTCGACCCGCCGCGTCACTGAGGGCGCCGCCGCGGGACCGGCCCCGGCGCCGTCACACGATGACGGCGCCGACCACCCACACGGCGAACGCGCTCAGGCCTGCGGTGATCTCGAGCAGGATCCCGACGCCGATCGCGCGCAGGGTGGCGCGAGTGGACGTCCAGGCAGCGACGCGGGAGTGCAGCCGGTTGAGCTCGCGGAGGTAGACACCGGCGACGCCGCCGACCACCACGCCCACGACGGGGATCAGGAAGAACCCGACGACGGACCCCAGCGCGCCGAGCGCCATCGTCGAGGCCGGTGCGCCGGCCTGCTGCAGGCGGCGCCCCGGCAGGACGTACTTCGCCACGGTTCCGGCCGCGCACAGGACCGTCACGGCGGCGAGGACGACCCACCGGGTCGTCCCCTGGACCTCCAACGTCCAGGCCAGTGCGGCGCCCCAGACCAGCAGGAGCCCTGGTACGGCGGGCAGCACCACGCCGGCCACGCCGACGAGCATGACCAACCCGATGAGCAGCTCGCCGCCGGCGTTCATGGCCGCGAAGCGTACGGCGGGTGGCTCAGCTGGCCCAGTCCAGCCGGTCGATGCCCACGGCGGGGTCCCGTAGCGCGGCGAGGGCCTGCTTCTCCAGCTGGCGGACGCGCTCGCGGGTGAGCCCGATCTGGCGGCCGACCTCGTCGAGCGTGCGAGGGCGCCCGTCGTCGAGCCCGAAGCGCAGGCGCAGGATGGACTGCTCACGCGGCGCGAGCACCTGCAGGGCCTGGCGCAGCTGCACGAGCAGCTCCTCCTCCTCGACCGCGACCGACGCGGGTGCGTCGTCGACGTCGAGGATCAGGTCCCCGAGCAGCGTCTCCCCGTCGTCACCGACCGGGCTGTCCAGGCTCACCGGGTCGCGGCGCCAGCGGCGCAGCTCGTCGACCCGTGCCGGCTCGACGCCCATAGCGGCCGCCACCTCGGCGGCGTCGGGCAGCCGGCCGAGGTCCTGGCCCAGCTCACGCTCGGCGCGGGCGAGCTTGGCGAGGTCCTCGTTGACGTGGACGGGCAGCCGGACGGTGCGGGCCTGCTCCGCGAGCCCGCGGCCGATCGCCTGGCGGATCCACCACATGGCGTAGGTCGAGAACTTGTAGCCCTTGCGGTAGTCGAACTTCTCCACCGCACGGATCAGCCCGAGGTTGCCCTCCTGGACCACGTCGAGGAACGGCAGCCCGCGGTGGGAGAACTTCTTCGCCACCGACACGACGAGGCGCAGGTTCGCCTGCACCATCCGGGCCTTGGCGTACTCGCCGTCGACGACGACGACACCAAGCAGGTCCCGCATGGCGGCGGCGTCCCTGTCCTCGCCCTGGTCGGCGCGACGGATCCGCTCGGCGGCGTACAGCCCGGCCTCGATCCGCTTGGACAGGTCGACCTCCTGCTCGGCGGTGAGCAGGGGAGTACGCCCGATCTCCTGCAGATACGCACGGACCGGGTCGGTCGGCGCACCGGCGTCCTCGTCGAGGTCCCGGGTGGCCGACTCCTCCTCCGCGACGCCACCGGCGAGCAGGCGCATCGCGGCCTCGTCCTCGGTCACGGGTCCGGCGGGACCCGTGGTGACGCCCGTGGTGATGGCCCCCGCCCGTGGCTCGGCCGAGGTCGGGGTGTCCTTGCGATCCACGTCCTGCACGCGCACGCGTGCCTCCTTCCGAGACACCTGGCGAGATCGCCCGCCGCTTCTCTGCCCGCCGCTTCCCTGGCCGAGCCGGACGCTGCGGGCGGCCGACCGGGGCAGGTGCCGGCGGGAGAGGACGGACGAGTTCGCGACTGGTGTGGACAACGACCGGGAGGCCGTCAGGATTCCCACGAGCCGTCACGTGCCCGCAACGCTTCGTGTCCGCCCGGTGGCGGACAGCGGCGGACGGGGCAGTGGCTCACAGCCGCGGACGCGCAGTGGCTCACAGCCGCGGACGCGGCAGTGGCTCACAGCCGCGGACGCGGCAGTGGCCGTCCTACGGTGGGCCTACGCTTCGGTCGCGTCGGCGCAGCGCCGCGAGGGGGGGACGACGTGACCGTACGGGTCGACCTGAACGCCGATCTCGGCGAGGGGTTCGGAATCTGGAGGCTGACCGACGACGAGGCCCTGCTCGACGTGGTGACCAGCGCCAACGTCGCGTGCGGCTTCCACGCCGGCGACCCGACCACGATGCGGCGGATCTGCGCCCTGGCCGCCGAGCGAGCGGTGCGCGTGGGCGCGCAGGTCGGCTACCGCGACCTGGTCGGCTTCGGCCGGCGCAACCTCGACGTCCATCCCGAGGACCTCGCCGCGGACGTCGTCTACCAGATCGGCGCGCTCGCCGCCTGCGCCACTGCGGAGGGCACGCGGGTGCGCTACGTCAAGCCGCACGGCGCGCTGTACAACCGCACGTACCACGACGCGGTGCAGGCGGCGGCGGTCGTCGACGCGGTGGTCAGCGTGGACCCCACCCTCCCGGTGCTCGGACCGCCCGGCTCGAAGCTGCTCGAGCTCGCCGAGCAGGCCGGGTTGACGGTCGTGGCCGAAGGCTTCGCCGACCGCGCCTACACCGCTGCGGGTCCGCTCGTCCCGCGGGGTACGCCGGGTGCGGTGCTGACCGAGACGGCGACGGTCACGGCTCGCGCGCTGCGGATGACGCTCGAGGCGACGGTGGAGGCCGCGGACGGCACCGTGGTCTCGCTGCCCGTGCGCTCGCTGTGCGTCCACGGCGACACTCCGGACGCGGCCCGGCTGGCACACCGGATCCACGCCGCCCTCGAGCAGGCCGGCGTGCGGGTCGAGGCGTTCGCGTGACCCTGCCGCCCGCGGACGTGGCCGTCCGTCGGGTCCGAGAAGAGGACTGGGCGCAGGTCCGCGAGCTGCGGCTGCGGATGCTGCGCGACACGCCAAGCGCGTTCCTCGAGCGCTACGACGACGCGGCAGCTGCCGGCGAGCGGGTCTGGCGCTCCCGCGCCCGCGACGGGGCGTCTGGCACCCGCTCCGTGCGCTTCACGGCCGTCGCCGCCGACGGCACGTGGGTGGGGACCATGGGCGGGTTCGTGCAGCGTCCCGGCGACGTCACCCTGGTCGGCGTCTTCGTCGACCCCGCCTACCGTGGCCGCCGCGCCGGTGTCGCCGACGGACTGCTGCGTGCGGTGCAGGCGTGGGCGGTCCGCGACGCGGGCGCCCGGACGATGACCCTGCTCGTGCACGAGGACAACGGGCGCGCCCAGGCCTACTACCGCCGGCACGGGTTCACGGACACCGGGCGCCGCGTGCCCTACCCGCTCCAGCCCGCGCAGCAGGAGATCGAGATGGTCCGTCCGCTGCCCTGATCGCCGACCGGCCTCCCGCGTGCCGCCACGCCCGGCGTACGCCGTCGGTGTCGCAAACCGGCGACTGCGGGCGGCGTCACGCCACGCGGGTGGGGTGGGGCACCACCAGCACGTGCCGTGTCGGGCCGCGCACCGTTCCGGTAGGTTCCGCAGCGGAACGAGACGGCTGCGTCGAGGAAGACGTCGAGGAGACACCGCATGGCGATCGTGGTCGGGTACGTCGCGAAGCCGGAGGGTCGCGCCGCGCTGCGACGGGCCGCCGAGGAGGCGCGGCTGCGCGGAACGCGGCTCGTGGTCATCAATTCCAACCGCGGCGGCAAGGACCTCGACGCCTTGGAGAACGAGCGCTACGAGCAGGAACTCGCCGAGGTCCAGGCGCAGCTGCGCGGGGCCGGTGTCGACCATGAGGTGCGCCAGCTCGTCCGCGGGCTGGAGCCCGCGGAGGACCTCATCGGCGTCGCGGAGGAGGTCGGGGCGGACTTCATCGTCATCGGGCTGCGCCGCCGTACGCCGGTGGGCAAGCTCATCCTCGGCAGCAACGCCCAGCGGATCCTGCTCGACGCCCCGTGCCCGGTGCTGGCCGTCAAGGCCGACGAGGACTGACCTCGCGCCTGTGCCGGGCGGTGGCGCCGGCACGGGCGCCGACGTGACGAGGACGTCCGGGCCCTCCGCACGCACGTGCCCGAGCGCGCCGGTGAGGGGAGACCGATGACGCTACGGCTGGCGCAGGACGAGGCGGCCGACGCGCTGCTCGACCGCGACCCGTTCGCGCTCCTGGTCGGGATGCTCCTGGACCAGCAGTTCCCCATGGAGCGCGCGTTCGCGGGTCCGCAGCTGCTGGCCGAGCGGATGGGCGTCGACCGGCTGGACCCCGTCGAGGTGGCGGCTCGCGACCCCGACGCCTTCACCGCACTGATGACCGGCCCTCCCGCCGTACACCGCTATCCCGGGTCCATGGGGCGCCGCGTGCAGGCGCTCGCCGCGGCCGTTCGCGACGACTACGACGCAGACGCCGCGAGGATCTGGACAGACGCCTCCTCCGGTGCGGAGCTGCTCCGACGGCTGCGGGCGCTGCCCGGTTTCGGCGACCAGAAGGCACGGATTTTCGTGGCGCTGCTGGGCAAGCAACGCGGCGTGACACCGCCGGGATGGCGCGAGGCGGCGGGGGCGTACGGCGAGGAAGGCTCGCGGCGTTCCGTGGCGGACGTCGTGGACGCGCGGAGCCTCGCCGAGGTCCGGGAGTACAAGCAGCTGGCCAAGCGCGCTGCGGCGGACCGGTCGCCGTGACGGCGGGGGACCTCGGCGGCTGCCGCGGGGACGACGACGCGCTGCTGGGCCCACTCCTGATGGAGGCGCCTGCCGGCTTCGCGCTGCTTGACGGCGACCTGCGCTACCGGCGGGTCAATCGGGTCCTGGCCGAGGCCAACGGCACAGACGTCGAGGAGCACCTGGGGCGACGGCCGCGCGACGTGCTCGCGCCCGATATCGCCGCGCGGGTGGAGGCGACGCTGACCCGGGTCCTCGAGACCGGCGAGCCGGTCCTCGACGACCACTTCAGCGTCGGGACGGCGGGTACGCGCCGACGGCACTGGCAGGGGCGGTGGTTCCCCGCGCGTGACCCGGCCGGCCGGGTCGTCGGTGTGGCGGTGCTGCTCATCGACGTCACCGAGCGCCGTCTCGCCGAGGAGGCGCTGCGGCGCAGCGAGACCCGGACCCAGCGGCTCCAACAGGCCACCTCGCTGCTGGCGACGGCGATGACCGTGGACGAGGTGGCAGAAGTGGTCACGTCCATCGGCCGGGAGGAGATCGGCGCCGACTGGACCGCCGTTGCCCTGCTCGAACCGGGTGGCGTGCGGCTGGTCGGGGGGTCGGGCGAGCCGAGCGCGCTCTCGGCGTACCTCCCCGCGGCAGCACATCGGGCCGCGGGCGGCTCGCTGCCCCCGTCCGAGATCGTCACCCCGACGACCGAGGCCATGCGCCGGCGAGGCATCTTCCACGCCGCCAGCCCGCAGGAGCTGCTCCGGGCGCTGCCCCAGCCTGGATCGAGACCTTCGTGGCGACGAGCCGCGAGCGCGCCTGGACCGCCGTACCGCTGCTGACCTCCGACGGCCCGCTCGGCGCGCTGCGGTTCTCCTTCGGCCACGAGCGCGACCTGGCACCCGAGGAGGCCGTGTTCCTGGAGGCGCTGGCCGGTCAGTGCGCGCTGGCCGTCGAGCGCAGCCGGCTCTACGAGCGCGAGCACAGGACGGCCTCGGCGCTGCAGCGCGGGCTGCTTCCCCAGCGCCTGCCGCAGGTCCCGGGGCTGGACCTCGCGGCGCGCTACGTGCCCGGCATCGACGAGGTCCAGGTCGGCGGCGACTGGTACGACGTGTTCCCCCTGCCCGAGGGCAGGGTGGCCCTGGTCGTCGGCGACGTCATGGGCAAGGGCGTCACCGCCGCTGCGGGCATGGGTCGCATGCGCTCGGCGCTGCGCGCGCTCGCCTTCACCGACCCCTCCCCGGCCTCGGTGCTCGAAGGGCTCGACCGGCTGGTGGTCGCCACGGAGGCCCCCGAGCACATCGTCACGGTGATGATGGCGGTCGCCGACCCGCGCAGCGGCGCCTTGACGGTCAGCAGCGCAGGGCACCCCCCGCTGCTGTGCCGCCCGGCCGACGGTGGGGCGTCCTACATCGACACGGGGCGAGTCGCGACGCCGCTGGGCGTGCCGCAGGCGCGCTGCGAGACCGTCGTCCGGCTCGGACCCGGTGACACCGTCCTCGCCTTCTCCGACGGGCTCGTGGAGACACGTCGACGCAGCCTCGGCGAGGGCCTCGAGGAGCTGGTGGGCGTGGCGGACGCCGCGCCGTCGGGCTGGCTCGGCGCGATGCTCGACGAGGTGCTCGCGGGGATGGCCGCGCGCGAGCGGCCCTCGGACGACGTGACGGTGCTCGCCGTGCGCTGGACTCCTGCGGATCTGGCGGCCCGTGCGTCGGGGGTCGCGACCTGAGCGGGACACGCCGACGCCGCACCGGGCCGCAGGGCCGCGGGATTGGCCGCCAGCACTTTCCGCCGTATCTTTTGCGCGGCACGCCGTCGCGGCAAGCGCCCTGGCTGCGTGTCAGAATGGTGTGTTGGCGCGCTGCCGGACGGCGCGTCGAGACGGGGCCTCCGGCACCGGCTCGCCCGCGTGCCGGGCGCAGTCGCGAAGGTCTCGTGCACGCCCCGATCGTCGGAAGGTTGTTCGTGACGTCGAGTCCCCGCCCGCTGCCCGCGGAGTTCGCGATCCCGCAGGTCCAGGAGCTCTTCACCAAGGGCAAGGGCCAGGGCTTCGTCACCTCCGACGACGTCCGGACGGTGTTCGGCGAGGCCGGGGTGCCAATGGCCCGGATGAAGGCGGTCCTGCGCGCCCTCGCCGAGGAGGGGGTCTCCGTCATGGTCGCGCCCGAGGCCGAGTCTTCCGCGCCCCGCCGCGCGGTCGCTGCGGCGGGAGCTGCCCGCCGTACGGCGACGACGAAGGCGGTCGAGGAGGACGCGCCCGTGCGCAAGCCGGCGGCGAAGAAGGCAGCGGCCGCGGTCGCCGACGGCGAGGAGCCGGCTGCTGCGAGGAAGCCGGCCAAGAAGGCCACGGCCAAGGCCGGTGCCGCGAAGGCCGTCAAGGGTGCGGTGGCCGCGCCCGCCGAGGGCGTCCCGGCCGACGAGCCGGCGGTCGAGGGCGAGCCGCTCGAGGCGGCCGGCCCGCCCGAGGGCGAACTCGCGGTCGAGGGCGAGGAGGCGTTCGTCCTCGCCGACGACGACGACACCGACGAGCCGGCCCAGCAGGTGGCGACGGCCGGTGCCACGGCCGACCCGGTCAAGGACTACCTCAAGCAGATCGGCAAGGTCGCCCTGCTCAACGCCGAGCAGGAGGTCGAGCTCGCCAAGCGCATCGAGGCGGGGCTGTTCGCCGAGGAGAAGCTCAACTCCGGGGAGAAGCTCAACCCGCGCCTGCGCCGGGAGCTCGAGTGGATCGCCGAGGACGGGCGCCGGGCGAAGAACCACCTGCTCGAGGCGAACCTCCGCCTGGTCGTCTCCCTGGCCAAGCGCTACACCGGTCGTGGCATGCTGTTCTTGGACCTGATCCAGGAGGGCAACCTGGGTCTGATCCGCGCGGTGGAGAAGTTCGACTACACCAAGGGCTACAAGTTCTCCACCTACGCCACCTGGTGGATTCGCCAGGCGATTACCCGCGCGATGGCCGATCAGGCGCGCACGATCCGCATCCCGGTGCACATGGTCGAGGTCATCAACAAGCTCGCGCGCGTGCAGCGCCAGATGCTTCAGGACCTCGGGCGCGAGCCCACGCCGGAGGAGCTCGCCAAGGAGCTCGACATGACCCCGGAGAAGGTCGTCGAGGTCCAGAAGTACGGCCGGGAGCCCATCTCGCTGCACACCCCACTCGGCGAGGACGGCGACAGCGAGTTCGGTGACCTGATCGAGGATTCCGAGGCCGTCGTGCCGGCCGATGCGGTCTCGTTCACGCTGCTTCAGGAGCAGCTGCACTCGGTGCTGGACACGCTGTCCGAGCGCGAGGCCGGCGTGGTGTCCATGCGGTTCGGACTCACCGACGGCCAGCCGAAGACCCTCGACGAGATCGGCAAGGTCTACGGCGTCACGCGCGAGCGCATCCGTCAGATCGAGTCGAAGACGATGTCCAAGCTGCGCCACCCGTCTCGGTCGCAGGTGCTGCGGGACTATCTGGACTGAGCCGAGCCGGCGTGTCGTAGCGTTCCTGCAGGTCAGAGACCGTTCTCACGGCTTGACAGTGCGCGACGCTACGACGCACAGCGCTGCTAGTCAAGATATCGCGCTATGCTGGCGGCATGTCGACCTGCCGCGGGTGCGACGGGGCTCTCCCGTCCTCGGCTCGTGCCGACGCCGCATACTGCTCGTCGGCCTGTCGACAGCGCGCCTACCGCGAGCGTCAGCGCGCGGACCGCGTCGAGCGCGACGGGCTTGCCGCTCTGGCGTACTTCATACGGCTCAGTGACCCACCGCCTAGCCGTAACGCAGCGCATGGGGCTAGCCGTAACAGGCCGCAGGTGGATGAGTGACGACCCCCGAGCTGCGACCGCTGCTCGAGTCGTGGGAGCTGGCGTTGCGCGCCGAGCGCAAGTCGCCGCAGACGGTCAAGGCGTACGGCGACGGCGTGCGGCGCTTCCTGGCCTGGTGCGCCGCGGAAGGACAGCCCGCCGTGCTGAACCGGGTGACCGTCAACGCCTTCGTCGCCGCCCTGCTCGAAGCCGGCGCCGAGCCTGCGACTGCTCGCTCACGTCACCTCGCGCTCCGCCGATTCTCGGCGTGGCTGCTCGAGGAGGGCGAGGCCGACGCGGATCACCTGCTCGGGTCCCGGCCGCCCAAGCTCGACACCAAGGTCGTTACCCCGCTGAGCGACGACCAGCTCCGCGCCATGATCGCCGCCTGTTCGGGACCGGAGATGCGGGACCGCCGGGACGAGGCCATCGTGCGGTTCATGGCCGAGACGGGCGCGCGGGCGGGCGAGGTCGTCGACCTCAACGTGTCCGACGTCGACCTGTGGGCAGGCACCGCGGTTGTCCGGCGGGGGAAGGGCGGCAAGGGCCGCACTGTCCCCTTCGGGCCACAGACCACCCGAGCCCTCGACCGGTATCTCCGCGCTCGCCGGGTCCATCGACTCGCTGACAGCGACGTCCTGTGGCTGGGGGACCGCGGCAAAGCGTTCACGTACTACGCGCTCCACAAGTCGCTCGCCCTGCGCGCGACGCGCGCCGGCATCACCGACTTCCACCCCCACCGGCTGCGCCACACCGCCGCGCACCGCTGGTTGGCGGCTGGCGGCTCCGAGGGCGGGCTGATGGCCGTGGCGGGCTGGACCCGCCCCGACATGCTGCTGAGGTACACCCGCGCGCAGGCAGCCGAGCGGGCGGCGGCCGAGGCGCGGAAACTCAACCTGGGCGATCTATGAACTGGCCCGGACACGATCCTGATCACTACCGGCGGCGTGGCATGCTTGAGTACGGGCTGAGCCCCGAGGTCGTCGAAACGTATCTGGAGTGGCAGCGCGCAAGCACAGCGGCAGTGACCGCAGCCGTAGCCACTACGGGAAAGTCACCGCGACGGCAGCTTCCCCGGGCCGTGCTGGCGACTATTCGATGTTGCGAAGAGGGCCACGAACTCGCGAACGTCCACCGGGTTCTAGAGGGACCTCTCCTGTGGCCGAGCGTGGCCACCCCCCGCGGAAGGCGAGACCACGTCCGCACCCCGCGCGACCCGGCGCCTCGCGTACTGGGGCATCACCACCGAACTCGTGATCCAAACGCTGAATTGATGGTGCCCTCGGTCGCGCAATTGCTCACCATCCCGGGGCCGTTGCAGGGCGTCATAGACCACTCGGCGAGTCTGTGGTGCCGGTGCGGTAAGAGCGTCGTTGATCTTCTTGAGCTGAGCGAGTACTTCCGGCGCGTCGGCCTCGACGTGCCCGTTGGAGGTGCGCCGACCATGCCGGTGCATTCCTGGCGCTGCGAACATCGTTGACGGGCGTCAACAGCTACCGCACAGCACACGAACGCTGAGCGATGGTGCTAGTGGTCCGTGTTCGAAGTGGTCTGACGGTTGGCCCTTTTGAGGATGTCGTCGGCGGTTTTGGTCCAGACAAGGGGTGGCAGCGGTCGTTCCAGCCGTCGATGAATGCGCGGATCTTGGCGTTGA
>JALYMU010000385.1 GCA_030773595.1 Actinomycetota bacterium | reverse complement strand
TCGCCACCGTGCGGCTGCGGCAGCGGGTCACCAAGGGACCCGGCTCGCGCGCCGCCGGCATCGCGATGGCGTTCAAGCTCATCGAGTCCGCGCAAGCCCGCTGGCGGGCCGTCAACGCACCCCACCTGGCCGCCCTCGTCCGCGCCGGCGCGACGTTCGACAAGGGCAAGCTCGTCGAACCACCCGACGAATCAACAGGCGAGCGCCAGGTCGCGTGACACGCCGATCCACAGGTCTTGACTATTCCTCGCCGGCGTCTGTGGTCCTGTCTTGTGACGGCAGGTGGCGGCGTTCCCCTGTGCGCCAGGCTGACGCATGCTCGCTCGGTGGCGGCTCGGGCAACGTGGGCGCAGCCCTCAGTGGGAGAGACCCGAACAGAGCTGATCCTCGATGCCGTCAGCATGGCACCGTCCCCGGCGTGACTCACCACCGCGATCGCGGCGGAAAGTACCGCCTTCAAGGCCTCGAGCTCCGCACGGCGCACTGGCAAGCATGGGAGCCACGCCGTCTGCTGCGACAACGCGCTGGCCGAGAGCGTGTTCGCGACCGTGGAGTGCGAGCTGTTCGACCAGCAGCCCGGCGGCCGCTTCGCCACCCGCCCGTGAGGCCAGGCTCGCCATCCTGAAAACACGAGACATCCCACAACCCTCGCCGCCGGCACTCCACCCTCGGCCAGATAGCACCGCGCCGCCTATGGCGCACGGCACTCTCAGCACTGCGCCTGAGCCTCGGAACGCAGAAACGAGGCGTCCACGCAAGCGGATCAACTCCATACGACTAGCCACGCGTTGGTCGCGCTCATGCCGGTGCCGGTCGCGCCGAGCAGCACGACGTCGGGTGCCCGAGCCGATGCAGCCCGTCGTTCGCAGGCCGGCTGGTCACCCGCGGGGGCGTAGTCAGTGAAGACCTCGAAGCGCCGGGTCGAGTGCTTGAGGTCCGTCTTGGAGCGGCACGGCTGCACGGCGCGCTTCACGGCGTGCGGTGCAGGCGTCGGGGCATTACCGCTCGACGGTACGTCTGAGATCCGAGACGACGCGGTCCTCCTGAGGAGGACGGCCGAGGACTACAGCCTCCGACCGGCGCGGCTCCGTACGCTCCCTCCCATGACGACAGCCTCGGGACGCGCGTGGGACCTCGCGAGACGCCTGGCCGTGCAAACAACCGACCTCGACGAGGCGCAGGAGCGGGCGGTGCAGGTCCACCTCGACCCCTTTGCACCTGGTGCCACCCACTTGCGGCCGGACGTGTCACTAGCAGGCATGCCACCGGTGCTGCGGTCGGAACTTGTCGAGGTGCATGGTCCGGCGCGTGACGGCATGACGACGGCGCAGGACCGCGAGGGCCGGCTGCTCGCGTGCTATGGCAACCGGTGGGCGTCCGTGCCGAGCATGAGCGACGACGAAGTGGAGATCGCCCTGGAGCCTGGGCTCCCCCTCACGACGTGCTGGACCGACCTCGTCCGCCCGTCACTGCAGCACGGCCTGCACCGCCACGACGCCGTCGCCGTCCACGCCGCTGCCGTCGAGCACGACGGTGGTGCCGTTCTGATCGCCGGCTGGTCCGAGACCGGCAAGACGGAGGTCGCTCTGGCCCTTGTCGAGAGCGGCGCACGCTTCCTCAGCGACAAGTGGTCAGTGGCCGGCAACGACGGTCTTGTCTCGGCCTTCCCGGTCGCCGTAGGCGTCCGGGGTTGGGCCCTGGACGCCCTGCCGGTCCTGCGGTCGTCACTTCCCGGGTCCGCGAGGGCACGCCTTGGCACGTCCGGCGCCCTCAAGAAGGCCATCGGTGGCCCAGGCAACGGGCAAGGGGCGGTTCGGATCGCCGCGCTCGCTCGACACGGACTGCAGCGCGCGGCCGATCTCGGGGACCGCGTCAGCGTGCGACCGTCCCGAGTGCGGGCTGCGTACGGGGACACCTCCGACCCGGCACGTCACGTGCCGCTGCGGGCCGTCCTCGTGCTGACCACGGGCACCACTGGCGCCGTCGAGGTCGAGGAAGCCGATGCCGTGTGGGCGGCGGACCGCCTCGCGCGTTCCGCCGCCTACGAGCGTCGAGCGTTCTTCGATCTGCAAGAACGAGGCGCCTACTCTGGTCTGACGGGGCGCGACGGTGCCCGTGAGGCGTCGCTCAGCCGCGAGCAGCAACTGTTGTCGCGGACTTTCGGCGCAGCGCCGACGGTGCTGCGGGTCGCCTGCCCCTTCCCCGGCGACCCCCGCCGCATTCTCGACGCCCTGCCCGCGATGTCGGCGTGACCAAGACGACGGACACCTACTCACCCGCGCCCGACTTGGTCGTCGCCGTCTGCGGCAGCCGGACGGCTCGTCGCCACTTCGCGGCGGAGTACGGCGCCTCCCGTGTCGACGGCCATGCGGCCGGAGCGCCCGATGTGCGGGTCGAGGTCGGCTTCGCTGCGCGGCTGCCTGCGGATGTGCCGGCTGGTGGCCACAAGACGGTCCGGTGGGCGGTCGCGGTCGGTCCCCTTGGCCGCCCTTTGACGTCGAGCGTGGTCCTGGCCGGCGCTCCGCGCAGCTTCGGGCTCTCGCTCGTGCAGGGCTTCGTCGTGGAGCCGCTCGTCTCGCTCACCGCGCCGCGAGCCGGTCACGTCCTGCTGCCGGCTGCCGCTTTGGCCGACGAGGAGGGAGCCGTCGTTGTCCTGGGTCGGTCACGCTCCGGCAAGACGTCGGTCGTCGCCCGGGCCCTCGCCGCAGGTTACCTCGCTTTGGGCGACGACCAGGTATTGATCGACGCCAGCGGCGCGGTCCGGTCCTGGCCCCGTCGCCTCCGCGTCTACCCCGACTTGCGCTGGACGGCCCCGGCGGCGGTGAGTGCACTTCCTGCTCACAAGCGCCTGCGCCTGACCGCTCTGGCGGCAGCCGCCCGTGCCTCCGGTGGCTGGGTGGCACCGTCGCTGCCGCTGTCCTACGGGGACGTTGGTGGCGCCGCTGCAGCGGGCCCGATCCCGGTGCGCCGGATCGTGGTCGTTCAGCGTGGCGGATCGGCGGCGAACCTCAGCGCGTCGGCCCTCGAGGCGTCCTCCGTCGGGGACATCGCCAGGGAAGTCCTCCGACAGCAGCGTTCGCGGCTGCGAGCGGTCCTGGGTGCCGAGGCGGAGGCCGTTCTGCGGACCGTTGAGGAGCAGGAGGCGGCGATCTTGAAGCAAGCGCTGTCGGACATCCCGGCCGAAGTGTGGACCGTGCCTCAGGACTGGCCCGCTCCGCTCGCCGTCCGCGCACTCGCGGACCGCCTGAAGCTGCGCAGTTGAGTCCCACGAGCAGGCCACGGTCGCCAGCCCCGATCAGCTCGGCGAGACACGCTCCAGCCACGTCCTCGTCTGGCGCGGCGAGCGAAAGCCGGACCACGGCCAAGTGACGCTTGGCCGGGTCAGCCAGCATGCTCGAGTAGCGGCAACGCTCACCGCGGTGTGATCTGCCCCGCGCTTTTCGGACCACGCTGAATAGTTATCCTATGCAGCTGGGTGCTCGTCTTTCCACTGATCCAGTGCTTCTTGTGGCGTCTTGTAGTCAAGGCTCGAGTGGAGTCGTCGCGGGTTGTACCAGAGCTCGATGTAGCGGGTGATGTCCGCGCGGGCGCGTTCCTTGGTCGGGTAGACGGTCCGCTTGACTCGTTCGTTCTTGAGGGCGGCGAAGAACGATTTCGGCATGGGGCAGTCGTAACAGATCGGTGCGGCCCATCGATTGACGCATTCCGAGCTCTGTGATGGTACGGGCGAATGTCCGAGGTGTAGTTGCTGACCAGCACTGATCGCTGGAGCATCTCGATAGGCTCTGCCAACGCGACGAAGGTCGTTGCGACATCCACTTCCCAGTCGGCGCATCGGAGGTCGATGTCGGGGCCGGCGCGTCAAGGGCACGGTACTCCAGCAGGCGCCGTACATGAGCAAGCCCGACAACAACGGGGCCGTCACCAGGGCGAAGACCAGGGCGTGCGCGAGTAGTCGCCCTGTGCGGACGAGCATCTCAGGAGAACAGTGACTGAGGTGACGAGGACGACTGTCAACAGCGCGGCAGACGAGCGAGCTTCGACCGGTCCTCGTGCGTAGGTTCTTGCACTCGGTAGGTAGTCGGCGTCGCCGTCTGCGGCTCCTCAGACAAGAGGTGCCACAGACCAGCGTCTGCCCGTCGACGCCTACCGCACTGCGCGCTTCCCTGATGAAGTGTCACCGACACATGGATGGCAGGTGAACAAGGTATTGCCGGCGCCTACCCCACCAACGCCGCGTACACCAGCTGCCGCAGCTCCGTCCGAATCGGGAACGTGCTGGACGGCACCAGCTGCGTGTAGAAGTGCGCCGTCACCTGCTCGACCGGGTCGACCCAGAACGCCGTGCTCGCGAGGCCGCCCCACGTGAACTCGCCCGGCGTCGCGGTCACCCTTGTCGCGACCGGGTCCACCGACACCCCGAAGCCCAACCCGAACCCGATGCCGTCGTAGGTCGTCTCCGCGAATTGCCCGCGCCCGAGCGAGGCGAGCGAGCCGCCACCGGGCAGGTGGTTGCGCGTCATGTACGCCAGCGTCCGAGGTCCGAGCACGCGCTCGCCCTCGAGTTCGCCGCCATGGACGAGCATCGAGGTGAAGCGGGCGTAGTCGGCGGCCGTCGAAACGAGTCCTCCACCGCCGGACAGCATCGTCGGTCGCTCGAAGGAATGGCGGCCGAGCTCGTCGTAGCGCACCGCCTGCCCGGTCGCGGGATGCGGCACGTAGAGAGCCGCCAGGCGGCCGGCGTCGTCGGCGTCCACCCACCACCGCGTCTCCTTCATCCCGAGCGGGGCGAAGATCCGCTCGGCGAAGACATCGTCGAGCCGCTGGCCGTTCACCACCTCAGCGACGCGCCCCAGCACGTCGGTCGCCACCGCGTAGTTCCAGCCCGTGCCCGGCTCGAACAGCAGCGGCAGCGAGCCCCAGCGGCGGCACATCTCCGCGAGATCGGCCTCCCAGTCGACCAGCTGGTCGGCGCCGCGGGCGCGGTACATCTCGTCGAGCACGCTCGAGCGGGTGAAGGCGTACGTGAGGCCGGCGGTGCGCGTCAGCAGGTGCCACAGGCGCACCGGCTCGGTCGCAGGCACCGTCTTGGGCTGCTCCGCGTTCCCGCCGACGAGGACGCGCATGTCCGCGAACTCCGGCAGGTAGCGCGCGACCTCGTTGTTGAGGCGGACCAGCCCCTGCTCGTAGAGCTGCATCGCGGCCACCGCGGTGACCGGCTTGGTCATCGAGTAGATCCGCCACAGTGTGTCGGGCTCGACCGGCAGACCCGCCTCGAGGTCCCGCGAGCCGTGGACCGACGAGTGCACCGTCTGGCCGCGCCGCATGACCAGCACCTGCCAGCCGGCGAGCCGCCCCTCGTCCACGTACCGAGCGAGACGGGTGTCGATGCGCGCCAGGCGGTCGGCGTCCATGCCCACGTCGGCGGGTCCTGGTCGACGGTCAGCACAGGGTTGCCTTCTCAGGCACGTTCGTGGGAGCGGGTGGGACAGCGGCGGGTGCTAGCTGGCTCAGCCCGGCCCCGGGCTGTGCAACCACACCGTTCCGAGCGGCGGCACGCGCAGCGACGACGACGCCGGCTGCCCGTGCCAGCCGTCCGAGCGGGCCTCGACGGAGCCGAGGTTGCCGACCCCGCTGCCGTAATAGTCCGGCGCGTCGGAGTTGAGCACCTCGCTCCACGTCCCCGCCCACGGCAGGCCGAGGCGGTAGTCGTCGTGCGGCGTGCCCGCGAAGTTCGAGATGCACGCCAGCGCGGACCCGTCGCTGCCGAAGCGCAGGAACGAGAACACGTTCCCGGGAGCGTCGTTGGCGTCGATCCAGGAGAACCCGGCCGGGTCGACGTCCTGCGTCCACAGCGCCGGAGTGGCCTTGTAGACGGCGTTGAGCTCCTTCACCAGCAGCGCGACGCCACGGTGGTCGGGCAGGTCGAGCAGCCACCAGTCGAGCGACCGGCTCTCGCTCCACTCGCTCTCCTGCGCGAACTCCTGCCCCATGAACAGCAGCTGCTTGCCGGGGTGGGCCCACATGAAGCCCA